>DASSMT010000334.1:0-26140 GCA_035688655.1 Polyangiaceae bacterium | reverse complement strand
GGACGGCAACCACGACCAGCGCGCCCACACCAAATCCGCGCTTTGCGGTTCGAGTCGGCGGAACGTCGGCGTTGTGCTCGTTACTCATGACGTGGGGTTCCGGCAGAGGTGAGGTCGGCGGGCCTGGGGGTGGGGGAAGCTCACCGGTGGTCATGTTCTTCTACATCCCTCCGGCAGAACCGCTCGGAGCTGCCGCTTCGCCCGCGCTCGACGCGCTCGAACTCGAGGCAGGCATCGAAGACGCGCTGCCCGCGCCCGGCATGCCGGAGCCGGAGCTGCCCGCGCTGCCCAATGGCGTCGGGTCCAGGCTGATCTCGGCCTCCGCGATCAGGATCCGGTGCGCCTCCGCGAGCGACTGGAGATAGCCCTCTTGGTCAGCGAGGTAGCCCGCGTTCGCTTCGAGCACGGAGGCGAACGTGACCTTGCCCGCGCGATATTGCACGAGCGTGCTTTCGGCGGTTGCTTGCGATTGAACCAAAAGGCCCTGCTCGTAAATCCCGAGATTTTCCAGCGCGTATGCGAAAACCGTCTGCCGCTCTTTGCTGCGAAAGCGGATCGCCTGGGTCAGCGCTTCGGTTTCGCTGCGAGCAGCGCTCGCGAGCTCCGTCGATTCGGCCTCCGCGCGGCTCTGCTTGCTGCCGCCGAAGATCGGGATCGGGCCGGCGAGCGTGACTTGCCACATGGGCGGCAGTGAGCCGCGGTACATGTAAGCTGCTCCGACGGTGAAATCGGGATAATAGCCGCGGTGGGCGAGCTCGGAGGCGCGCTGGTAGCGAGTGATGCTGTCGCGCGCAGCGGCGAGCTCCGGACTGCGCGCGACCGCCTTGTCTTGCTGGAAGGTCGCGCGCCATTTCTCGGGCGACCCGAGGTCCTGCAGGTGCGAGGTCGTTTGGATGGGTTCGTCGAGGGGATGGTTGCGCAGGCGATTGAGCGCTTGCACGCGCGTGCGGTCTTCCGTCTCGAGCGCCAGGCGGCGGCGCCGCAGCCGCAGCAGCTCGAGATCGGCGCGCATGATGTCCGACTGCGAGCCGCCGCCGGTTTGATACAGCGTGCGCGTCTGAGCCTGGGCGTTCTGCCACAGCACTTCCAAACGCGCGAGCAGCTCCAGGCGATCGCGCGCCAGCAACAAGTCGAGGTAGGTCTTGCGAACCTCTGCTTCGAGCGAGAGCTCGGCACGGGCAATGGCAGCCTTGGCCTGGCTCACACCGGTTTCGGCGATCTCCCCCTGCATCCGGCGCTTGCCGGGCCAGGGGAAGGTTTGCTTGGCCATGAACGAGAGGTAGCTCGTCTCCATCGTGCCAATCTCGATGCTCTTGAAGCCGTCATTTTGGATGCCGATCTCGAGCATGGGATCGGGCAAGGCGTTCGCCTGCGGGACCCGCTCTTGATTGGCGCGGACGATGGCGCGCGCGCGGGCGAGCTCGGGCCGTGCGGCGAGGCTCTGTTCGATGAGCAAACTGAGCGTTGCGTCGCTGGGGAGTGCCGCCTTGGACTCGGCTTGCGCGCCGCGGGTTCCGAATGCACAGCCGAGCACGAACAGTAGGCCGAGGGCAGTGCGCATCGGGTCCCCTTTACTCAGCCGTGAGATCGCCGGTGATCATGTCCATGGGGCAGGCAAAGTGGATCTTTCCTGGCTTCTGCGGGGTGAACGTGACCTCGACGGTTTCGTTCAGCGGCAGCGGCTTGTTCACTTGGTACTCGCTGATCACGATGTCCGTCGCGCAGGTCTTCTGCACCTTGCGCGTGATGACGAGCGTCACGGGCTTGCCGACCTTGACCGTGCCCTTGGCCGGCACGAAGCCTTGGTCGGTCACTTCGATACTCAGGCGCCCCGCGTCGTCGGGCGTGCCGTGGAGCTCGGCGGCCGGCGCGGGGGCGGGCGTCGCAGTGGGACTCGGCTCGCTGCGGCTGCAGGCGACGCCGGCAAGGGACAGCACGAGAGCGGCCTTCACGAGGGTGGACGACGGCATGGATTTCTTCCTGGAAAACGCCAGATCGACGACCGCTACACTACTGCTCGTATCCAATAGACACAATAAAAACACCGACTTTAGGGCCGAACGGAGCCGAGCGGCGGTCATTTCGTTTGTCTAGGCGGAGCGACGACCCTGCGTGACACCCAAAACGCAACGGCCTGCGCGCCACAGGCCCACCCCTGGGTGAGAGTCGAAACACGCCGGTGCGGACAGCGACGCGGCCCGCAGAACGGCGACGAAGACCGTTACTCCGCGGCCAAGTAGCGCAACACCAGATCCGTCAGCTCGTCCACCAGGGTTCGGGAATCGAGACCTGCGGGGCGCTCGACGACGCAGGCCAGCATACTCGCGCGCACCGCTTGGTAGACGACGAACGCGGCTGCGTCCACGTTCGCGCGGCGAATGCGCAGATTCGCGAGTTGCAAGAAGCTGCGCACGACGGCGATGATGCGCAGATCGAAGGCCTGCACGCGCTCGGTGGGCGTAACGCTCAGCGCTTGGATCACCAGCAAGCGATGCAACGACGGGGCTGCGCTGTGCAACTCGAGCAAGCCCTCGATCACGGCACGCGCGACCTCGCGCTCGCTGCGGTAGGCGCCGCGGGTCAAAACCCGATTCATCATTTCCGTCGCCCGCTCGAACTCACGATCTTGGAGGGCGTCCAGGATGGCTTCACGGTTGGCGAAGTATTGATAGAGCGTGCCGACGCTCACGCCGGCGACCTCGGCGATGCGGGAGGTCGTGGCAGCGTCCGATCCTTCCTGTTCCAAAACCCGAACCGTAGCGTCCAAAATAGCGGCTACCGTGACCTTCGAGCGCTGCTGCTTGGGCCCTTTTCGTGCTGCATTGCTCTCGTAGCGCTTGCTCATGATGAAACCTGAAACTGAAGCGAATAGCGCAGGCCGAATCCGAAACGCATGATCGATGTCAGTGAGCGGCGCATCAGCGGCTCGCGAAGTTAGCACGGGGAAACTATCATGCAGCTACGATTCATCGCCGACCGACGCACTCTGTTCTGGGCCCTGATCTTGTTCCCGGCGTTGCCCGCGTTGTCGTACGCGAAGCCACAGCTCGCGCTCTGGCTCCTGCCGCTCGCTCTCTATCTCGCGTATTGCTCGGGCGTGCTCGCGCACTATCAAAATCATACGCCGGTCTTTCGCAACAAGCGGCTGAACTCCCTGTATTCGGCATGGCTGTCGTTCTTCTATGGCTGCCCGCTGTTCGTTTGGATCCCGACCCACAATCAGAACCATCACCGCTACGTGGACGGCCCGGGCGACGCCACGCGCACCTCGGAGCTGGCAAAGAAAGATTCGCTATGGGCGGTGCTCTGCTATCCGACGCGCTCCGGCATCGCACAAATGCCAGCCATCTGGCGCTATGTCCGCGAAGCGCGTCTGCACCATCCCGCGCGCTTTCGTCAGGTCATTTTCGAGACTGCGACGGTCGTGCTCGGGCATGCGGCCGCCATCGCCCTCGCGCTCACACTCCATGGGGTGTCGCGCGGGCTCTTGGTGTACGTGTGCGCGTTCGGGGTCCCCGCGCTGTCAGCGGCGTGGTCGATGATGTTCACCAACTACTTGCAACACGTAGGCTGCGACCACGCGTCAGCCGATGACCATTCGCGTAACTTCGTCAGTCGCTGGATGAATTGGCTGGTGTTCGCCGCCGGCTACCACACCGTTCATCACGAACACGCCGGCACGCACTGGAGCGAGTATCCCGAGCTGCATGCGGCTCGCGCGCCGAAGATCGCGCCCGAACTGAACGAGAGCACGCTGTTCGGCTTCTTCCTGCGCAGGTACGTTTGGCCGGCGCCCGCGCAGCGCACGGGCGCTGCCGACACCGCCAGCGCCCGCTGAGTGCGCGCTGACAGCGTGCGCCAGTGAGACCGATTGCGACACCGGCCAGCACGGCCAGATACGCGACAATTCCGCGCGGACCGCTGAGCGGGCGGTTGGCAACCATATTGCATTCGATGCTCCGCGAGCGCCGCTCGGCGCTCTGACAACGGAGCAATTCATGTTCACTATTCTGCTGGTCTTGTTGATTATCGCCCTGCTCGGTGGAGGCCTCGGGCACTCGCGCTTCGGCTACGCGGGTTGGTCTCCCGCCGGCATTTTGGTCGTGATCCTGCTGGTCATGTTGTTCACTGGGCATCGGGTCTGAAAGAGCCGCGCGCCGCGGGCACGCGCTCTTCGAGCGGCCTTTTGCCGTCTCGGTCGTCTTCGGCGGGGTGCCATTCCCCGCCGTGACCCGCGAGGGCCTCCGCATCTTGGCTGAACTGCGCTTCGAGTTGCGCTCGTGCGGCTTTGGCCAGCGACAAGCGGCGGCTCTCGTCGCCGAACACGGACAACTGCTCTTCCAGGTTTTGCACGTTGTGTAGCCGAAAGCGATCTGCGCGTTCACGGGCTTCGTACGGCGCCACCCCCAAGTGCTCGAGCGTGCGTCGTCCGACGCGCAGGGCCGACTCGAAGGTTTCCCGTTCCACGTGCCGGATTTTCAGCTGGCGCAGCTTCACGTAGTGAGCGACGTTTCTCGCCCGGGCGATGATGCGCAAATGCGGGAAGTGCTCTTCTGCCAGCTCCGCGAGCTTGATGCTGGCGGCCATGTCGTCGAGCGCAATGACCAATAGTTTTGC
This sequence comes from Polyangiaceae bacterium, assembly GCA_035688655.1. Taxonomy (GTDB): domain Bacteria; phylum Myxococcota_A; class Polyangia; order Polyangiales; family Polyangiaceae; genus PMG-095. The sequence goes on along the minus strand of DASSMT010000334.1, from coordinate 21,523 downwards.
CTGTGCGGCGCCTGCGGAATGCAATAAATCCAGGCGAGTCGCGTCTCCGTAGAAGATGCGAAAGCCGAACCTCCTCAAGATCTCGATCTGATCCGGGTCGTGGTCGAGCACGGTTGCACGGATGCCACTGGCAAACAACAAGCGCCCGACGATCTGCCCGAAGCGCCCGAAGCCGGCGATGATCACCGGAGCGTGATGATGCTCGATCACGTCGTCTGGACGTTCCTCACCAGCGCTGCCCTTGGCAAACCGGTCGCTCGCCAGCAGGAGCAACGGTGTGAGCGCCATCGATAACGCCACCACCAGCGTCAACATTTCGTCCCACTTGCCGGGCAGCAGCCGTGCGCGGCTGGCGACACCGAAGACCACGAAGCCGAACTCACTGCCTTGAGCGAGCAGCAGCGCGAACAGCCCGCGTTGCGTGCGCGGCACGCCGAGGCGTGAGGCAATCGCATATAGGCCTGCGCCTTTGAACGCAGTCAATCCGGCGACCAAGCTGCCAATCAACAGCGGCTGCTCGCTGAGCAGTCCGAAATTGATCGACATTCCCACCGCGATGAAGAAGAGGCCGAGCAGCAGGCCCTTGAACGGCTCGATATCGGTCTCCAGCGCGTGCCGATACTCCGAACCTGCCAAGACCACACCGGCCAAGAACGCACCGAGCGCCATCGACACGCCGACCGCGTCCATCAACTCCGAGATCGCGACCACGAGCAGCAGCGAAAAACCAGTGAACACCTCGCGCATGCCCGTGCGAGCCATGATGCGCATGAGCGGTCGCGTCAGATAGCGGCCAGCAACGATCACGAACAGAATTGCGGCCAGCACCTTCAGCGCGGCGAGCACGCCGCCTTGGGTCTTGCCGCCAGCGAGCAGTGGCACCAGAGCGACCAGTGGAATGGCCGCGATGTCTTGAAAGAGCAGCACCGAAAAACCGGCGCGGCCCAGCGGTGCTTCCAGCAAATGCCGCTCGCGCATGGTTTGCACGGCGATCGCGGTGGAGGACAGCGCGAGCGCGAGCCCCGCGACGAGCGCCGCTTGCCAGGGCAGACCCACCGCCCACGCCCCCAAAGCCAAGAGCGAACCGCACACTCCGAGTTGCAGCGCTCCACCGCCGAACACCGGCCCGCGCAGGCCCCATAGGCGCTTCGGGTCGAGCTCGAGGCCGATCGTGAACAGCATGAGCACCACGCCGAACTCCGCGAAGTGCAAAATCGATTCGACGTCGCGCACGAGGCGCAAGCAATATGGGCCGATCACGCAGCCCGCGAGCAAGTAGCCGAGCACCGAGCCGAGCTTGAAGCGCGCGGCGAGCGGTACGAACAGCACCGCCGCTGCCAGATACACCATGGTGTCGAACAAGAGGCCGTGATCGCTCATGCGCTTGCTCCGGAGCCGTTCGCGGTGCTCTCCCGTTCGGGCGAAAGAAATGCACTGAGTCGTGCGCGGTATTCCAGGCCGTGCGCGTGCAACTGTTCGTCCGTGGTGTGATGTGAGCCGTGCAGAATCAGAGGTGGCTGCCAGGCCATTCCGCAGAAGCGCGCGGTCTGTTCTACGGGTGGGATGTACCTTTCGAAAGAATGACCATGCATGCCGCCCTCACGGTAAGCTTCCACGTCTCCACCCGTCGTCGGCACCCACAAGCATGCTTTGCCGCGCAACGCGGCGCCGCCTTTACCGTATGCCCAGCCGCGCGCGAGCACCTTCTCGAACCACATGCTCATCAATGGTGGAGGGCTGTACCAATAAATCGGATGTTGCCAAACAATCAGTTCCGCCTCGGCGAGCAACGCTTGTTCCTGAGCAACATCGATCGAAAAGTCCGGATATCGTTCATAAAGCGAACGAACTTTAACACCGTCCAAACTGCTCACCGAAGCCAGCAGCGTGCGGCCGGCGCGTGAGCGATTGGGATACGGGTGAGCGTAGATGAGCGCGATGCGAGCCATGACGGCTCCGACGATACACGTGCGCGTGCCAGTTTGCGCCCGAGGCCCAAAGCGGCGCGAAATCATCCCGGTTCGAGACCAGCGGGTGCGATGTTTCCTGGTTGAAACAGAACGGTCTCGCGAGCGACTGCGAGTCGAGCCCGGGTGCGCTCGTTCCGGACCGCGCCTGAAGGAGCTCTCAGCCATCGTGATAGCTTGAACTGCTTGTCTTCCTCGGGACGAGTCCGAGGGAGAGCTGCGTATAGATAGCAATGGTTGGGATTCTTTCTCTAGACGTCGAAACCGATCGTCCGGGTGAACGTTTATCCGTCCACCGTGTGAACCGCTTGCCGGGAGTCGAGTTCTGGAGCGTGCGTGATTCGACGCGCCATTGGGCGATGCATCACGATACCTTCACGGCAAGCTTGGTCGGCGGTAACCAGACGCTGAACGCGACCTGGACGTATCGAGGTAAAAGCCAAGCCGTCGGCGCGGGTCAGATGCAACTCATGGAGCCAGGCGAGGCGCACACCACCAACAGCGTCTCCGAACCTGCCTCATTCTTCGTGATCTGGTGGAGCCCGGACGTGCTCCTGAACGCTTCGGAGTCTCTCGGCGTGCGAGGTGCCGTGCACCTCAAAGTGTCACAGACCAACCATCCCGCGTTGCAAGCTTCGTTTCACGGCTTGGCCACTGGCGTTCAACACGCTCGCGACCCGGCGTTCGTCGAAGAACAGTTCTTGGACAGCACGCTCCGACTCCTCGAGCTGTGCGGCGAACGCAGCCCTCCGTCGCGCCCGCCCGGCAGTCACCCGGCGATGAGCCGCGTGCGTGCGCGACTGCACGACGAATTCACCGAAACCCTTTCGCTCGACGCGCTGGCAAGAGAAGTGGGCTTGTCCAAATTCCACGTGGCTCGCTGCTTCAAAGAAGCCACCGGTATCGCTCCTCACCGGTACCAAAAGCTGCTTCGTCTGCAGAGCGCCCGTCGCCACCTCGAACGCGGCCTGTGCGTTCGTGAAGCTGCCGCCGTCTCGGGCTTCGCCGACGAAGCTCACCTGAGTCGCGCCTTCCGCGAGTGGCTCGGCGTTTCCCCGGGCACGTGGCGCCGGGTTCGCGCCAGCAAAATGACCTCGCTCCCACCCGGTGCGCCGCTGTAAGTAGCCGATCCCCGGCGCGCCCGAATTCGTCGTCGCATCCGGTCGCGTTTGCAGGTAAGCCCGTCTATAAGTGGGGGGCGCGAATGAGGGTGACCGACTTTTGAGGCTGCGCCTTTTTGCTCGCGGCCTGTGTGGCGCGCTGAGCGTGGTGCCGTGCGCAATCGCACAGTCCGTCTCGATCGACAGCGAGACGAAACGGGCCTCGCCGCCTGCGCCGCCTGCAGCCGCGCCGGCACCTGCTCCTCCCGCCCCGGAACCCGTGACCCCGCCGCGCGCGGTCTCCACCCCGGTCGATTATCCCGCGCAAGGCGAAGGACAGCAGGAGGTCGAGCTCGAGCTGACGATCGCCAAAGACGGCAGCGTGAGCGATGCGCGCGTGCTCGCAGGCGAGGCTCCTTTCACGGACGCAGCGCTCATGGCCGCCAAAGGCTGGCGTTTCGAACCCGCCAAGCGCGGCGAGCAAGCCATCGCCGCCAAGATCCGCTTTCTGTTGCGGTTCGTGCCGCCGGTCGAAGAGTCCACGCCCGAGCAGCCGAAACCGCCCCCGGCACCGAGCGCGCCGCCCGGAGCTCCGGCAGAACCTCCGATGCAAGAGATCCTGGTGATCGGCCAGAAAGAGCCGATCAAGCATCGGCTCGGCCACGCGGACGTGCACGATATGCCCGGCTCGTTCGGTGATCCGTATCGCGCGATCGAAGTGCTCCCGGGAGTCGTGCCGATCGCCAGCGGGCTACCGTACTTTTACGTTCGCGGCGCGCCACCAGGCAATGTGGGTTACTTCTTCGACGGCGTCCCGGTCCCGTATTTGTATCACTTCGCGGCTGGTCCGGGCGTGTTGCAGCCGGCGTTCGTCGATCACGTGGATCTCTATCCGGGCGCCTACCCCGCGCGCTATGGGCGCTTTGCGGGTGCGATTGTGGCGGGAGAAATGGCGCCGCCCAGCTACCGCTTCCACGGTGAAGCGAGCGTTCGTCAGATCGACAGCGGAGCGACGATCGAGGCTCCATTCGCCTCCGGCCGCGGATCTGCCATGGTGGGCGGCCGTTTCTCGTACACCGCTGCGGTGTTGTCGCTGCTCGTGCCAGATGTCACGGTCAACTATTGGGACTACCAGGCGCGCGTGCGCTACGATCTCGACGCCAAGAACAGCATCGAAGTCTTTTCGTTTGGCGCGGGCGACTTTTTGTCACAGATCGAGACCCGCGAGCAGAACACCTCGACGCCGGATGGTGAATACACCACCGAGTCCGTGAGGGAAGAACGCACCGTCGTCGACGTCGGCTTTCATCGCTTGGATCTGCGCTTGGATCACCGGCTCCACGACGGAAATTGGCGCAACGCACTGATGCTCGGCTTCGACCGCACGAGCGCCGACAACGGCAATGTCACCGTCCGAAGTCGCATGGTCGGCTTTCGCTCGGAGTATCGCCAGGCGCTGGACAAGCACAGCGCGCTGCGCGCTGGCGGTGATGTGCTGTTCGAGAACCTGGCGCAGAAAGACGACATCAACCAGACCATGCGCGCCGAAAATGGCACCACGGTCTCCTCCGACTCGGTCGATGACGAGGTCAGATTCGGTTTCAATCGCGCGCGACGAGACTTGACCAGCGGGCTGTGGGCAGAGCTCGCACTCGGGGTCGCTCCCAAGCTCGAGATCACGCCGGGCTTGCGCGCCGACTTGTTCGTCTCGGGCGACCGCGTCGCGCTGGCCATCGATCCGCGGATCAGCGCGCGTTACACTTTGTCGGAGAAGTTGACGGTAACCCACGGCCTTGCGCTCGTGCATCAGGCACCTAGCTTCGTCGTGCCAGTGCCTGGATTCAAACCGTCTTTGCAAGGCGGCTTGCAGAGTGCCGTCCAATACAGCGCCGGGCTGTCGTACGCCCTGCCGTCGGGCTTCGAATCGTCGCTTTCGGTATTTCAGAACGCGTTCTTCAACATGACCGACTTGATCAGCCTGCTTCAGCTGCAAAATACCACCAGCAAAGAGGAGCAGGATTTTCGCGCCACCGGTCACGCGTACGGGCTCGAGGTGATGTTGCGGCGTAGCCTGTCGCGCAGGGTCGGCGGTTTCCTGTCGTACACGCTGTCGCGCTCGACGCGCAGCTCCGGTGAGCTCTCGGGGCCGGCCACGACCGACCGAACGCACGTGTTCAACTTGGCGCTATCGGCGGACTTGGGCAAGAATTGGCGCGTCGGCGGGCGCTGGCTGTTCTACAGCGGGATCCCCACGCGCGTGGCGTACGTGGCTGCGGCCAAGTCGCCCCCCCGGACCCCGCCGTTCTGGCGTCTGGATTTCAAAGTGCAAAAGCGCTGGTACATCAAGCGCCCGGACGTGTGGTGGGGCCTTTCGCTGGAGGTGCTCAATACCACTTTGAACAAGGAGGTGCTGAGCGGCGAGTGCAACGCCTACACGTGCAAGTTCGATCGCATTGGTCCAGTGACCATTCCGAGCATCGGCGTCGAAGGCGCGTTTTGACGGTTACCGATCGCTGCGTGGCCCTGGGGCCGTATGTGCGGCGCAAGCCACCAACCTAGTTTGTTCGGCCACGCACTCTGCAATCGTGCCATTGGCCCAGGTTTCGCAGCGGATGCTGGTCTCGTGCGCTTGCAAGCACGCGAGCAGCGCATCCAAGGCTTCGTTGCATGCCCCGAAGCCCGAGGTCGACTCACAGGTCGCGACGCAATCCGCGGGGCTAGAGAAGCCGCACTCGCTGGCGCGGGTGATCTTGCACCAGCGATCACAGCGCGTGGGCGCGATCGGGTATCCGTCTTGGCAGGCGGCGAGCGCGAAGGCCAGCGCGATTGCCCCGCCGAGGCCGCGCTTCCAGCCGTTCAGGCTCACGGAGCGGCGCTCGCCACGGTGACGCTCAGCGTGTGCATCGAGTTGCCCGACACCCAGCCCACGCTGCCCGCGCTCGGACCCGCCGTGAAGCGGAACAACGGCGCGCTCTTCACGAACTCGATGCCGGTCACGGCTTTGGCGCTGCCCAGCGGTTTCAGGGTCAGGTCGACCAACAGCGAATACCAGTCGATCTTCTTGTTCGTGCGTTGCGTAGAATCCCACAGGCCGTAGCTGACGAACAGTTTGTCGCCGAGCAGCTCGACCTTGGGCATGGTCGCTTGAATGTTGCCGGTGTTCATGGTGAGCCACGCCTCCGAGCCAGCGATCATGGCGCCGGTCGTGCCGTTGGCGAGCAGGATGCGCACGTCACGGGCCGTTCGCCCTTGCGCGCTGGTGTGAATGATCACGAAGCGACCGTCGTCGAGCTTGATGAACTGGCCGGTCTCGGTGTCGGTCTTGTTGTCGCCTTCGGCGCCCGCGATCTTGAAGTAGGATTGATCGAAGCTCGTGTTGTTCTTCTTCGTGTAACTATCGAGCGTGTATGCAGAGAAACCGAGCTGTCGACCCGGGTAGGCGTCGCCGTGGGCGAGCGTGTACGAGACGCCTTTGTCGATCAACAACCGTTGATCGAAATTGTGCGAGTAAAACCAGCCGGCACCGGTCTGTGCGGCGTTGTTCCCGCCCGGCTTGGCTTGCATGCCCGTAGCCGGGTCGAAGTACCCGAAGTAGCCTGCTTGGTGAATCGTGGCCGGGGCCGGATCGGTCCACATCATTTGGTGTGCGACGTACAGCACGAGCTTCTGATTCGTGACGTCGAAGCCGAGCACGCCCGAGCCACCCAGCCCGGGCCAGCCCTTCGATTGATCCTTGCTGTTGTCCTGATCGCCGAACACCACGCTGTCCCAGACTTTGCTCGTGAAATCGGCGCTGGTCGATTTGGCGACCTTCAGCTCGTTGCCGCTGACGTTGTTGGGGTCGTCGGCCGTGTCGTTCTTGAGCGGGTGATCGGCGCAGTAGGCGAGATAAAAAGCGCCGCTGGGGTCGCTCGTGAAACCGAGCAAGCGGTAGGAAGAAATGCCCGTTGCGACGGTCGTACCGGTGTCCAGCCCGGGCTCGATGTGCGTGATGTAAATCATGCCCCGCGCGTTCAGCGCGAAGGGCTGACTCTTGCCGTTCGTGTAGTCGAGCCAGGCGACGTCGAGGCTACCGTCGGCGCGCACGACCGGGATGATCGGCGTTTGAAAGCCGAAATTGGCGAGCGGGCTCGGTGGGATGAAGCTGTCGTTGAAAAAGTCGTCGGCGACGTTGAACGCCTTGCCCGCGCTCAAAGCGATGGCATGCGGCGTGATGCTGACGTTGGCGACCGGCCCTGCACCCGCCTGACCGCTGGCGCCGGACGCGCCAAACGCGCCAGAGGCGCCGGATGCCGCCCCGGCTTGGCCCATTCCGCCGCCGCCGTCCCCCGCACTGGGCGCGCCCGCGCTGGGTCCGGCTCCGCCCGCCGCATTCGACCCGCCACTCGGCTGGACACTTCCCCCGCTGCCATTGCCGGTACCGGCGGCCGCGTTCGGCGCGCCGCCGCTCGGATGCGCGCCCGGGTCGGAACTGCTTCCACAAGCCGCGAGCAAGAGACAGCCAGCAAAGCAAAAGCGATGACGGCGCGTGACAAGGGCGAGGGAACGCCGGTTCGAGCTGAGTTCTTTCATGTTCCGGGCAAGCCTAGGGGCAAGTCAGCAGTGTACTTGCCCATATAGTCACGAGTACCCGGGACAGCTCGGCAAAAGGCGCTGCGCGCGCCGCGAGTTGCGGGTTGTGCGCCCGCGAGTCGCGATTGAATGGAATTATCGTGCCAGATCGCTCGAGCGGCGCCCAGCGCTGCGGGGCTTGCCCTCGCTCGCGGCGGCGGGAGCGCGGCGCGAAACGTAGGAACGCTTGCCATGGCTCTCGGCGTACAAGGCGCGCAGCTCTTCGAACGTCGAGACCTGGGAATTGCGTGCGATGCCCGCGTGCCCTCGGCAGAGCAGCACCGAACGCTCCCCAAAACGGACCTCGAGCAGCGCCCGCGCGGGACCGAAATCGCCGCGCGGACGAAACGACTCACAAACTTCGCAGCGATGCTCCATGGCCACGTACCCTTCACGATGTCCCTGGCGAGGGCCAAGTTTGTGGCGAACCCGGCGGCACTCCGCATCGGTTTCGTGCGCGTCCGCTGGAATTCGGACGAGGCAAAGGTGGTTGAGTGTGCGCGCGACCCGAGCAGGGCACTGCAAGTTGGTGGGGGCATGCGAAGCGGCTACGCTGTCGATGATGGGCGCCTTGATCCTGGTGGTCGATGACAGCGCCAGCATCCGGACTCAGCTGAAGGGTGTGCTCCAGCAGGTCGAAGGTTTCGACCAGTTCATCGAGGCTGGCGACGGCCTGCAAGCCTTCAAACTGATGCTGGAACGTCACCCAGATCTGGTCGTCTGCGATTTGATCATGCCGGTGTTCGACGGCTTGAAGTTCCTTTCGCTGCGCGCGACGCGCCCAGAGCTCGCCGGAATTCCGGTGATCATGCTCACCGCCGAGAGCGACGCGAACCGCAAAGTGGAGGTGCTCGACCAAGGCGCTTCGGACTACGTCACGAAGCCGTTCAACGATCGGGAGCTGCTTGCGCGGGTGAAGGTGCACTATCGGCTCAAGGCGCTGCAGGACCAATTGCGCGAAGCCAACAAGCGCCTGGAGGCGCTGGCCGACACCGATGGTCTCACCGGGCTGTATAATCGGCGCTACTTCGATGCGCTTTTGGGGCGTGAGCTCCAGCGCACCGAACGCTACAAGACGCCGCTCGGCTTGGTGTTGCTCGACATCGACCACTTCAAGAAGATCAACGACAGCTTCGGGCACTCGACGGGTGACGAGGTGCTGCGCAACGTGGCTCGCCTCGTGACGGCGAGCGTGCGCGTGACTGACACGGTGGCGCGTTATGGGGGCGAAGAGTTCGCGATCGTGTTCACACAAACGACCGCGTCGGGAGTGACCGAGGTGACCGAGCGGCTGCGCCAGCGCTTGGCCGACTTTACCCATGAGTCGCAGGGAAATCGGCTCCAGTGCAGCTCGAGCTTCGGGATCAGCGTCTGTGACGGACGCGCCCCGACACCGAGCGCCAGGGAGCTGATCGAGCGTGCAGATCGCGCGCTGTACCAGGCCAAGCGCTCGGGGCGAAACTGCGTCGTGCCTTGGACGGCGGAGCTCGAGCTCGAGCCCTCTGCGCCCACTGGGCGGGCCCCCTGAGACAGGGCCGAGCGAGCAAGACCGGAGCTTTGCTAAAAAGCCGGTAACCGGCGTTGGTTGCACGGCGTACTGCTCGGCGATTGGCAAGCTTCGGCACACAACTTGACCGGAAGCGTGCACGGCGCGACTCTCGCGCCGCTCGCAACGCGAGACGCCGTGAAATATCACGGTCAAACAGCCCAGCGTGCGTCGACAAAGGCCACGCTGTGAGCTCACTTCACGAGGGCAATCTGAAATGAACGTATCCAATGTTTTGATGGCGGCTGCTGTATCTGGAATCCTGATGGGCGTCGTGGGCTGTGGCGGGTCGACCCCTCCGGCTGAGGCTCCTTCTGCGGAAGTACCGGCCACTCCGCCCAGCGCGGCTCCGGCTGCTGATGCTCCGGCCCCCGCGGCCGACGCCGCCGGTGCCGGCGCCAAGCATGAATGCAAGGGTAAGAACGACTGCAAGGGCCAGGGCGGCTGTCACACCGACAAGAACGCCTGCAAGGGTCAGAACGCCTGCAAGGGCCAGGGCGGCTGCAAGACGACCTGATTCGTCACGATCAACGCGGTCTGCGCGCTACGTCGGTTCGCTGGCGTAGCGCGGCCTTTGTTTGGAGCAGCAGCTGATGGCAAACAGATTCCAACTCCCCAACCTGGGGATCGGCCTCGGCCTCCGGACCAAGCACTATTCGACGATTCTCGAGCACAAGCCGGCCGTCGATTGGTTCGAAATCCTGAGTGAGAATTATCTGAGGACCGAAGGGCGGCCGTTGGATTTTCTGGATCAGATCGCTGAAAGCTATCCCGTGGTGATGCACGGCGTGTCGCTGTCGATCGGCTCCAGCGATCCACTCGATTTCCAATACTTGAAGGAACTGAAAGCGCTGCGCGATCGAACGAAGGCTCGCTGGGTCTCGGATCACTTGTGCTGGACGGGCGTGGCCGGCAAAAACACGCATGACTTGTTGCCGATGCCGTACACGGAGGAGGCGCTCGCCCACGTGACCGATCGCGTGCGCGCGGTGCAGGATTTCCTGGGCGCGCCCTTGGCGCTCGAAAATCCCTCGAGCTACGCAGAATTCGCCGGCGATAGCATGCGTGAGTGGGAGTTCTTGGGGCGACTCGCGGAGCAAGCGGACTGCGCGCTGCTGTTGGACGTGAACAACGTGTTCGTCTCGAGCAGAAATCACGGCTTCGATCCGCTCACGTATCTGAGCGCGGTTCCCTTCGATCGCGTGGTGCAATTCCACGTCGCCGGGCACACCGATCACGGGACGCACATCATCGATTCGCACATCGGGCCCGTGATCGACTCGGTGTGGCAACTGCTGGCAGCGGCCCACCGTCGTTCGACGGGCGTACCGGTGCTGCTGGAATGGGACGCAGAGATCCCGAGCTTCGAACAGACGCACGCCGAGGCCTTGCGTGCGCGACAATTCATCGGAGCCGCCGGTGAATCGTGAAGTGACCCCGGATGCGCTCGGCCTGCATGAACGAGCTAGCGCGACGCCCCAGGGTGCGGACCCGACACAGCGGTTCGCGCTCGGTCAGGCGCCGAGTTGGACCGAAGACAAGCTCGGACTGCGCGCGCAACAGGAATGGTTTTTGGCCATCGTCAGCACGCCGCAAGACGAGCCCGCGCCAGTGGACGAGCGCTCCGCGCCGCGGCTGATTGCACCGAGCGCCACGCTCACCTCCCTGGAGCGCATCGAGATCTATCGCCGGGGTTATCACGCGCGTTTGATCGAGTGCCTAGTGGACGATTACCCGGTGCTCCAACACGCGCTCGGTGAAGAGGCGTTCGAAGCGTTGTGCCGGCGTTACATCGCGCGCTATCCGTCGCATGGCCCGAGCCTCAACTATTTCGGCCAGCACATGGCCGAGTTTTGCCGCAGCGAGCCCTTGGAAATGGCAGTCTTCGCCGCAGATCTGGCCGCGCTGGAGTGGGCGATCGTGCTTGCGATCCACGCGCCGACCGCCGAAGCTTTCGGCTTCGAAGATTTGAGCCGGGTGCCGAGCGAACGCTTTGCGGGCGCGCGCTTCCGTGTCAATCCCTCGCTCCGGATCCTGCGCCTGGAATATCCGGTGAATGAATACTTGCATGCTTACCGCCAGGGCAGCCCGCTGCCGCTGCCTGCCGCTCACCCGAACCGTGTCGCCGTGTACCGCACCGGGCGCAGCGTGTGGCGCTTGGAGCTCGAGCCGGAAATAGCCATTCTGGTCGAGTCTCTCGCGAGCGGGGCCACCCTCGAGACGGCCCTGGCCGAGGTCCAGACGTCACTTTCACTAACGCGAGAAAGCGAGCACGCGACCGAGCAAGAGCTGGCCAATAAGATCAGCCATTGCTTCCGCCATAGCGTATCGAGCGGGCTATTTTCGGCAATTTTCATTTAGGCCGTTGATCGCCGCCGCCCCGAGGGAACATATTGGAGAGCTGCGTCGTAAGACGCCGTCGAATATCTTTCACCACTTCGGGGTACATGCGCGTGAATATGGATAGGGTCTTGGGTGGGTTGCTCGTCGTTGGCTTGCTGACCGCGTGTGGGGGCGGCAGTCACGCGGAGGGGCAGGCGGGCAGCGCGGGAGGTGCGGGCAGCGGTAACAGCGCGGGCTCGGGCGGCCTCTCGAGCGCTGGCGCGAATGCCGGCAACGCCGGTACTCACGATGGAACGAGCGCTGCCGCTGGACAGCCGGAAGCCGCTGGGGCCGCCGGCGAAGCCGGCGCAGACGACGGCGCTGCAGGCGCGGGCGGCAACGCCGGTGCCGGTGGCCGTGTCGGCTCGGGCGGCCTTGGCGGGGCGGGCGGCCCGGCAGCAGTCGGCGGCAATTCGAGCATTGGCGGCGGGAGCGCGACGGGCGGCTATCCGGCCATCGACATCGGCGAACAGAAGACGTCGGATAAGCTCGATGTGCTGTTCGTCATCGACAACTCGATCTCGATGGCCGACAAGCAGCATTTGCTGAGCACGTCATTGCCGAGCTTCGTGTCGCGCTTGGCCAACCCGTGGTGCGTGGACGCGCAGGGCAAACCGGTGGCAACCCAACCGCTGAACGGCGCAATGGCGTGCAGCAGCGGAACGCGCGAGCGCCCGCCAGTGAACGATCTGCACTTGGGGGTGATCACGAGCAGCCTCGGTAGCCACGGCGGCGACGTCTGCGCCACCGCCAGCAGTGCGAACGAGCACCCCGACGATCACGGCATGCTCTTGCCCACGCAGCGCAGCAATCTTCCGAGCTACAACAACTCGGGTTACCTGGTTTACAACCCCACGGGTGAAACGGGCGTTGCGAACATCACCAGCGTGATTGCCGACTTGCAGACCATCGTCAACGCGGGTGAGAGCGGTTGCGGCTACGAGGCCCCGCTCGAGGCCATGTATCGCTTCTTGGTCGATCCCGAGCCCCCGTCGTCGGTCGAAAAGGTGAATGGGGTCAGTACCCCCACCGCCGTCAACGACGCCCTCTTGGCGCAGCGCAAGGCGTTCCTGCGCCCGGACTCGGCCGTGGCGATCGTGATCCTGAGTGACGAGAACGACTGCTCGATTCGGGATGATAGCGTCGGCTGGTTCGTGGGTTCGCAAACGCTTCGCATGCCGCGCTCGACGACGGCCTGCGACAGCAACCCAAACGATCCCTGTTGCCGCTCGTGCGCCCTGATCGAATCGTTGCCGCCGGGGAGCTGTCAGTTGCTGTCCGCGGATGCCAACTGCAAAGCCGTGACCTCGGGACAATCCTACGCAACTTGGGACGTGCTTCACGATTCGCTCAACCTGCGTTGCTTCGCGCAGCAAAAGCGCTTCGGTTTCGATCTGCTCTATCCGATCGAGCGCTACAGCGACGCGCTCAGCAACCCGAAAGTTCGCAATCGCGCTCAGGCCCTGGTCGACAACCCGCTGCTCGCCGCGCGCGACGGCAAGGGGCCGCGCTCGGCCACGCTGATCAGCGTGTCGCTGATCGTGGGCGCGCCCTGGCAAGATCTGGCGGCCACCGAAAGCCTCAGCTCTGGGCCGATCCGCTATCTCGACGGCGCGGCTCTGGAGAGCAATGGTCGCTGGCCGTTGCTGCTCGGCAATCGAGCGCTCAACTTGCCGCCCAGCGATCCGTTCATGATCGAATCGAGCGAGCCGCGCGCCGGGCAGAACCCGCTGACCCAAACGCCGATCGTGAGCTACACCTCGACCAACCCCACGGCCAACGTCATCAACGGTCATGAGCAGAACATTCCGCAGCTCGACGACCTACAATTTTCGTGCACGTTCCCGTTGTTCGCACCGAGGACTTGCCTGAGTGGCGATCCCGCCTGCGATTGCGCGCCGGACAAGCAGGGCAAATTGGACGCGTTGATCGCCACCAATACCCCTCTGTGCCAGCCTCCGGGTGGGGGAGCCGTGACGAACACGCAATACTTCGGTAAGGGTTATCCCGGCACGCGCGAGCTGGGTTTTGCCAAGCTGCTCGGCGCGCGCGCCGTGCCCGCCTCGATTTGCCCGCGGACGCTGAGCGACGAAAATAGCCCGGACTTCGCCTACAATCCCGCGTTCAGTGCGCTGCTCACGCGCATTGGAGCAACCTTGAAATGAGCGGTCCGCGGCCTGCTCACGAGCGGGCTGCGGGTCTGCCGCAGGGCGTCGTCCCGACGCTCAAATAGCCCGCGGCACGAGTCGGAGCAGGGCAGTCTCGTCGCCCTGCTCCATCGCCACTTCTGCTTCGAGGCTCGCGCGATCGCGCCCAATGGTGGCGAGTGCCAGCGTTCGGTCGCCGCTGCGGAAGGCGAGCGCACAATCGAGCGCGCCGAGATCGCCCGCGATGTCGACGCGCTCCCAGTTCTCGGCGTGTCCCAAGTAAGAGATGGTGCAGTCGTAGTGCGCGCTCCAAAAGAAGGGCACGGCATCGTACGGCTGGTTCTTGCCCAGCAGATTCGAGGCGGCGATCTCGCCTTGGCGGGTCGCTACCACCCAATGTTCGACGCGGATCGGCTGGCCCGTACGCGGATCGGGGAAGCGCGCGATGTCGCCCGCAGCAAAGATGTCCGGCGCGCTGGTGCGCAGGTAGCGGTCGACCAGCACGCCGCGATCGACGGTCAGCCCCGCGCTCTCGGCCAGCTCGGTCGCGGGCTTCACGCCCACGCCGAACACGACCAGATCCGCAGTCAGCTCGCTGCCGTCCTCCAGGAAAACCGCGGTCGCGCTGATCGCCTTGGGGCGCACGCCGAGCCGAAATTGCACGCCATGGGCCTCATGTAGCTTTTGCACGGCGCGCCCCAGTACGTCACCGAGCACGCGCTCGAGCGGGACGTGATCCGCCGCGACGACGGTGACCTCGACACCCCGCGCGCGCAAAGACGCTGCGACCTCCAGCCCGATGAAGCCCGCGCCGATCAACACCGCATGCTTGGCGCTCTGGCTGGCGGCGATGATCGCGCGGCTGTCGGCCAGCGTGCGCAAGGTATACACGTGCGGCAGGCCTCCGCCCTGGATGTTCAACCGGATCGCAGCAGCGCCCGTGGTGAGCAACAAAGCATCGTAGGCGAGGCGCGAGCCATCCGCGAGCGTCACGCTCTTCGAGCTCGGATCGAGGCTCGTGGCCTTGGTCTGCAGCAGCTCGATGCGCTGGTCTCGATAGAATTCGGGACTCCGAAGTGGGATCCACTCTTCGGGCGCTGTCCCGGCCAAGTAGTCCTTCGACAGGTTGGGTCGATCGACGGGCAGTGAGCCCTCGGCACCGAGCAAGGTGATGTTACCGGTGTAGCCCTCACGACGCAGCTTCTCGGCAGCCGAGTTGCCTGCGGCCCCGGCGCCCACAATCACAATCTGGTTCGGCTGCTGGATCGCCGGGGCCGGGCGGGCCGGGCGTTTGCCGAGTACATATAGCTTGCCCGCGCGTTGTTCGACGTCATAGCAAGCGATTGGATCGCGGGCGGGGGCGCGCAAAACTTCGCCGCTGGCCAGCGAAAAACACGCGTGATGGTAAGGGCAGCGAACCGTATCGCCCTGCAACAGGCCGTCCACGAGCGGCCCATTGTAGTGAGTGCAGTGGGCACCGACCGCGAACACCTGCGCGTTCGAGCGTGCCAAGAGCACGGCTTCCCCGTCGAGGTGCCCGACCAGCATTTGTCCCTCTGCCAATGAGGTCGCGTCGAGGCCTTGGCTGAGGTCCGGTCCTGTGAGTTCTTGGTTGCTCGCCATTTGCGCGTCTCCCTGCTGAAGACGGCTAGTCTATGCGAGCAGCTCGCGCTAGCGTGCGTGAAGTTTCTCGCTCGGCTCGCTCGGCTCGCTCGGCTCGCTCGGCTCGGCGATCGGCTGAATAGTTTCCGACTCGCTCTCGTGCAGGCGGAGTACGCCATGCTCTTGCAAGATGCGAAGCTTGATGCGCGTTGCCAGCGGCAAGCTTTGGAAGTCACTCTCCGCGACTTCGTTGGTGCCACGCTGAATGGCAATCCCCGTCGAGGCTTGGAATTGCTCCGTAGATTCGATCAGCATCGCGAGCTCACGTCATCCAACACTTCATACACTACGGATCTTCCTCGGCCCGCGTTGAGGGCTGAAGGCATGCAAAAGTCACATTCCGTTGCGAGCGGCGATTTGCACTTTTCCAGCTCATTTCCTTGACGCTTCACGGTCAGTTAGTGTCGGCGACTGACGAAAAACGTCACTAAAATGCAGGCCCGAAACCGGGCGCTCGAAAATCGAAATTCGGCGGATTTTTGGCCAATTTCAGTTGATCCAGCCCGCCGCGAATATAGCGCTGGAGCTGTGAATGGGCGCGAGGGCCGGTGCCGACGCGGGCGGGGTCGGCGCGCGCCTGCAGCGGACGTGCTATTCGGGCGGCCTAGCATTGGCCGCTGGCCCGAATGGCAGCGGCGTTTCCCGAGCAATCATCTTGGCAAGCAGTCTCGAATCTCTCCTCGCCGAAGGCGTCATCAGCGAGATCTACGGTCGTCTCAAGAGTGGTAAAGAAGCCGAAGTTTACGCGGTCGCGTACGGCGAAGACGTAGTGGCGGCCAAGGTCTACAAGGACCGCGCTCAGCGCAGCTTCAAGAGCAACTCCGCCTATAAAGAGGGCCGCGCGGTGCGCAATACGCGCTCGCAGCGGGCGATGGATCGCGGCTCCAAGTTTGGTCAAGAAGCGGCCGAAGAGGCGTGGAAGGCCGAGGAAGCGAACGCGCTGTACAAGTTGCATGCGGCCGGCGTGCGTGTGCCGAAGCCGGTCATGTTCCTGGATGGCGTTCTGTTCATGGAGCTGGTTCGTGGCTCCGACGGTGAGGTTGCTCCGCGCTTGATCGATACCCAGCTCGACCGTGAGCAAGCACACGCGGCGTATCTGGACATGCTCTCGCAGCTCGTGCGCATCCTGTCGTGTGATTTGATTCACGGAGACTTGTCGCCGTACAACGTGCTCTGGGCGGAGGCGGGCGCAACCATCATCGATTTTCCGCAGATCGTTTCGGCTGCGCAAAACAGCCAATCCGAGTCGTTCTTCATCCGCGATGCGCGGAACATCCTCGGCCATTTCGCGGCCATCGATCCGAGCCTGCGCGGGCGGCTGAACAGCGATCCGCGCGAGATCTGGCGTGCCTATGTGCGGCGTGAGTTGTCGCCGGACTTCATGCCGACGGGGCGCCCACCGGTTTTCGAACCGCGGCCGCGCTTCGCCGAGCAGGCTCCGCGCGATCGAGACGAGCAGCGAGGCCCGCAGCATCAGCGCGGGCATTTCCAAGAGCGTTCACCGGAGCCGCGCGGTCCGCGGCACCATCACGGCCCCGAGCAGAACCGGGGTCCGCGGCACAACGGACCGCAGCACAGTCGTGGGCCGCAGCAGGGTCGTGGCCCCCAGCAGGGTCGTGGGCCCCAGCAGAACCGCGGTCCCCAGCAGAACCGCGGTCCCCAGCACGGTCGTGGCCCCCAGCAGAACCGTGGCCCCCAGCAGAACCGTGGCCCCCAGCAGGAGCGCGGCTCTCAGCTGCACATGGCTTCGCCGCGCGCGAACGCGGCTCACGCGCGCGCGCAAGCGCGCCGTCCGCAGCGCGGTCCCGAGGTCATCGTGCTCGCGCGCCGTGCGCCCGAAGCGCCCGTTTCTGGCGAGCGCGTCCAGCAGCAAGAACTGCGGCATGCCTCTTCGCAACAGGCTGAGCCGCCGCGCGACGCGGCGCGCCGTCGGCGCCGCCGCTGACGCAGCGCTGCTTCGCGTCGGCCAGCAGGGTCCGCTACGCTCGCCTCAGCCGTGGCCCGTTTCCCGTTTTCCCCAGCCTGCGTGCTGGCGCCCATGGAGGGTGTCACGAACGCGGCGGTGCGCGAAGTGTTGGCCGGCTATGGCCCGGTCGGCTTGGTGTGCACGGAGTTCGTGCGCATCTCGGGTGGGCGCATTTCGCCCACTTACCTGCGAAGGCAAGTGGAGAAGCTTTCGGGCGTGCCGCTCAGCGTGCAGGTCATGGGCAACGATCCCGAGTTGATGGCAGAAGCCGGCGCGGTCGTGGCGGGGGCGGGCGCAGACGTCGTCGATCTGAATCTCGGCTGCCCCACTGCATGCGCCGCGCGTAAAGGCGTGGGCGCGGCGTTGCTCAAACAACCGGCGCTGCTCGAGCGGTTGTTGAAGACGATGCGGCGCGGCGTGCCCGGGCTGTTGTCCGCCAAGCTGCGCGCCGGCTTCGACACGACCGACGATGCGCTGAGCAACGCTCGCCTCGTGCAAGACAGCGGTCTCGACTATCTGGCGGTCCACCCGCGCCGCCGTGTCGATCATTATCGGGGCACGGCGGATTGGCGCATCGTTGCGCTGATCAAGCGCGAGCTCTCGATTCCGGTCGTGGGCAATGGCGACATTTGGTACGCGCACTCCGCGCTGCAAATGTTCGAGCAGACCGGCTGCGACGCCGTGATGCTCGGTCGGCCGGCGCTGCGCAATCCTTGGATTTTTCGCCAGATCGACGAATTGCTCGCGGGACGCGAACCGTATCGTCCCACTGGGGCCGATCTCGCGGCGCACCTGCTGCGCCTGACCCAGGCGCTCGGTTGTCGCGACCCTGGCGTGGGCAATCCGCTCGGCCCGCTCAAGGAGCAACTCAGCTATCTGTGTCGCTCCGTGCCTGACGGTGGCGCGCTGCAGCGACGCCTGCAGCGCCTGCAAACCCTGGAACTGTTTTTGGAAGCGAGCGAAGAAGCGTTCAGTGCGCTGCCGACCGAGGCTCTGGATCTGGCTGCGTATCCGGCTCGACCGCTGAGCTGAAGCGGAGCTGACGTGCCGCGAATTCTTGGTCGCTCAGGCCTTCGGCGCGCTCGAAGCCCGAAGCGAAGCGCTCGGCGAGTGCGCTGATGGTCAAGCTCGGGTTCACCGCCAAGTTGCCGGGTACGACGCTGCCATCGCACACGTACAAGCCCGGATAACCGAAGACCTGGTGATGCTCGTCGATCACGCCGGAGGTCGCGTCGGCACCGATGCAACATCCGCCCAGGATGTGTGCGGTCGCGGGTGTGCGCAAGAGTACCTCCGAGATCACGTTTTGCGCCTCCCCTTGCAGCTCTTCAGCCAGGATTTCTGCAGCTTGCTGCGCCACCGGCAGGTAGCTCGGGACCGGTCGAGCAGACGCCGTGTCCTTCAGCCCACGGCCGAAAAGCGAGCGCCCGAGCCGCAATCTGAGATGTTGATCGACCGCCTGCATGACCAGCAAGATCACCGTGCTGCGCGCCCAATCTGCCACCCTCCACAGCTTGAGGATGCGCGGCAAGCGCAGCAAGATGCGTCCCAGCATCTTGAACGGCCGAGTGAGCGCCGAGCCGTCCGGAGTGAGCGGCACACCCAGCAGACGCATGGCGCCCGAGCCGCTCGGATAACGCACGGCTTGGATCTTGGTCAGCGAGTTCGGATGAAACGCGGCACCGATGGCGATGCCGCGCGAAAGATCGCGGTGTGCGTCGAAGCTGGTCGCGCCGAGCAGGCTCTCGCCATTCGTGCGCACGAAATCACCCAGACGTTCCGATACCGAAGGCAGCGTTCGATACTGATCGCGGTTTCTGAGCAAGAGCTCGACCGTGCCGAGCACACCTGCCGCGAGGATCACGCGCTTGGCGCGGAGCCGTGGACCGGCGGTGCGTAACCACGAAGTCGAACGCTCGGTCTCGAGCTCGTAACCGCCGGCGACCGGGACGAGCTTCGTGACCTTGAGCTCGGGCAGCACCTCGGTCCCCCACTTTTCGGCGAAATACAGGTAATTCTTGTCGAGCGTGTTCTTCGCGCCGAAGCGACAGCCGACCATGCAGCCGCCGCACAAGTTACAACCCGTGCGCTCCGGGCCCGCTCCGTCGAAATAAGGATCGGGCACGGTGACATTGGGCTTGCCGAAAAACACGCCGACCTCCGTGGCGTGAAACGTATCGCCCGAACCCATGCGTTCGCTGACCCGCTGCAACGTGCGCTCGCCCTCCAAGAGCGCACGGTTTTCGGTCACACCGAGCATGCGCCGAGCGGTCTCGAAGTGTGGCTCGAGCTCACGCTCCCAAGCCACGGAGCGGCTCCAAGCGGGATCGTCGAACACGCTCGCTTGCGGTCGCATCAGAGTGTTGGCATAGACCAAGCTGCCCCCGCCGACGCCCGCGCCGTGCAACACCATCACACCTTTGAGCAAGGTGATGCGCTGGATGCCGTAACAGCCGAGACGCGGTGCCCACAGGTATTTGAAGGCGTTCCAGTTGGTCTTGGGAAAGTCGTTCGCGTGCCAACGTTTGCCCGCCTCGACAAGCGCGACGCGATAGCCCTTCTGGGCCAAGCGCATCGCGCTCACGCTGCCGCCGAAGCCGCTGCCCACGATCACGAAATCGAAGGCTTCGGACGCGCCCGAGGGGCTGCTGGAAGTCGCCACGCCGGTTAGTTTGTGGTGCCGCGACTGCGCTTGCAAGTGCGCGATTCACAAGGGTTTCGTAAGGAGTGTCGATTTCTGCGTAGGGAGCCCCCGAGGGTGAACGTCGGACTCGGTGAAGGAGCTCGATAGCAATGAAAAAGATCACTACTCGCGTTGGCCTCGGGATTTCGGTGTTTGCGCTCGGGGCGTGCTTGACCTCGATCGCCATGGCCGATGCGCCCAAGAGCGACGACAAGGCGCGCCCCCAATGCTCCGGCGAACACGGTGGCAAGCGCTCCGAAGCGGATCGCAAACAGCACGCCGCCGAACGCTTCAAGAAAGCCGACAAGAACGCCGACGGCTTTTTGACCCAGGACGAAGTGGGCGAAAAGCGCTGGTCCCACATTCAAGTCGCGGACGCCAACAAGGACGGCAAGGTCTCGCAAGCCGAGCTCGCACAAGCTCACGCCGACGGCAAGCTCGGCCACAAGCACGGGAAGCGCCCTGCCTGAAGGGTGATTTCTTGATGGTCACGCGGGATGGCGCGTCGCACTCAGCCTTCGGCGGCGCGGTGCGACGCGCCGCGCGGCCGGCATAGAGCCGGGAACCGCAGGTGCCGCGAGGTGCGATGCTGGAGCTCGAGCGCCCCCTCTCCCTTGCAGCAGGCGGGCGCAGACCCTGATCGCGCTTGCGGATTGGACCGGAGTTGGCACAGACCCCGCGGCACACCGCTCCCGCAAGCCGGCGTTCGTACGTTCCTGCCTGCGGGCACGCCGCTTGCTATGCATCGAAGGATGAACGCCGCATCGAAGCTGGGTTGGAACGAGCTCGCACGGGTGGGTGCACGTGCGAGCGGGGCAGCCGCCGTTTTGTTTGGGCTGCTCCTCGGTGCGTGCAGTGGCAGCGTGGAAGACACGAGCTGCTTCTCGCCGACTCAGAACTTGAACAGCGCCTATCAGGCGGGCGCTCAGGGCTGTTCCTGCGACGAAGCGGCGAACCCTGGGGGCGTGTGCGTCCAAGCGGTGGCTTTGATGTGCCTCGGATCGAAGTGGCACGCGGTGTACGACGGCCCTTGCTCGCCCCCCGTTGGCCACGCAGGAGCGGGCGGCGCAGGAGCAGGCGGCGCGTCAGCTGGCGGCGGCGTCGCTGGCCTCACTGACTACGGCGGAAGGGGCGGTGGCGGATCGACCGCGTACACAGTCGAGGCCTGCAAGCAGGCCGGCGGCATCCCAGTACCGAGCATTGGCGCAGCTCTGGACCCGGCCACCGATTGCGACTCGGGCGTGGCGCTGGGCGTGATCGACGCGGCGTCGTCGGGCTGGATCGAGGGCGGCCTGTGCTGTGCGGTGGGGCGCGATCCGCTGCCCCCCGTTGGCAAAGCGTGTGGCGCCCGCGCGGGAAACACCTGCGGCCCGGACGAGTATTGCGCCTACGTGGCCGGCGACGATTGCGGAGCAGCCGACGCGGAAGCGACGTGTAAGCCGCGCCCCCAAGCGTGCAT
>DASSMT010000241.1:0-9908 GCA_035688655.1 Polyangiaceae bacterium | reverse complement strand
GGAGGCGCGGGCGGCGCTTCTTGCGGTGCTTGCGGCGCTTGCGGCGGCGCCGGCCCGTTGGAGGGCGGAGCGCTGTCTGCCGGCGGCGCAGGAGCTGGCTCGCGTGGTGCATCGGGCGCTGCGGCAGGTGGCGGCTCCGCTGGTTGCTGCGCGTGACCGATCCTCGGGATCGACAGAGCAACACCCGTGATTGCTAGGGCCGTAAGAGAGCGGGGGCGGAACGCGCGCGCGGATTCGAAAACGCCAGCGCGCCTCAAGATCGAAGAAGCAGACCTCATGCCGCAGCCCGGTAACATGGCCTGCAGACGTGTGTCTATTTAAATAGACACACGTCTGCAGTCAATTTCCAGAGCGACGCGCCGTGCGAACTACGCGCCTGGCAGTCGAAGGCTGCCTCCTTGTCCGAGGAGTAACAGCATGTGCTGCTGAGCTGTTGATCTGGGCGCAGTGCCGACGAAGGCGCGTGCCGCAAGCCAGGAGCCAAGTCTGTCCGGGCGCGCTCCCCCGCGTAAGCACTCGCGTCGGAGGCGCTCATGCTCTTGGCGCAGGTCTTGCTGTCACAGCGGGACGCCAATCGTTTTGGTCCGCTCCATCAGGTGCACGCCCATGTCCAAAGACAAGAAACAGCTCCACGTCAACGGGCTCGCGGAGGAGCTGAGCAGCGGTCACCAGATCCCGACCCTGGCGCCGGTCGTGCGCGCCTGCCCGACTATCACTTCGGGGCGCGCTACCGCGACCCAGCCAACTTGGAGGGGCCGCGCCCGCCCCTCGTCTTCCCAGAAGTCCCGCCCGAGGTGAAGGACGCGAGAGCCAGCGCGACCGCCAGGTCGCTCTGCCTTCACCCGTCGTCGGCACCGGCCCCTGAATCACGCTTCGAACACAGCGCCCATCTGGTTTCGGCAACGAAAGGCCCCATCGATCGCCATGAGCAAAGAAAAGAAACAGCTGCACGTCAATCTGTTCGAGATGGCGTGTGTGGTTCACCACTCCACCGGCCTCTGGGCGGAGCCGAACGACCAGCGCCCACGCTTCGCCGAGCTCGGCTTTTGGAAGGAGCTCGCGCAACTCCTGGAGTACGGCAATTTCGACTGCTTGTTTCTGGCAGATGTGCTCGGCGCCTACGACCAAAACGGCCTGCCCGAGGAACTGATCAGCGGGCACCAGATCCCTACCCTCGATCCTCTCTCGCTGATCCCCGCGATGGCGACAGTGACCTCGGGGCTGGGCTTCGGAGCAACCTTCTCCACGACCTACGAGCCGCCTTTCGCCTTCGCTCGACGCGCCAGCACGATTGACTTCATCACCAACGGCCGCTTCGCCTGGAACATCGTCACTTCCTACCTGACCAACGCGGCCCAGAACTTCGGCTACGACGGCCAGGTGCCACACGACGATCGCTATACCAAAGCCGATGAATACCTGGATGTGCTGTACAAGCTTTGGGAAGGTTCCTGGGACGACGATGCCTTCGTCCTCGACCGCGAACGGCGGGTCGTCAGTGACCCCAACAAGGTCCGCTATATCGACCACGTCGGCGAGCACTACAAGGTGAAGGGGCCGCACCTCACTCATCCTTCGCGCCAGCGCACGCCATTTCTCTTTCAAGCCACCCGCTCCAACGCGGGCAAGGAATTCGCCGCGCGCCACGCCGAAGCGCTGTTCACGAATGCCGCGGGCGAATCTGGCAAGTCCAGCATGGACGATCTGCGCGCCCGCTTGATCCGTCACGGCCGCAAGCCCGACGACATCAAGATCTTCTCGCACGGCACCATCATCACCGGTCGCAACGATGTCGAGGTCGCTGACAAGGAGGCCCGCTACCATCGCGTGATCTTCGAAGGCAGCCCGCTACACCCGCATCGGCTGCGCGTGGATCTGACGCACTTCAAGCCCGAGGAGACACTCGCCTCGGTCATTGGCCGCAAAGTCGAAGGCTGGGATCGCCTGCATCAGGCGACGCGCATGGCTGCGGCGTGGAGCGAGCGCGAGCTCACCATCGGCGATGTGCTCGAACAGCAAAAGCGAGGCGGAGCTTACGGCCCTCGGGGCGGTGGTCGGCAAGGCTTCTACATTGCGGCTACTCCCAAAGTCGTGGCCGACGCGATCGAGAACTGGCTGGACGAGGGCGGCATCGATGGCATCAATCTGCGACAGTTCGCCTCGTTCGACACTGCCCGGGATTTCATCGAGCTGGTCGTACCCGAGCTTCGCAGTCGAGGTCGCTACCGCGAGGCCTACACTCCCGGCGAGACTTTGCGTGAACGGGTGTTTGGCGCGGGCCGTGCGCGCCTGCCGGACTATCACTTTGGCGCTCGCTACCGCGACCCCCAAAAGCTGCTCGAGCCGCGACAACCGCTCGTGTTCCCCGAAGTGCCCGCCGAGGTGAAGGAGCGCGAGGCCGTTCGCGATCGTCAGGTCGCCCTGGTCAAGCCGGCAGTGGCTGCAGAAGCGCGGAGTAGCTAGCGCCAGCGCACGATGCACTTCGCACGGCGGCCGCCCCCGAGGTGAGGGCCACAAGCAGAAAAAGGTGTGTGCGCACACAAGGCGCACACACCTTTTTTTCGCGAAGAACTACCAGCGCGCGTTCGGACCGAATTGTGCTTGATAAAAAGGCGCCGTCACTTCACCCGGAGGAACGACTGCATCGATACGAGCTCGGTCTTGTTCGGTGATGGTCACCTCCAGCGCTTTCAGATTGTCCTCGAGCTGCTCCAGAGTACGCGGACCGATGATGGGGCTCGTGATCCCGGGTTGATGGATCGTCCACGCGAGCGCGAACTGGCTGAGTGGCACGCCCTTTTCGATCGCCAGACCAGTGAGCGCGTCGACCGCGTCGAAAGCGCGAGGGTTTCCCAGCAAGGCGCTCGCGCGCTTGCGCGTGCCATCGGAAAAGCGCCCTTCTGGCTGAGCGCCTTTGCGCACGTACTTGCCGGTCAAGAACCCACCAGCGAGGGGGCTCCAGGGGATGAGACCGAAGCCGTAAGTCAGTGCCGCGGGGATCAGCTCCCGTTCGATGCGCCGATCGAGCAAATTGTAGGGCGGTTGCTCGGTGACGAAGCGGTTCAAGCCGAGCTCCTTGGAAACCCAGAGTGACTCGATGACCTGCCAGGCCGCGAACGTGCTGCAGCCAATGTAGCGCACCTTTCCGGCACGAACGAGGTCGTCGAGCGCGCGCAGCGTCTCATCGATCGGGTTGGTCGGTTCCGGGCGATGGATCTGGTAGAGATCGATGTAGTCCGTTTGCAGCCGCCGCAGTGAAGCTTCGCATTGCTCGATGATTTGCCGGCGGCTGTTGCTGTTTTGATTGGGGTCGAGCGGATCGTCGGGGTGCATGTTGCCATGCACCTTGGTTGCCAGCACGATGTGATGGCGATGCCCGTTTTTCTTCAACGCCTCGCCCACGATCTCTTCGCTCCGCCCCTTGCTGTAGACATTGGCGGTGTCGATGAAGTTGATGTTCGCGGCGATCGCGCGCTCGATGATGCGCTGAGAATCTTCCGGGGTGGTGCGGTTCCCGAAATTCATGGCGCCCAGCGTGAGCGAACTCACGCGGATGCCGGTGCGGCCCAAAATTCGAAATTCCATGCTGGTCCTTAATTGGAGACAATGCGATTATTTACAAGACATAGTACGGCGAGTCGGTGAGTTCGGCCCGTGCACTCACGCAGAAGCGCGCAGAGAGCTCTCCCGCAGCTCCGCGCGCCGAAAGGTCTCCCACAGTTTGGCGTAGCGCCCGCCCGCTTGCACCAATTCTTCATGCGGTCCTTCTTCGACCACCGCGCCGTTTTCGAGCACGACGATGCGATCGGCGTGACGCGCGGTCTGCAGGCGATGCGCAATGAGCAACGTTGTTCGCCCTCGAGCGACCCGCCGCATGGCCCTCTGCACTTCGGCTTCCGTGTTGAGATCGAGATTGGCCGTAGCCTCGTCCAAAATCAGAATCACGGGGCGTACCAGCTCCGCGCGCGCTAGGCACACCAGCTGGCGCTGGCCCGCAGACAACGACCGACCACCGGCAAGGATCGGTGTCAGATAACCCTGCGGGAGCGAGCGAATGAACTCGTGAGCGCCGACGGCGCGGGCCGCCCGCTCGATCTCCAGGTCCGTGGCGTCCGGACGGCCATAGCGGATGTTGCTGAGCACCGTGCCGGAGAACAAGAACGGGTCCTGCGGTACGTAGCCGAGTTGCCGCCGAAATGCGCTCATCGCCATGTTCGTGAGCGGAATGCCATCGACGGTAATGCGTCCCGCACTAGGATCGTAAAAGCGTGCAGCGAGCTTGACGAAGGTAGACTTCCCCGCCCCAGTCGTGCCGACCAGGCCCACGGTTTCACCTGGATGCACGACGAAATCGATGCCTCGAATCGCCTCGGGTGAACCCTCAGCATAGGCGAAACGCACATTCTCGAAGCGAATCTCCCCTTTCAGCGAGCCGGGCTCCGTTGCGTCCAGAGCTTCGGGCGTGCTGCTCTCGCACGCGAGTAACTCGCGGATCCGGCCGAGCGAGACGCGAGCCTGAACCCACTGATCGAAGACTTGTGACAGTTGCTGCAACGGAGAAAACAACTGATCGAGGTAGAGCAAAAACGCAATCAACACACCGGCCGCGAGCACCCCGCCCTGGGCCAGACGGATCGCGCCGATCGCCAGGGTGATCGCCTTGGCGAACACCGACAAAAGCTGAAGGAACGGAAAGAACAGCGACATGAGCTGCATCGAGCGCAGCCGCGCGTCGCGATAGCTCGCGGACAGCTGGCTGAAGTGCTGCTCGCTCGCGCGGCGACGCGCGAACGCTTGCGTGACCCTTACCCCGGCGATGTCCTCTTGCAGACTCGCGTACACGCGCGCGATGCGTTCCCGCGAGACGAGATATGCCTGCCGCGTAAAGCGCCGAAAGAGCGCCGTCCCGCCGAACAGCACCGGCATCACTGCGAACACCCCGAGGCTGAGCCGGAAATCCAGCGCCAGCAACACGAAGAAGACGCCGGCCGAGGTCAGGAAGCTGACCAGCGCGGTCAAAATCCCCTGCTGAAACAGCTGCGAGAACGCCTCGATGTCGCTGGTCATGCGGGCCATGATCCGACCGCCGAGCTCACGATCGTAATAATCGAGTGAGAGCCGCTGCAGGTGCGCGAACATGCGGCTTCGGAGCGCGAACAACATGCGCTCGGAGGTGCGCGCCGTTTGCAGCTGCATCGCGCGCGAGTTGATCCAGCTAGCGACCTGAACCACGAGCAGCGCCAGGCTCACCCAGCCGAGCACGCGAGCTTTGCCCGCCAGGATCCCGCCATCCACGGCCCGGCCGATCAAAAGCGGCGCCACCAAACCAGTCAGCGCATCGATACAGAGCAAGACGAAGCCGATCACCAGACTCGTGGTAAACGGCCTGATCAGGTCTCGAAGCTCGATCGCTGAGCCCTTCTGCCGTTCTTGCGCGGCAAGGTCCGCATTCGGCTCGTCACGGAGCGGCGGCAGGCGGGCGATGCGTTCGAGCAGCTCGGGCGTCGCGGTGACGAGCGCAGCGCGGCCAGCGCCGCCCCCTCCGCCAGCGCCCGGCCCTCCACCGCCGCCTCTCGAGGCAGCCATGCTCACTGAGTGCGTCAGGCTCACCGAGCGCGCGGCTCCCTCGCGCGTTACGCCTTCGGGCCAGGCGCGGGGGTCCACCGCCTCTCGCTCGTGTGCTTCCGCGTGGAGTTCGTCCGCGATGTCTGCACCCGTCAACAATCGGCGATACAGGCCCGAGGTCTCGAGTAACTCGGAGGGCGTGCCGTCCTCCACGATCCGTCCGCCTTCGAGAACGACTGCGCGCCTGGCTAGCCGCAGCGTGGACTGGCGATGAGCAATGATGATGGTTGTCCGCCCCTCCATCTGGCGTTCGAGTGAACGGTGGATGGCTTCTTCGGTGTTGGCGTCCAACGCGGACGTTGCGTCATCCAGCACCAAGACCTTGGGGTTGGCGAGGAATGCCCGAGCCAGGGCGACGCGTTGACGCTGGCCACCGGACAGCAGGGCCCCCCGCTCACCGACGCGGGTGTCGTAGCCCCGAGGGAGCTCGAGAATGAATTCATGAGCTTGGGCCGCGCGCGCGGCTTCCTCGATCTCCGCGTCGCTCGCGTCGGGCCTGGCGAAGGCGATGTTTTCGCGGATCGACGAGGAGAACAGGAAGCTCTCTTCGAACACCAAACACACGTTCGTACGCAGGGAATCGAGCGAAAGCTCGCGTACGTCATGACCGTCGAGCCGAACCCTACCCGAGCTCGGATCGTAAAATCGGCTCGAGAGCAGCGCGAGCGTGGTTTTGCCCGACCCGGAGCTGCCCACGATGCCGAGTCTTTCGCCCGGGGCGATGTGCAGGGACACGTCACGCAGGGCGAGCGGCTTTCCAGGATAGCCGAAGGTCACGTGCTCGAGCGAAAGTTCGCCGCTCGCTTTCTCGAGCCGCTTCGCGGACGGAGACTCTTTGACCACGGGCTCGTGCTCCAGCAGCGCGAACACGCGGTTCGCCCCGACACGCCCTTGTTGCGTACTCGCGAGCATCCCGGACAGCTGCCGCACCGGCGCAAGCAGCTGCACCACGTAGCTACAGAAGGCCAAGAAGACGCCCAAGCTGATGCGCCCGTGCAGAGTCAAGAGCCCGCCGAGCGCCAACACGGCCAATTGCGCGAAGCTTGGCAGCGCTTGGAGCAGCGAGGAGTAATGCGCGGTCAGGCGAGCAGTGCGCAGCCGAGAACGAAACAGGTCTCGGGCGCGAGCCAGGTACAGCGACAGCTCTTGCGGCTCTTGTCCGAACGCCTTGACGACCCGAACTCCTGCGACCGCTTCTTCCACGACACCGGCGAGCGCGCCGGCCAACTGCTGATCGTTGAAACTCGAAGGAAAGACCCGATCTCGGAAGCGCAGCGAGAAGATCACGAACGCGGGCACGAAGAACGCAACCACCAGCGAGAGCAACGGCGAAAGGTAGAGCATGACTGCGATGGCCGTGAGCAGCAGCGTCAAGTTCGCGACCATTTGCGGGATCTGATTCACGAACTGTTGCAACAGCGTGACGTCGCCAGTTGCCCGAGCCATCACGTCGCCCGTCGAGAGCTGCTCTTGGCTCGCGGCATCGAGCGTGTGCAAGTGATGCTGAATGGCCACTCGCAGCCGATGCATGAGCTCGAGACTCGTCTTTGCCGCGAGGTACCGACGTTGGTACTGGAGTCCAAAACCTACGATGCCGACTACGAGCAATGCCGCCAGCCACGGGACCAGCGGACGGCGACGGGCCAGCACGACGTCGTCCAAAATGAACTTCTGAATCAGCGGCAGTAGGCCCATGAAAGCCTGTCCGAGGACGGACAGGCAGATAGACAACCAAAGTGAGCGACGGTTCAAATACGGAGAAAGCCGCGTCCACCAGCTCGCGCTGGGCGCTTCGGCTGTTGCTCGGATTTGGGTCAAGGCTGGCAAGCGAGATCGTCGCGTCATCGATTCAAGCGGACGCCTTGTGGGGCTGCTGTTGGTATTGGCTCATAGGCCGTGACAAGCCGAGGTGTTCACGCAGCGTCGTGCCCGTGTACTCGGTGCGGAAGATGCCGCGGCGGCGCAGCAAGGGCACGACCTGATCGACGAAGATCTCGGCTCCGGACGGGAAGGCGTCAGGCATGAGATTGAATCCATCTGCTGCGCCGGCGAGGAACCACTCCTCGAGCGTGTCCGCAACCTGTTCGGGTGAACCGACCAGCAAGCGATGGCCGCTGCGAATACGCCGTGCGAGCTGCCGCACCGTGAGCTTTTCGCGCCGCGCGAGCTTGATTTGCGCTTCGAAGAAGCCGTGCGAGCCCTTTTCCGGCGGAGTGAGATCACCCAGCAAGTGCCAAGGCAGCTCCGCGTCCGGGTCGAGCTGGGTCACCGGAATACCGATGCGGTTCGCCACCTGTGCCAGCTCTCCTTCCGGTCCCTGGTAGGCATCGAGCGCGTCGCATCGAGCTTGGGCCTCGGCTTCGGTGCTACCGATGACCGTCGATAGTCCGGGCATGATTTTCAGCTCGTTGGGATCGCGACCCCAGCGCCGGGCCCGGTCCTTCATCTCGCGGTAGAACTCCTTGCCGTCCTCGAGCGTGGTTTGTGTGCAAAAGATCGCGTCGGCAAAGCGCGAGCCGAGCGCCTTGCCACCCTCTGAACCGCCCGCTTGCACGATCACTGGGCGGCCCTGCGGCGAGCGCGGCAAGTTGAGCGGCCCCTTCACGTTGAAGTGCCTGCCCGTGTAGTTGATCTCGTGGACCTTGCCCGGGTCGGCGAAGCGACCGGCCTTCGAGTCACCGATGATCGCGTCTTCCTCCCAGCTGTCCCAGAGCTTGATGGTCACATCGAGGAACTCCATGGCCCGCTCGTAGCGGTCGACGTGCAATGGTGCCCCCGGCAGGCCAAAGTTCTGCGCTGCCGCATCGCCGGCGTTGGTCACGGCGTTCCAGGCGGCGCGGCCGCCGCTCGCGAAATCCATGGACGCGATCCGCCGTGCCAGGTTGAACGGCTCGTTATAAGAAGTGGATGCAGTTGCAATGACCCCGATGTGCGTTGTCGCCAGGGCAACCGCGGTGAGCAGGATGGTCGGCTCGAGTCTTCCGGCGGGCTGGCGGCCGATGTTCCCCGCGAGAGCAGGGCCATCCGCCAAGAAGATCGCATCCAGAGTGCCGCGCTCGGAAATCCGCGCGATGTTTTGAAAATACTCGATGTCCGTGAGCGCGCCGTGAGGTGACTCCCCGAGACGCCAGGCGGCGCTGTGTCCTCCCAAGCCCAGGATGTTCATTCCGATGCTCATTTGGCGAGGGCGAGTGGGCATGTGTCTCCATTGGCCGTGCACGCGTGCACAACGACGGCGCATCCCAGCGATGCACCGCCCATGCAGGAAAGTTGCGGGCCCGCGTTAGTGACGCCCCGCCCCGTGCACAGGACATGCCGAACAGGAATTCACCAAGCATCGAAACGCGCCCGTCTCGCCATTCGTCAATCGGTGCATCGTGCTGGGCATCGACTGCACCTCGACTGTCTCCACAGCAACAGTCCCAATCACAGAAAGACACAATCAATCGCGCTGAAGCGCTCGGCACCACTTCCGGGGTCGATAAATTTCCCGCGGCGGCGTGCGACCTTTTCATAGACCCACTTCTTGCATACAGGACCAGTCGAGCCTATAGATGACCGACGTGTCCACCCTCGAGGTCGATTCGACCCAAGGCCCGCCCCTCGCCCAAAGGCGAATAGTTCGTGAATTCTTCGACTCTCCGCGGGTTGCGGAAGTGCTTCGTCTGGCACGCCATCGTCCCGGCTTGGTCGCGGGGGCGGGTTACCTCCTGCTGTTGGCGGTTGCCAGCCTCTTCCCCAGCCTGCTGACGGCGGTCGATCCGCTCGAAGCCAGCGCGCGTGATGCCTTTTACGAGCCTTCTGTCGAGCATTGGCTCGGCACCGATGAAAACGGTCGCGATCTCCTGGCGCGGCTCGTCCATGGGGCCTCCGCATCGCTGCTCATGGGGATCGGCGCCACCATCATCGGGCTGAGCCTGGGGGTGACGCTGGGTCTCGGCGCGGGACTCGGACCCAAGTGGGTCAATGCCGCAATCATGCGTTTCGTCGACGTCCTGCTGGCTTTCCCGGACATCCTTCTCGCACTCGTCATCATCACTTTTTGGGGCGATGGCTTGCTCAATGCCATCATCGCGGTGGGCATCGGCAGCGTCCCGCGTTACGCGCGCCTGGTGTGCGCGCAGGTGCTGGTGATCCGCAAAGCCGCCTACGTAGAAGCGGCGCGAACCCTCGGCCTGCATCCGCTTGCCCTGGTCGCAAAGCATGTCCTGCCGAACGCGCTCAAACCCGTGATTCTGTTGGCGACCATCGGCATCGGCGGGAAGATTTCGGCTGGCGCTGCG
>DASSMT010000209.1:0-18241 GCA_035688655.1 Polyangiaceae bacterium | reverse complement strand
CCCCCGGACGAAGCGAACCTTCGCTCGGCGGAAGAAGCGATCTCCAGCAGCTGGTATTTCCCGACGCTGAAGTCCGGATGGATCGCGGCCAATGGCACCACGCCCGCCGTCGGTATCACGAGCACCGGAATCATCGTCTTCCGCGGTGCCGTCAAAAAGGACCCGAACAAGAATCCCGGCAACGTGCTCTTCGATCTGCCTTCGAACCTCAGCCCGGCCAACCCCGATTTCATCGATATCCCGATCGCGTTGGGAGCATTGGGCAACGGGCTCGGCATGCTCATCGTCGGCTGTAGTCAGGGCACCGGCCAGTGCACGGCCACCGTCTCTGAAGACGGAGTGGGCGGCGCGGGCGCCAAAGCCTTCGCGATGACTTCGCTGGACGGCGCCTCGTTCGACCGCACCTCGGCGGATTCGCAGCCACTTGCTCTAGGTACGGATTGGGGGGCACGGCAGTATCCATTCAGGAATCAGGGAACTCCCTTCGAGCTCCCAGCCGGCGTCAAAAAGGTCGGCGGCTTCGTGCGCTTTCAAGGCGCGCTGGTCAACAACACCGGCTCGGCGAACACGGCGGCCTTTCAACTGCCTTCGGGCTACATCCCTGGGCAAAATGTGTACGTCCCGGTCGTCTTGGGCCCGAACAGTTCGGCCGCTCACGGGCGGCTCGCCATCATGGGCACGAGCGGAATCGTTTACGTGCAAATCGAGGGCAGCAAGGGGAGCTTGGCAGAGATGACCTCGCTCGAAGGGGCTTCGTTCTCACTGACCACCACCCCCACCTCGCTGTCGCTCCAGAACGGATGGGTGGCGTACTCGGCTCGCGCGGTCAAAGTGCGCAACGAAGAAGGCGTGATCCGCTTGGAAGGCGCCGTCAAGAACGGAACCAACGTCGTGGTCGCCAATCTTCCCCAAGGCATGCGCCCCGCCCAGACGATTTACGTCGTGGCCGACGCGATCAACGCCGCGCACATGCGGCTCAAGATCGAGCGCAACGGCAACATCAGCGTCGATTCGGGAACGCTGAGCAGCGCGCAGGGCTTCTTGTCGCTGGACGGCGTCTCGTTCGCCCTGTGAGCGCGCAGGCGAATTGAAACGCAGCGACCGACGCCGCCGCTACGGGGCGTGGGTCAGCTATCGCGACACGGTGGGCGGGCCCGAGGAGGGACGCTTGGTGAGAGCGCGTACGAGCTGCTGAAGGTCCGAGGGCGGATTGCGGAAGGACACTGCGACTCGGTAGGTCCAAACGATGGCTTCCGCTGCGGGAATGGGCTCGCAACGAACCACGGACGCGCTCAGCCGACGGGCCTCGGCTTCACCCGGAATGTACAACCTCAGCGTGAGCTCGCTGCCCGGCTCGGGGTGCAGGTGGGTCAGCAACAGGAGCCCGGCACCGCTCGCGTCATGAGAAACCCCACAGCCGGTCTGCTGACCTTCGAGGTCGATCTCTGTCACGAGGTGTACTTGCTCGCGCGGGACGAGCCGCTTGTCTTTGACTTCGGGCATTCTTTCTAGTGTAGCTCGGCCAGGCCGAGCTTTACAGCCGGTTCAGCAAAACGCGGGGAATTTCGCTCGAGCCACGCGGTTTGCGAGACCCGTGCCCTCGGCTCGACCAGTCACTGAAAGGTCGGGGCGGCTTCCTTTGCGCAGTCTCGCTCGCTCTCTCTTGCTGTCTGCCATTCCCGTGAGTCCCGTCGTGGGGAACATCAGCGAACTCCAACTGTGTGGCGAACATCGACAGGCGTTTCATGTGTGTCGATCCTGCGCAGCGATTTCTCATCGCTCAGCCAGGCAAATCGGGCTCGAAATGACTCGCGCGCGATTCGCACAAACATACAGTTACCGAGCAGTACAAACATACAGTCGATGAGCGGCACAAACATCCTATACCGTGGGCTCTCGTCTTCGTAAGACTGCCGCAAGTGCCGACGCGATCCGCTCGCGTGTTGACACTTCTCGACATGTCTGATGAACGCAGTTCACGACGACTCGGCGCGCGCACAGCAGAGCGCCGTGCCGATCGGAAAGTAGCGAGTCGGCAGGGCGACGCGCCTCGCGAGACACGCAGTGCGCAGGTTTCTTGCGCGTCTTCCACTCCTTCTGCCATGCCGTCCATCTTCGACGATCCGCGGTTGCTCGAAGCCTTCCGCGCCGGAGACGAGCTGGCGCTTTCGGCGATCTATCGGCGCTATGTCGAGGCCGTCGCTGCGCATGTGGCCTTTCTGGCGCGCGCAACCGGTGCGCCCGAGCTTGCGCAGCCGAGCGCCGTGGCCGACTTGCTGCAAGAGGTCTTTACACGGGCATTTTCGGCCAACGCGCGCAGTGCCTACGACGAGCACCGCCCCTCCGGTCCGTATCTGAATCGAATCGCAAAGAACTGCTTCATCGACCTGCTGCGCAAGCGACGCCATGATCTCGCGCGGGAGCTGCACGATCCCGCGAGCCTCGATCGCGGTCCATGCGGGCGCGAGGACGACGATTCGGTGCATCGCTTACTGGCCGTGGTCGATGCCTACGTGAGCGAGCTCTCCGAGCCGCTGCGTGACGTCTACGAGCGTCGCTTTGCAATGGGGCTCACCCAAAAGGCAACCTGTGACGTACTCGGCATCACGCGGCGCGCGCTGCGCACGGCCGAAGCGCACTTGAAGCAGGGCGCGCGTGAGGCATTGTGCGTGGCCGGCGTGCTCGCGCAGCCCGAAGGCAGCAAGCGCCGCACCCGCAGCGAGACAGCTGGCTCGAGGGCGACGTCCGCGGCCTTGCTCCTCCGCAGTCAGAGGCGGCGGTCGAGAGAGGATTTCGAGCCGCCCAGCCGCTGATGCCCGCGACTCCTTCAGTGACGCGCGCGCGGACGGCGGCGACGCAGGGCGCGGGCGATGAACACCAGGGGCAGCAAGCCCATTCCGGCATAACGGACGCTGCTTCCGCTCAGGCTCACGTGGCGTTGCGACGGCACATTGCCTTGGAACGGGGTGGCGAACACCACATCGTCGCTGATTTGTTCGCGCGCGACCACGGTCGTCGCGCGCGTGATGATCGCGCCACCATCGATGAAGCGCGCAAGCCCTGGCACGGCCGTGGCGATGTTATCGCCCTGCGCCGAGTTCTCGAGCACGAAGGCCTTGGAGCCTTGCGCCGCGACCGCGCGTTGCACGGCTAGCGGGTAGTCACCACGGCGCAAGATCGCGGCGTCGAGAGAGTCGAGTGTGAGCGCCTTGAACGGCTCCGAGGGCCCGACAGTCTGCGGCGCGGCCAGAAACAGCGTGAGGCCGAGGTTCGGCCCTGCGCCGATGCGCGTAAAACCGAGCGACAGCATGCGGTGATCGCCAGGCAAGGTGTAATGAATGCCGATACTGCTCGGTCCCCCGCTGGCTCCGGCTTCCGCGCGGCGGATGGCGATGAAGTATCTGCCGCCCCCCACGTAGCGATTGAGCGTGGCTGCGTCGGTCTGCGGCAAGGAAAAGCCGTTTTCGCTGAGCCACGCGCGCACCGCGTCGCCGCTGTCGGCGGTGAGCCCTACGGCCTTCACTGGGCCGATCGTGGCCTGGCTACTCACGGTCACGCTGCCGTTGGTTCCGGGATCGGCGCTGTCATCATCCCCGCCCGAGCCGCAGCCACAACTCATTCCGGAGCTCTCGGTTCTGGTAATTACCGGCTGGGTAAGCTGATCGAGCTTGGTCAGGTCGCCAGCCGAGACGGGCTCGCTGTCGAGGGTAGGTTCGTCCGGCACCGGAATCAGGACGCCGTAGCTCGCGGTAGTCTGCGGCACGACGATTTGCGCGACGATGTCGGTCGTGCCCGCGTTGCGCACCGACATGAAGACGCGCTGGGCGCCCATCGTCACGCCAGTGCTGCTCGTGACGCCTCCGCCCCCACACGCCAACGCAGACGCGCTGCGAAGTGCGACCAAGACGCACGCGCTCGACACCACTCCCATCTTACCCAGTCGAATCATCGTATCCCTCCAAAGAAAGCTCGTGACATGGAAAAAAGCTACTGGCTGAGTGTAGCTCGTTTCCAGGTTCGAAGCCGCAAGCAACCGGCCGCCAGAAAGATTGGGTTGATGGTCACGAGCAGCGGGCGAGGCGCGGCTCAGCCTTCGGCGGCGCGTCCCGTCGCGGCGGCGCGTGACGGGTCTTTCACAGCTTCGG
This sequence comes from Polyangiaceae bacterium, assembly GCA_035688655.1. Lineage (GTDB taxonomy): Bacteria > Myxococcota_A > Polyangia > Polyangiales > Polyangiaceae > PMG-095. Next base: position 14,096 of record DASSMT010000209.1, on the reverse strand, counting down.
AATGCGCAAGGTCTTGCTGACCATGGCGCTGCCATGCGCGACGTACAGCAGCGAAAGCGGGTGCAATGAAACCGAGCCGAAGTGCCAAACGGATAGGGGAAGGGAATCGCCGCGACGACCCAGCGCGAAGAGAACGACCCACAAGCTGACCAGCAACAAGCTGCTCGGGATCGGCATGCCTTCGAAATAGGGCACCTTGCCGGTTTCGGCCGAAAGGCTCGCGGCGGTCACGTTGTAGCGTGCGAGACGACTGATGCCGCAGGCAACGAAGAACATCAAGCACAGCGCATCGCCTTCGCCGCGCAGGCCGCAGGCGAAGGCCATCGCCGCCGGCGCCACGCCGAACGACACGACATCGGCCAGCGAATCCAGCTCCTGACCCAGAGGGGACGCTTCGTTGCGCAGCCGTGCCACCCGGCCATCCAAGATGTCCATCACCAGCGCGACCGGCATCAACGCCGCCCCGATCCAGAAGAAACTCGCCTGTTCGCCGGCGCAAAAGCGCATGAACGCGAGGATCGCTCCGGACCCCGAAAGGCCGTTCCCCAAAGTGAAAAAATCTGCCGCGCGAAACTCGCGCAACATCGAGAAGTGACGCTGGGGCTCGGAAGACATGGACGCCAGTTCAACGCGCTACGGCCGACTGCGCAAGCACTAGCAATGTCCGGTGTCGCCTGCGAGACTTGTCGTTGATCAGGCGGAATCTTCGCGCGGGCTGCGCGCCTGCGGGCCGCCTGTCACGGGACCAATTGCTGACACACGAGCTCGGTCGAAGGAGCCACCGCGTTGGCCGAGGGGGCCGAGCAGCTGCCGTAACCGGCCGGACAAACGCCAGGGTTGTTGGTGTCGGGCTCCGCGCAGGCGCACGAGATCGGTTCGTTCTGACAAGTCCCGTGGCGTTCGGCACACTGATAGGCGAAATCTCGCGCGCAGCGGCTGCCCTCCAAGTGCGTCCCGGTCGGGCACGTTCTCGCCGAGTCCGGTGGAAGAACGACACCGCCATCCGTGCGATACGCGACGCAGGCTTGGCTCGCCGTGCAGGTCAGGCCGTTGCAATCGTGAGTCCCACCGGCTCCCGAGCCAGCCGCCCCGCCTGCGCTGGCCTCGTCGCTCGTCACGCACCAGATCGACGAACAGCAAATGGACACTTGATGACACGAGGCTTGCCCTGGACACTCCGGGCTCACCGCTTGGCGCTCGCCTGCGGGGCACGTCGGGAACGCGAGACAGCACACGACTGCTCCGCCAGAACCGCCATTCGCGTTGCCGCCGTTGGTGCTCGCGCTACCGCCGTTGGTGCTCGCGCTACCGCCATTGGTGCTCGCGCTACCGCCGCTGGTGCTGCCGCTGTGCGAGCTGGCGTTGCCGGCGAGGCCGCTCAGTCCGCCGCTTCCGGTCGAAGCCCCCGCCTCACCACCCGGACTGCCTTGTCTGGCTTCGCCTCCGCAGGAAAGCACGAGCGCGCTGATTCCTAGAGCGAACAACTGCCTGCGGCACTTCATGTACTGAGTGGTAGCAAATGGCGGGCCAAGGCAAATTCCAGCAAATTAGCAGAGTTATCCTAACCCGGCGCTGGCACAGTGGCACAAACTCGGTGATCGAGGGCTCGGCGCAACGCCGAGATCAAATCCTGACGAGTGATCGGCTTGGTGAGAACCGCGCGCACGTTCGGGTTCTGCAGCTCCACGCTGGAGTGCCCGCTCAACACCAGGGTCGGTAAGCGCACCCCGCGCTGCCACAGCTGTTCGATCACCTCTTCGCCCGACAAGCCGGGCATGGAGCGATCGATCAAGAGCACGTCGGGCTGCGCCCCGCGCTCCAATTCTGCGAGTGCTCGCGCGCCGTCTTCGCACTCGATGACGCGAAAGCCGCTGCGCTCGAGCATCGCGCGGAGCACCCGGCGCACGGCGGATTCGTCGTCGACCAGCATGACCGTCTCGGTGCCGTTCGGCACCGGCCGCGGTTCGGGAGCGGTGTACAGATCCTGGGTGGCGGGCGCAGCGGGCAGCGTGATCTCGAAACGGGTGCCTTCGCCGAGCCGCGAGCGGCACTCGATGGTGCCCCCGTGATCGGTGACGATGGCGTATGCGCTGGCCAATCCGAGGCCCGTGCCGCGCCCCGTCTCCTTGGTGGTGAAGAAGGGTTCGAAGATCCGAGCGCGCACGGCGTCCGTCATGCCGGCGCCGTTGTCGGCGACACTCACGCACACCAGGCCGGTCGCAGGCGCCGAAAGCTCGACGCTCAGGCGCGGCGTCGCACGCTCACTTTCCAGGAGCGCGTCGCGCGCGTTCAGGCACACGTTCAGCAGCACTTGCTCGATCTGGCCGGAGTTGCCGAAAGCGGGCGGGAGCTGCACGGGGACGAACTCGATCTGAATCTTGCGGTCGAACGTCGAGCGGCACATGGTGACGATTCGTCGTGCCGCGTCCGTCAAATCGAAAGCGCTGCGCGTCGCGTTGTCCTGCGGGCGGGCGAACAGCATCAGTTGCCGCACCATCTCCGCGGCCCGCGTCGAAGCATGTTCGATGTCCGCCAGACGCCCGGCGATCGCTCCCGAGGCAAGCTCTCGACACTCCGCCACGTTCGGTAAGATGACACTGAGCGCGTTGTTCAAGTTGTGCGCGATGCCCGCGGTCAAGCGACCGACCGCCTGAATGCGCTGTGCTTGCGCCAGGCTGGCTTCCAGCTCCTTGCGTTCGGTCACGTCGAGCACGCCGCCGCGCAGCGCTTCGAGTTGCCCGTGCTCGTCGAACTGAGCCACTCCGTTCGCGATCACGTGTCGCACCCTGCCGTCGGGGCGCACGATGCGATACGCCATGCCTTCGTAGACCCCGGTTCGCACGTAGCGGGCGATGGTCTCTGCCGCTTCGGCGCGGTCCTCGGGGTGAACCAGCTCCAAGTATTCTTCGCGCTTGCGCGGCGCGGCTTTCGGCTCCACGCCGAAGATCGAGCATAGCGCTTCGTCCCAATACAGCTCGTCGCGCTGTGGCCACCATGTCCAGGTACCGACGCCGCTCGCCAGGAGAGAGAGCCGCAAACTGCTCTCTCTTTCGCGCAGCGCCTGCTCCTGAGCCTTGCGCTGATTGGCATCGGTGCTGGAGACCAACATGAATACGACCTCGCCAGCTTCCTGCACCGGCACGAGGCGTGAATCCCACCAGCGGTCGTCGATCCCGCGCAGCTCGAGACTCGCCGGTTCTGCCGATCGCCAGGCTTGCTCGAACACACTGCGATAGTTTTCTCGGTCTTCGCGGTGCACGAACTCCAAGCAATCGGCGCCGATCACGTCGGCGCCCGGTTCGCCGGCTTCGGCCCGGTTGAAGTACAGGATCTTGAGCTCGCGACTGAGCACGATGATCAAGTGCGGAAACGTCGAAAGCACGAGCGGATCGCCGAGCAGCCGCTCGAGGCGGGGATCGGTCGCGTAGCGAGTGCCTCGCTGTTCGCCCGACTGCCTTTCGCCCTCGCTGGGCTTGCGCTCGAGCGCGTGGATTGTTCGCGGGACTTCGCGCAGCTCGCTCAACTCCTCCTCCTATCCGAGCAATCGTATCCGCAACGACCGCGAGCCGCACGAGCTGGCTGATGTCCGGACATGTATGGAAAGCTGCGGTATGAGCAAGAGCGCCGCAGTTTGTCCGCGTCCGAAGTTCGTGAGCCCCAGAACCTGTTGCCTCTCGCCCCTTCACTTGCGGCAATCTGGCGGCCATACTCGCGCCCTCCCGTGTCGAACGCGCGTCCCGAGCCGTCCGGAGCCCAGCCCACCCTGAGCCAGGACGACGGCAAAATCCCCGACCGTGAGCCCGCGCCGAGCTCCTCCGTGTCGAACGAGCTGCTGCGCGCGGCGCTCGAGTGCATGTCGGACTCGGTGGTGATCACCGCTAGCGACGGTCGCGTGTTGTACGCGAATCCGGCTGCGCGACAGGCGCGCCCAGCCGAGCTCGCCAACGCCGACGAAAGCCTCGCCAGCTACGGGCTCTTCCTGGCTGACGGCGTGACGCCGCTGACGTTCGACCGTTCTGCAGGCAAGCGCGCCTTGGCTGGAGAAGCGATTCGCGACCTGGAGGTGATTCGGCGTCTTCCCGGCCAGCTCGAGCAATCGTTCCGCGTGAATTCGTCGCTGCTCCGAGACGCGGCGGGCAGAGTTCAGGCGGTGGTCACCGTGGGCCGTGAAAATACGCTCGCGCGAGCTGCCCGCCAGGCGCTGGTCAACAGCGAAACGCTCTTTCGCACGGTCGTTCGTCACCTACCGAACGGAGCCGTCGTGGTGTTCGACCATGAGCTCCGTCACCTGCTCGCGGACGGCGAGGCCCTGCTCTCGAGCCTCGGACTTTCGAGCCAAGCCCTGCTGGGCAAGACCGTGTTCGAGGTAGTCAGCCCGCAAAATGTCGAGCATTTCGCGGCTCGCTACCGCGCTGCTTTGGCGGGCGAAAACCAAAGCTTCGAGTTCGTTCGAGAAGGCAAGACGTACGCCTTCGACGTCGTCCCGGTGCGCGACGAGCGCGGCAGAGTCAGCGCGGGCATGTCTTTGATCTACGACGTCACCAGTCACAAGCAAATCGAAGCCGCCCTGCTCGAGCAGACGATGCTCGTGAACGAGGAAGCGGCCATCATCGAGATCCTACAGACCATCGCCGCGGCAGCGAACAGCGCTCAATCGACCGAAGAGGCGTTTCGCATTTGCCTGCAGCGCGTGTGCGCATTCATGGGTTGGCCGGTTGGGCACGTGTACATTCGACACGGCGACGTGCTGCTGTGCAGCGGCTGGTGGAGTGACCGCTCCGAGCGCTTCTCTTCTTTTCGTGAGCAGAGCGCCGCGCTGAAATTCTCGGTCGACGATCACATGATAGGTCAGGTGTTCGGTTCCGGGCTTGCGACATGGCTCAGTGATTTGCACAGCGATCGCGCCTTCGCCCGCGCGCGTTCGGCGAAAGAAGCCGGGCTCCGCAGCGGCTTCGCTTTCCCGGTGCTGATCGGCGACGAAGTGGTGGCAGTGCTCGAGTTCTACTCGGAGCGCAGCGAAGAGGCGGATAGTCGCTTGCTCACCTTGATGAGCAACATCGGCACGCAGCTCGGGCGCGTGGTCGAGCGCGAGCGTGCCCGCGCCGCAACTTTGAAATGGGCCGAAGAGATCCGCAACCTATCGCTGCGGGACGAGCTCACGGGGTTGTACAATCGCCGCGGCTTTCTGGAGCTCGCACGGCACGTGATCCAGCGGACGGATCGTACGCATGGCTCTGCATTGTTGTTCTTCGTGGACCTGAACGGCATGAAGCAGATCAACGATCAGCTCGGTCACGAGCAAGGGGACGCGGCGCTGTGCGAAACTGCCAGCGTGTTGCGGGCTACGTTCCGCGCTTCGGACGTGGTGGCTCGCTTGGGCGGCGATGAATTCGTTGCGCTACTGCCCGACGCGAACGCCGAGCAGCTTACGCTGTTCGCCGCGCGCCTCGACGCCGAGATCCTCGCGCGCGACCAACAACCGGGCCGACGCTACCGCTTGTCCGCCAGCGTGGGCGGCACGCTGTACGATTCGAGACGCCCGGAGAGCATCGAGGCATTGCTGGGCAAAGCCGATGCGCTGATGTACGAGCAAAAGCGTGCTCGTCAGGCATTGCTCGGCGCCAAGCGTTGAAGTGTGTGGTCGGCGGCTAGCGTGCGCGGGCGCGGGCGCGCGTGGCACAACCCGGACGCAAAGATCGCGGCGGCGCGGCCAACGTCCGCTGAAATTCAGCCATTTTCTGCTCGGCACGCTCCATGCTGGAGGGTGAGTATGGGTCACTCTCGCACCTCTTCGCTTTGGCTTTCGCTCGGGCTGTTCGGCCTGCTCGCTTCCTTCGTGGGTTGCTCCGGTACGGTCCAGAATGGAGGCGGCTGCGACGACCACGGCAAGCACTACGCCGAGGGCGAAACCTTCCTGGACAGCGACGGTTGCAATCACTGTTCGTGCAGTGCGCAGGGCAGCATCCAGTGCACCGCCGTGGCGTGCGAGCCGTCATGTATCGATGCCGCCGGAGTTCGATACGCGCCCGGGCAACAGGTCTCGAACGATGGCTGCAATAGCTGCACTTGCTCGGGCAACGGGCAAATCGCGTGTACGAACCGAGACTGCCCAAAGCCTGGCCCGGCGTGTGACGCGCTGGTCAACGAAATGCAAGGCTCGCTGGCCAGCGTTCAGAGCTGCCAATCGGCGGCTGAGTGCGGTCAGCGCATCCCGGCTTCGAGCTGCGGTTGCACGCGGGATCTGATCGCTCGCAAGGACGCGGACCTCACGCAGTACTTGGCGCAGCGAGCCGACGTAATCGAGCGCGGTTGCGCCTTCGAAGGCGGCTCGGACTGTGATTGTCCGAGCGCCGACGGCTTTGCCTGCGTCAATCAACGCTGCACTTGGAACTACACCACTGTCGAGCCCGAACCCACTTGCGAGCCCTACGCTGCCGCCGAGCTGTGCGTGCGCGGCACGCCGACCGTCGACGGTGAGCAAATCGTCGCGGGCGATCCGCTGCAAGTCAGCGTCCGCAGCGCGGGCTGTCTCTCGAGCAGTTGCTCCAAAGTGGTCGCGGCCTCGTGCACGATCAGCTCGAGTGGCGCCTTCGACGTCGCGGCCAATTTCTGCGTGGCAAACATCGAGCAGCCAGGCCAAGGCTGCACCGACGATTGCGGCACCGCTCACGCCGAGTGCAGCTTCGGCCAACCGCTTTCGGCTGGAGAGCACCAGGTGAAGCTCGGCTCGATCGCGGTCGGCTTCCAAGTTCCGAGCAAGCTGCCCTCGGGCGGTTTGTGCGCGAGCACCCGATAGTCGCTGCCAACTGCGTGGGTATGCTGTGCGCGGCGTCTCAGCACCCATCGCCACGCAACGCGATGGCCTGGCTGTAAGTCGACGATTTGGCGGTCCCGCTGGAGAAGTTCCGCCCCCTATGGCTAAATGGTGAGCACCTCTGGCCGTTGGTAAAGACGCATGGCTTGCGAAATAGTCACGACGCTCGGCGCTGTGTTCGCCTTGTGGGGCGAGCCCGAGCTTTCCGATGTGGAACGCATCCAAGGCGCGGTGCAGGCTGCGGTCGCTGCGTGTGGGCATCCCGTCGTCTATGTCACGCGCGTGCCGGTCGGCGCTCCAGCGCCCAACGCGCAAGTCCGCGCACGGCTGGATCAAGCGATGCCGGAGCTCTTGAAGCTGTGCTCGACCTACCACGCCGTGCTCGAAGGTGAAGGCTTTGCGGCTGCCATGAAGCGCGGTGTCTTGACCGGCATGTTTCAGCTGAGCTGGCGTCGCAAGACGTTCTTCGTGCATGCCAAGATGAGCGAAATCGCCGGCAGCGTTCCGCTTGCCCAGCGCGCTGCCGTGGCTCACTTGCTCGAAACCGCAAAGATGCGCGGTCTGCTCGAAGCCTCCGAGAGCTAGTCCCTGGCCGGCGGCGGGGATTGGCCGACAGAGAGCCGTCTCAGTTGCGCCGAGCTGCTACGGGCTCAGCGATTGCTCCCAAAAAACGATCTGCTGCTCGCGGTTCGCGACGAAGGATACCGCGCCGTCTTGCGAGATGACGACGGCCAGGCCCTCGGGGTGATCGTTGACGAAGCGATAGGCGGCGCGGTGGCGCGTGCCCACGTTTTCAATCTCTTCCGGCCTGCGGATCTGGCCCTCGGTATCGAGCGCGCGAAACACGCGGGCAGGCGTCGGGAGCTCCGCCGAGACTTCGGCGCCAAAGCCGAGGATATCGAAGCGCTTGTCGAGCACGAGCGCGCCGTCGATCGCGGTGAGGTTCGAAAGCACGCGACTGTGCTCGAACATCGCCTGTTCGAGCTCCTCGAAGTGCGGGCTCTGATTCGACGCGAAATCCGCCCAGCCCACGGATTCTTTCGTGGTCGTCTCCGCCACCCCGCGCAGGATCTGAAACAGCAGCGTGCGGTAGCGTCGCGCCGGCTCGTCTTGCGCGAGCGTGTATTTGAGCCGCAGAGCGCCGAGTGGTTTGGCGCCTGCGCTGCCCGCTGTATCGACGATCAAGATCAGACCTCCGTGGCGAGCCCCGCGCACGAGTTGAATCGCACGGCGCAACATCTGTTGCGCGACCTTGCCGATCAAGGAATGCTCGACTGCGGTCGGAGATGCGAGGCCGGCTTGCTGCAGCGCGTGCTCTTCGCGAATCTGCTGGCGCTCGCGCTCGAACAGCGTGGGCAGCCAATTCGAATCGAAGACATCCAGCGCGGCATCCACCAACGCGCCCCGTTCCAGCGCACCGACCAATCGACCCGCACAGCGCACGGCCAGCTGTCCGGGTGCAGTGACGTGGATGATGGGATCGTACGTCCAATTCGGCACGCTGGCACGACCCCCCCAGGTCGGTGCCAGCCACGCCGGCCCGGAATGGGTGATGCCCCAGATGCGTAGCTTGCCCTGCTCTGCGTGAGCGGCGATCAACGCCGTTTCGAACGGCACTGCGGGCGCCAAGCGCCGCAGTTCATCACCGTTGAGCGGCCGGGTGCGATCGAAGCTGAGTCGCAGCACGCCTTGATTGGGAACGCCGGTGTCGGGCAGACGCTCGGGCGCGGTGAGGAGCAGACGAAAGCGCGTCGGGCGCGCCTCCTCGGTCGTCAACGAAGCTTGATACGCCGCGGACAACGCAGCTTCGAGTACCGGAAGCGGTACGGACAAGGGCGTCGCGGTCGGCCAGTGCGCCTCGACGTAGCGAGCAAGTTCCGGGGGATACGCGCTTGGCCCGTGCATCGAGGAGCAGTATGCCAGCGGCGCGGTTGCGCGAGAATGTTTCGAGCCGAACCCTGGGATTCGAGCGGAGATCGATCCGTACCGCCTGCTTCGGCGCGGTACTGGTCAATGCATTCCACGCAATGGCTCCGTCAAATTCCGGGGCCGCGTCGTCGGCGAGGAACTCGACAGACGACGCAAGTCCTCCGATCGTCTGCTGAGCTGCGCTACGTCGACGCGCGTTGCCCAAGAGCAAGTCGAGAAGAGAGATTCCCGCGGAGCCCAGTGCTGGCGCTTCAGTGGCTCGCTTTGAGACCACTCGGATAATCCGGCTGCCGTGCAATCTTCCGGCTCGGTTGCACGTTCAATGTCGTGCGTCGCGCCCGTTTGTCCGCTCGACGACGAGTTGTTAAGGATCTTTCAACAGGCGTTTGATCGCGCGCGTGGCGTGCTAACTTGTCCGCCGAGTCACTCCACTCCGTTCTCTCCCTGCGTGCGCCCGGAGGCGCGTTGTACATGAAGCATCTTATCTCAGTCTCTGCGCTGATCTTGTCCGCGGTTGCGTGCTCGTCTGACCCCGGCACGAATGGCGGTTCGAGCGGTTCGAACAACACTTCGGCCGGCGCGAATGCGTCGGGCGGCAAGGCATCAGGCGGCAGCGGCAGCGGACTCGCAGGCAACCCCTCGACGGGCGGTGGCGGCGCGGCAGCGACGGCGGGATCGAGCGGCAACACCGCTGGCGCGGCGCCCACCGCGGGTTCGCCGGGTACCGGCGGCACGGGCGCGGGTGGCACGGGCGCAGGTGGCAAGAACGCAGGCGGCACGAGCTCCGGCGGCGCCAGCGCGGGCGGCGCGCCACCCACTGGCGGCACTGGCCCGACCGCTTCGTTCAAGTGCGACAATCTTTCGCTCGCGCCGAGCACGACCGGCGTTGCCAAGCCTTCGGGCGCTGCGGGTGGCTTGAAAGTGATCGACTGGGCCGGCTTCAAGGGCGCCGCGTCGTTCACGTTCGACGACAACCGGCCGTCGCAGATGGACAGCTACAGCGCGTTGAAGGCTACCGGTGCGCACTTCACCTGGTTTTTGATCGCTAGTAGCGCCAGCGCCAGCAGCTACAAGCCGACCATGGCTGATGGGCAGGAGATTGCCAATCATACTCAGACGCACCCGCAGAGCAACCCGACGCAGGCCGAGGTGACCAACGCTCAGAACACGCTCAAGACCAACTTCGGCGTCGACGTACACAGCATGGCAGCGCCGAATTGCGCAGATGGTTGGAAGCCCTTTGGTGCTCCCGCCAAGCTGTTCCAAGATCGCGGTCCATGCGGCGGCGGTACCATCGCACCTCGCGATTCGAAGGTCGATCCGCTGTGGCTGCCCGCGTACATGCCGACAGAAGGCGCGCCCGCTAGCGAGATTACCGGCCAGCTCGCCATGGGCAAGTGGGCGATCTTCGTGGTGCACGGTTTCGTGAATGACGGCGGAATGACCTACCATCCCGTGCCGATCGCGAACATGACCGCCGCCATGTCGAAGGCCGTGTCGGATGGTTATTGGCCCGAAACGATGACCAACGTTGGCGCTTACTTTCAGGGGCAAAGGCTGATCCCGGAATCAGCCACGACCAGCGCCACCTGGACGCTTCCGGCGAATTTCCCGCCCAACATGTGCGTGCGCATCACGACAACCGGTGGCACCGTCACCCAAAAGGGTGAGACTATCGCCTGGGATTCGCACGGCTACTATCAGATCTCGCTGGATGCCGGCGAAGTGACGATCAAGTAGCCGTCGTTCTCCCGAACCCTCGTGACGCCCCGCTCTGCGACTCAGCAGACGGGGCGTCGTTTTATGTGCGTCGAGCATCGGCGCTGCGCCGAGATCACGGGTTCCGCGCGCAGCGAGCGCCCTGATAGTCCTTGGGCAAGTTCTCCGGCACGGAGTCGCGGTTGAAGGTCGTTGCGTACGTCGTATCGGAGCCGAGGTAGTAACCGCCGCGGACCACTCGGTCGGTCCCCACCGTCAGATTCGCGCAGTTATTACAGGTGCTCGAGTAGGGTGACTGATACAAGTCCTGCACCCATTCAATGGCGTTCCCCGCCATGTCTGATTGTCCAAAAACTCCGTCGCCCTTGGGAGACTCCGAGCCGACTCGATTGAATCCGCTCAGTGACGTGGTGCAGCGCGTCCCCGTCGAGAAATTGGCGTAACTGCAGTCCGGAGGGCTACTGCCCCACGGGTAATCCCTTTGTGCAGTGCCACCTGCGGCCGCGAAGTTCCACTCTGCCTCGGTCGGCAAGCGCCCGCCGTCCCAAATACAGAACGCTTGCGCCTGGTACCAGCCGATGCAGTTTATGGGCAGGCTCTCGTTGCCAGTGGGGCTCGGGGTCCAGGTTGGGCTATCTTGACCCATGCATTGGGAGTGCAGCCCACTGGCGTCGGAAGGTAGGTTCGCATTCCAGGCCGTGTTCCAACCAGGATCGCTCGAATTGTTTGGATTCTTGCCGGCGCCCGAAGTGATCATGTTCTGTGAATACGCAGCCGCGAACTTACGAAAGCGCCCGACCGTGACTTCGTACTTGTCGAGTCGAAAGGTGCTGACAGTGGCCGGGTAGGCGGGATCGTTGCCGCGGTTGAAGGTGCTGCCGGTCACGATGCTCGAGGCGCAGCAATCTTGATTGCCGCTCGGGCCGCAGGTCTTGGCCAAGCCGATGCACGAAGGCCGCGCCTGGCAGGCGTTCGTCGACGTGTTGCAGACCGGAGTGGTGGGGTCGGTGCAATCGGCGTTCGAGAGGCAGCCCACGCACACGGACGTGGTGCTCGTCGCTTTGCACTTCGGCGTGGTGCCGGAGCAAGCCGCACAGCTGGTGCCGCAGCTGGTGTCGGTCTTGCACAGCGCGCACACCGCCTGGCCGCTGCAGCTCTGGTTGCTGGGGCAAGCCGTGTCGGTCGGGGCGTAGCTGCAGCTCCCCATGCTGCAGGTCCCGCTGCTGGCGTAGGTCGTTTTGGTCGTCGTATTCTTGCATGTGGCGGCCGGCGGCGTGGAGCACGGCATGTTCGTGCACGGGTCTGCTTTGCAAGCGCCGTTCGCGCAGCCGAAGGGACACGACTTGTCGGTCGGCTTGTAGCTGCAACTGCCGGCGCTGCAAGTGCCGCTCGCCGCGTATTCGGTCAGCGTGTCGCTCGTGCTGCACTTGGCGGCCGGCGGAGAGTTGCAAGGCATGGCCTGGCAGGGATCGCTCATGCACGCGTTGGCTTGGCAGGCGCATGCGATCAGGTGCTCGGTATACTTGCAGGTGCCCTCGACGCAGCTTCCGGGCTTGTCGTAGGTCCGGTACTCTTTGTCGCTGGTGCAGCTGGCCGCTGGGGGGGCGTCACACGCGACGCCCACGCACGGGTCGACCGGGGCTGCGCCGCCACTCGGCGGACCGCCGCTGTCGCCAGCAACGCCATTGCCGCCGCCGCTTCCGCTGCCCCCAACGCGTCCGCCGCTCCCGGCGCTTCCACTGCTGCCGACGTGTCCGCCGCTGCTGCCGGCGCTTGCGCCGCTGCCCGCGCTTCCGCCCGATCCCTGCTTGCCGGGGAAGTTGCGATCCTTCGCTCCGCATGCGGCGACGAGGGTCACGCCCGCCAATATGAATGACCTAGAAAAGAATCGATGCGTCATGGTCCGATTGCGCTTGGCGGTTACAGGCTGCCAAGAAGTCCCCTCTGCCCCACGACCGTACCACGCCGAAATGGGCTTGCGTGAGCTCGCGTTTGGCGGGCAGTCAACAAAATCTTCCCGTCGACCGGGCATTCTAGCCTCGCACAGCCGCGGATCAGCTCGCGAACATCGCGAGGCCGCGTTCCAGCGACCAATAGGCCGCGACACAGCCCATCGCGTACACGAATGCGCGGCTGGTCCAGGCGGGGCGTCGTTCGACGCGCGTGATGAGCCAGCCCACGGCGACGAACAGCGCGATCGCCGCGAGCTGACCGAGCTCCACGCCCACGTTGAAGAACAAAAGCGCCGAGGGCACGTGCTTCTCGGGCAATCCGGTCTCGAGCAATGCAGACGCGAAGCCCATCCCATGTAACAGACCGAACGCAAACGTGACCAACCACGGCGCGCGCCGCGCGAGCGAGTCGCTCGGTCGCAAGCATTCGCTGCACGCGAGCACGATCGACAATGCGATCGTGGTTTCGACCGCCGCCGACGGCAGGCTCAGCCAGCCGAGCACCGTGGCGGCCAGGGTCAGGCTGTGAGCCACGGTAAAAGCGCTGATCGCGGCAATCAGCGCTTTGCGGCTTCGCACCAAGATCGTGATCGCGAGCACGAACATCAGATGGTCGAAACCGGTCAAGATATGCTCGATGCCGAGCCGCGTGTAGTCGAGCGCGATCGGCTGCAAGAAGCGATAGCCCGCGGACGCCGGAATCCCGTACACGGTGAGGCTCGGCGAGCGGCCGTTGAGCACGCGCAGCAGGCGCGAGCCGCTCTGCCAATCGATCACCACCGTCACGGTCGACGCGCCACCGCGCAGCCATGGGAAGTCGATGCTGCCGACTAGCCCGAGCGGGCCACACTCGAGCAGCGCGCCCCGCTGCTGACACGGTTTCGGGTATTGCGCCGGCTCGCGCAGCCCTGCCAGCGTCTTGGCGGTGGTTTGCCAATCGATGGCGAATTTGCCGTCTGCCACTTCGGTCAGCGTCAGCGTCGCGGCATCGAAGGAGTGCGCTTCGGCATGCTTGCCGTACGAGACGATCGAGAGCCATGACCAGAGTGAGAGCCAGAGAACGAGCAAGAGCCGCGTCATTGGGACTTGTCCTCGAAGCGGTAGCGATGCGTCAGGGCTTGGGTGGCCTGCTCCACGATCTGCTGCGAGCGTGCCATTCTCCAACCCGCCAGCAACTGCTCGTGAAGCAGCGCTGGGGGCGCCAAACCGCCTTGGATCCCGTTCAGCTTGACCAACAGCAAGCGATCGTTCGTCTCGAGCTCCCGCCATTGCCCGATCGGCAAATTCGGGATCTGATCGGCGATCGCTGCGCCAAACTCTTGCACGATGCGCTCGCGGTCCACGTTGGCGACGGTACTGCGCAGGCCGAGCGAAGTCGGCGTCGCGCCGGCCGTGAGCTTTCGTTCGTACTCCGCGCGCCGCTGCTCGGCGCCCGGCTCCTGCTTGGGAAACACCACGTACTCGTGCTCGAAGCGCCGCGGCGTCTCGTAGTCGGATCGGTGTTGCTCGAGGAATTGCTGCAGCTCGGCCTCGCTCGGCTCGCCGAGTGGCGTGCGCAATAGCAGGCGATCGCGCATCGCGCTGATCAGCAGATTGCGCACCGCCGGATCCTCGCGATCCAACTTTTCACGCAGCGCCTCGCGGTACAGCGTTTCGTCGATCTTCCAGGTCGCGACGATGCC
>DASSMT010000189.1:0-7313 GCA_035688655.1 Polyangiaceae bacterium | reverse complement strand
CGAAGATCACGAGCCCGATCGGTCCCATCCAACGATTGAAGTGCGGCGGACCGACGGTCGCGCTCTCACCCCAGAGCTCGCTGATCTTCGGGTACATGGTGGAGACCATGATGAAGGTCATTCCGCCCAAAAGAGCCCAATTATTGGCCACGAACATGGCTTCGCGGCTGGCCGCCGCTTCGATTTGACCCTTGCTCTTCAGCTCCGGCAGGCGCCACACCATCAGCCCCAGGCTGGTGGCCAAGATCAAGCCCATGAAGTACACGAAGTACGTGCCGATGCTGCTTTGAGCGAAGCTGTGCACGCTGGTGATGATGCCCGCGCGCGTCAGGAAGGTGCCGAAGATGGTCAGGAAGAACGTGAGGCAAATCAAAAACACGTTCCACACGCGCAGCATCGGACGGCGCTCTTGGATCATCGTCGAGTGCACGTAGGCGGATGCGGTGAACCACGGCAGGCACGCGGCGTTCTCCACCGGGTCCCAGGCCCAGAAGCCGCCCCAGCCGAGCTCTTCGTACGCCCACATCATGCCCAGCACGTTGCCGATCGACAGAAAGAGGAACGCGAACAGCATCCACTTTCTGACCGCGATCACCCATTCGTTGTCCAGCCGGCGCGTGACCAGCGCGGACACGCAGAACGCGAAGGGCACCGAACAACCCACGAAACCCATGTACAAGCAGGGCGGATGAATGATCATCCAATAGTTCTGCAGCAGCGGGTTCAAGCCCTCGCCGTCTGCACGCGCGCCGGCAATGCTGGTCTCGAACGGATTGGCGGCGAACAGCATCAGCACCGCGAAGAAGCCGATGATCACCATCAGCGTGGCGATCACGTATGGCTGCAGCTCGCGGTAGCGACCCTTCAGCCAAGCCACGCAGGCGGTGATGTAGCCCGCGAGCAGCAGGGACCACCAGAGCAGCGAGCCATCTTGCCCACCCCACAGCGACGTCAGCAGGTACGTCGTGGACATTCGTCGGTCGCTGTAGTGGGCGACGTAACGAATGCGAAAGTCGTGCGACACGAAGGCGTACGACAACAGCAGCACCGCGAACAGCACCAACGCGGAGGTCGAGTACGCGCCGAGGCGCGCCGCTTGCAAAAGCCGAGGTCGACCGCGGCCAGCGGAAAGCGCGACTGCGAAGGTGTACGCCGCGGCGACGAGAATCGCGTACACGATTCCTGTGCCCAACTCAGGGAGTGATTGCCACATGCGGGTGGGCGAAGCTTAGCCTGAAGGCCTGAGCGCAGCACCAGCGTTCGCCGCTATTTCCTGCAGCAAAGCACCACGGCCAAGCGAGGGGAGCCTCGGGGTGAGATTTTCTGCGCGCGGCTCGGCTGACGCGCGCAGCCTCGAGAAAGGCGACCGATTCTCGCGTTCGGCGGGAATAAACTACTCGGTCTTGTCGCTGACGGTGGTTCCGACCGGGTCTCCGTGACAGACGCGGCGGATGTTGCCGGCGGCCATTTTGAACACTCGGATCGGCAAGCCATTTTCCCGGCACAACGCGACGGCGGTCGAGTCCATCACTCCCAGGTGATCGTTCAAAAACCGGTCGTAGCTCACGTGGTTCAGCAGTTTGGCGTCCGGGTGCCGGCGTGGATCGCGGTCGTACACGCCATCGACCTTGGTCGCCTTGAGCAGGCAATCGGCGTGGATTTCCATGGCCCGCAGCGAAGCTGCGGTGTCGGTGGAGAAGTACGGGTTGCCTGTCCCCGCAGCGAAAATCACCGCGTGTCCGCGATCCAGGTGGCGCATGGCGCGCCTGCGGATGTACGGCTCGGCGAGCTGCTTGATCTCGATCGCGGTCATGACTCGAGTTGGGACGCCGCTGCGCTCCAGTGCGTCTTGCAACGCCAGCGCGTTGATCACCGTGGCCAGCATGCCCATGTAGTCGCTCTGCGCGCGATCCATGCCTTCACTCGCGCCGCGTAGGCCGCGGAAGATGTTGCCGCCGCCGACGACCAGGCCCAGCTGGACGCCGGTTCCGTGCACTTCCGCGAGCTCGGCAGCTGTGGACTTGAGCGTGATCGTGTCGATGCCGGAGCCGCCGTCTTTCCCGCTCAGCGCCTCACCGCTCAGCTTGATGATGACGCGACGATAGCGAAGTTTCCCAGTATTCTCTTCTTCCACGCCGCGATGCGTAGCCCCGCAGGGCAGCGCGCGCAATGGCCGATTCTGGCGCTTTTGCCGGCCCCGTAGTATCCCCGTGCTTCTCGCATGCGAGAAATTTCGCTCGTCCGCTCTTTTGGCTATCACCACGCGCGTCCCTTCGCGGCGTTGCTGTGCGCCGCACTTTCGACGGCTTGTCACAAAAAGCCGCTGCCCGAGCCAGGCCCTGCCCCGTCCGCGAGCGCCGCGCAGACCGCGGTGCTGACGACGGAGCTCGGCCGTCAAGTGTTGGCCAAGGTGGGCGACCGCGACATCACGCTGGCTGACTATGCCGAGACGCTGGAACGCATGGATCCATTCGAGCGGCTGCGCTACCAATCGCCCGACCGGCGCAAGCAACTCTTGAACGAGATCATTCAAGTCGAGCTGCTGGCCGAAGAAGCCAAGCGCCGCGGGCTCGACAAGCTCCCGGAGACCCAGGAGCGCATTCGGCAGATGTTGAGGGACGAGCTGCTGCGCGACCTGCGCCAGAAAATGCCGGGCCCCTCGGACATCCCCGAGGCCGAGGTGCGCGCTTACTTCGACTCACACCATGAGGAGTTCAAAGAGCCGGAGCGGCGGCGCGTGGCTCACCTTTTGCTCGCGAGCGAAGCGCAGGCCAAGGCGGCGTTGCAGAAGGCGCTGGGCGCGTCGGCCGCGGATTGGGGCAAGCTCGTGGCGCAAGTTTCGCTCGATAAACCCCCGCCCTCGTCCGGTCCCACGCCGACCGAGCTGGCCGGCGATTTGGGGATCGTCGGGCCCCCCGGCCATCCGCGCGGCGCGAACCCGCGCGTGCCCGAGGCCCTACGCGAGGCAGTGTTCGCGATTGACCAGCTCGGCGGTGTGCTCGATCACGTGGTGGTCGAATCCGGGCACTTTCACGTGGTGCGCATGACCGGTCGCACGGAAGCGCGCGACCGGTCGTACCAAGACGCCGAGCGCACGATCCGGGTCGCGCTGGTCCAGCAACGCATCCGCGCGCGCGAAGCCGAGCTCGAACAGGAGCTCGCCAAGCGCTACCCCGTGAGCGTCGACGATGAAGCGCTGAAGCAAGTCAAAGTGCCGGAGCCGGACACGGCCAGCCCCGCGCCGGTCGTGAGCGGGCGATGACGACCAGCTCCTTGCCACCCGCAGCAGACGGCTTGCCGCCGCCCGATCCCACGGGGATCCGGCTCTTGCCGGACGAAAGCGCGCAGGATTGGGGCACGCAATTGCGCAACGCAGTGCGCACGGTCGCAGGCTTGCGCGAAAAGCTTTCGCTGAGTCCCGAAGAGCTCGCCGGCGCGCTCGCCGCCGAACACGCCGGGTTACCGATCTCGATCACCCCTTACTACCTGTCGCTGTGCGATCCACACGACCCGAATTGCCCGATCCGGAAGCAAGTCGTGCCGCACGCGCTCGAAGGACGAACGGTCGAAGGCGACCTGCGCGATCCGCTGGGCGAAGAAGCGCACGAGGTCGCGCCCGAGCTCGTGCAGCGCTACCCGGATCGCGCGCTGCTGCTGGCGACCGATCGCTGCGCCGTCTATTGCCGATTCTGCACGCGCAGCCGCATCGTTGGCAGCGGTGGCGGACCGCGCTCCGAATTGCGCTTGATGCCGGCGCTCGAGTACCTGCGCAACCACCCTGAAATCCGCGACTTGATCATCAGTGGCGGCGATCCGTTGGCCATGAGCACGACGCGCATCGTGCGTATTTTGCAGGCCGTGCGCTGCATTCCGAGCATCGAGACCGTGCGCATCGCCACGCGCATTCCGGTCGCGCTCCCCCAGCGCATCACGCACGAATTGCTGGAATCGCTCCGCCCCTTCCACCCGATTTGGATCATGACCCACTTCAACCACCCGAAGGAGCTCACAGCGCTTGCTCGCGAAGGCTTGAGGCGGCTGGTCGACGCGGGCTTTCCGGTGATGAACCACACGGTGCTGCTGCGCGGCGTGAACGACGACAGCGCGATCTTGAGCTCGCTATTTCGCGGGCTCGTGCGCGAACGCGCCAAGCCCTATTACCTGCTGCAAGCGGACCCCGTGCGCGGCACGGGCCATCTGCGCACGCCGCTCGAGACGGGCCTTCGAATCATGGCCGAGCTGCAAGGCCGCCTGAGCGGCATCGCGCTCCCCAAATTCATCGTCGATACCCCGGGCGGCCTGGGCAAAGTGCCCGTAAACCCCAACTACATCGTCTCGCGCGGCGCGGGAGTCACGCGCTTCCGAACTCACCGCGGCGTCGAGGTGGACTACTTCGATCCCCCCGAGTGACGCAGCGGCGGAGCGCAGAGGCGCTGAAGGGGCTGAACCTGCGAGGGCGACTCCCAAATTTACCGCCAAGACGCCAAGACGCCAGAAGAGGAGAGGAGATCTGGGGGGGCGCGTGACACGACTTCGTTCGGCGTGGGGACGGCCCTGTGGTTCGAATTCGAGCTGCAGTTTCGAGGCGCGCGGCGGGCGCTGGCTGACGCACGGTCTTGGTGGAGTGCGGTCTCGCACGCCGAAAAGGTGTTCGTGCACGAATAGGTTTGTTTGTTTATGAGCCGTCTCCCCCTCGCTTCTGCGTTCAACCGAGAAGATCGCTGACGTCTTCTGGACTGGGCACATAGGTGACAGGCTCGGGTTTGCAGCAGGCGAGCTGGTTGGAGTCGCAGCCCGCACGCTGCACATGCGCGCGGCCGATAGCGGACTGACGCCCACGCGCGTGTGCCGTCTCACTCGACGAAAAGGTGTTCGTACACGAATACGTTTTCTTTTTTGCTCGAGGCGTCTCCTTCGCGTCTATGCGAGAATCCCTCTGGCCCGACGTTGCGGCGACGTGACCCGCTGCGCCGCGTGATACCCCAATTTCTCGGCTTTCCCTCTTCTGGCGTCTTGGCGTCTTGGCGGTTCAATCTCTCGGAGAATTCCGCGCGGAAACCGCGTGTTGTTGCGAGGTGCGCTGCTGGATCGCGAGCGCCCATTCTCCCTCCTCCCCTCTCACAGCGGGATGTTGCCGTGCTTTTTGGGCGGGTTCTTGTCGCGTTTGTTGGCGAAGAGGGCGAGGTAGCTGGCGAGGCGTTTGCGGAGTTCGCGGGGTTCGATCACTTCGTCGATGAAGCCGAGCGCGGCGGCGTGGAACGGGTTGGCGAACCGGTTCTTGTATTCTTCGACGAACGCGGCGCGGGTCGCGCTCGGGTCGGCGGCGCTTTCGATCGCCTTTTGGTGAATGATGTTGACCGCGCCGCCGGCGCCCATCACGGCGATTTCTGCGTTGGGGAAGGCGAGGTTCACGTCGGCGCGGATGTGCTTGCTGCTCATCACGTCGTACGCGCCGCCGTAGGCTTTGCGCGTGATGACGGTGAGCTTGGGCACGGTGGCTTCGCAGAACGCGTACAGCAATTTCGCGCCGTGGCTGATGATGCCGCGGTGCTCCTGTGCCACGCCGGGCAGAAAACCGGGGACGTCGACGAAGGTCACGAGCGGGATGTTGAAGCAGTCGCAGAAGCGCACGAAACGCGCGGCTTTGGTGCTGGCGTCGATGTCCAGCACGCCGGCCAGCACCGCGGGCTGATTGGCCACGATGCCGATCGCGCGGCCAGCGATGCGCGCGAAGCAGGTCACGATGTTGCGCGCGAATTCCTGGTGCACTTCGAGCAAGGCACGGTCGTCGACGACCGCGCGTAATACGTCCAGCATGTCGTAGGGCTTGTCGCTCTCACGCGGCACGATGCGGTCGAGCTCCGGCACTTCGCGATCGCTGGGATCGGGGCTGGCACGGCGCGGCGCCTCCTCCGCGTTGTTCGAGGGCAAGAAGCCGACCAGATCGCGGATCCGGGCCAAGCAGGTCGCGTCGTCCGAGGCGGTGAAGTGACAGACGCCGCTGGTGCTGGCGTGCGTGTGCGCGCCACCGAGCGCATCTTTACTGACCTCTTCGTGCGTCACGGTGCGGATCACGTCCGGTCCGGTGATGAACATGTAGCTGGTCTTTTCGACCATGAACACGAAGTCGGTGAGCGCGGGCGAATACACCGCGCCGCCCGCGCACGGCCCCATGATCGCGCTGATTTGCGGGACGACGCCGCTGGCCAGCGTGTTGCGCAGGAAGATGTCGGCGTAGCCACCGAGCGCTTCCACGCCCTCTTGAATGCGCGCGCCGCCGGAGTCGTTCAGGCCGATGATGGGCGCGCCGACGCGCAGCGCGTGGTCCATCACCTTGACGATCTTGGCTGCATGCGCGGCGCCCAGTGAACCGCCGAAGACCGTGAAGTCTTGCGCGAACACGAACACGCTGCGACCGTCGATCGTGCCTTGTCCGGTGATCACGCCGTCGCCGGGCAAGTGCTGATCGGCCATGCCGAAGTCGGTCGCGCGATGCGTGACGAAGCGATCCAGCTCGACGAAGCTGCCCACGTCGAGCAAGAGTGATAGGCGCTCGCGAGCGGTCAGCTTGCCCGCTGCGTGTTGCTTGTCGATGCGGGCTTTTCCGCCGCCTTGCAGCGCCCGGGCGTTGAGTTGTGCCAAGCGCTCTGCTTCGTCGATTTCGGTCACTGCGCGGTCCTCTCAGAAAAACAGCTTGAACGCGAACAATACCAAGATCAGGGCGGCGCCCGTGCAGGCCAGCCGCACACCGTGTCGAGCGGCTTGCTCGTCGTAGGCGGCGAGCGCGCGGCGCTGCATTTCGCGGCGCACGAGCAAGCGATCGGCGCGTTCGCTGACAGCGCGCAGGCGCTCGCGCCAGGCCTCCGGAAGGGCGTTCTCGCCACGCTCGGCGAGCAGCGCGCGCACGAGCTCGCCCAGCTCGTTCTGGGCGCGCTCGCAGGCAGCGGCAATCGGTCCGAGCTCTCGCAACAACGCGCGCCTGCGCACGAATACGCGATAGGCGTAGCCCAAGGTGCGCGCCGCGTTCTCCGGCGGCTCGCCGTAGTCCGCCAAAGCCGCGATCGCCTGCGGATCGAGCTCGAGCTTCGCCGGAGCGAGCGCGCGCCCGGTCGCAGCCGGTGGCGGCACGCCGGCGGCGCCGGTCTCGGGCCCAGCGTTGCCGGTCACGGGTTTGTCGTTCCCGAGCTCGGCCCAATCGTCGGCGAATTCGAACGTGGAGCCGAACATTTGGATCTGGGCGGCCGCGTCTGCCGGCGCTGGGACCGCGCGCGGCGAAGGTTGCGGCGTGAGCGCGCCGCGCCGGGGCGAACGCT
>DASSMT010000153.1:0-20612 GCA_035688655.1 Polyangiaceae bacterium | reverse complement strand
CGCTCTGCCGGGTGAGCGCGCAGCTCGAGCTATTTGGCCGCGGAGAGCCCGACTTCGACCCGACCTTCGGCGGCCTTTCGCGGATCGAGCTCGCTTCCGAGGCGTGGCTCGAACGGGTCGGCGCGGTTCGAAAGATCGTTCAATGCTCGAAGCAGTATGTTCCGGCCTTTCCAGTAGCCCCGGCCTCGCCGCCTGAACCCGCACCTGCACCACCGTTCGTTCCAACATCAGAGTTACCGCAAGCGACTATCGCGAGACAGATCGCGATCGAGCCGACGAGGGACACTCGCATCATTCCCATGGCTACGAGACAGAGGTGGAGAAAGTGTCGTTTGGCGCGACGTTGAATGCGACACGCGACAATTGATTTCTGGTATGTTGTTGCACGCACGATTCGCGTGTGATTCGTGATCGCCCAGGCGATCGCGCGCATCGAAGTGAGCGCGTGCTTCGCCAGCCGACACCTTGCGCGATCGACTCACGTTGCTCGAGCAATCTGGAATCTTCAGCAAACCGGCACCAGAGCGTTCGAATCGGGTCACCTTGACTGCGGGAGATCGGGCCCCAGGCTTCTCCTCGGTCTTGGGGGCCAGCCAGCGTCCGCCATCGTGGCGGGCGTTGCTCGCTCATGGGTTCAGGTCGATGAAGCATCATATCCGCTCGAGATACGAATGGTTGGCCCTCACGCTGGCTCTGGGCATCGGGTGTGGAGGGAGCGACGGTCAAGCAGCGCGCTCGGCAGCGGGAGCCGGTCCTTCCGCGCCAGCCGGAGGAGAAGGCGGCAGCGACGAGGAGCGCGCTGCAGGCGGGGAGCCGGCTGCAGCGGGCAGGCGAGCCGCCGGCGGGCAGCGTTCGACCGGAGACGCCGGCGCCGAGGACAGCAATGGCGGCGACGCCGGTCGAGTGAGCGATGACGGAGGCGGCGGTCGAGCGGGCGAATCGGGTGCAGCGGGTGATGCGGGTGATGCGGGCGCCCCGCCGGCCGAGCCCAGCGGAGTGGTCCTCGTTCCTGGCTTCTCCCAGCGAAAGTGGCTGCGCTCCCAGCGCGCGGGCGATCTGGTTCTCGAGGAACAGCTGACCGGTTTCGCTTCGTTGACGCCGCCGAAGACTCGCTTGAGGCGGCTCAGTCACGAGTTCGGAACCGCCACGGTGTGGCTGCCACCAGACGACCAGTACATCTCGGACTTCTGTGAACACCCTTCGGGCGAACTGTCACTCGTGCTCCGTTCGTCCTCGTTCGCGGTCTCTCTGGTTCGCTTGGACTCCGCACTCAACCTACTTCAATCAACCACGATTCACGATCCGGCAGTGGCCACGGATCCGCATGCGGCAGAGACCGGCGTGACGGATCTGACCGCCAACGGCCTCCTGAACGACGCAGCCCGCATCGGCGCGATGGGTGAAGCGGCCTTCGCGGTCGTCGTCTCGTCTCTCAATGCAGTGATCGGCTACCGCACCGCATTCACCCACGGCAACTGGGCGGAGCCACAGCGCACGTTGATCGAGCCGCCCGTCGCGCTCGCGCCGTTCCTGCCCATCGGCGGAAGCTTCGACACCTTCGGAGCCATCGGCGAGTGGTTCCGCGCGCCGCTCGACATCGACGAGAATGGCAATCCATACGTCGCGGTGTGGGCGGGTCCGGCGCGCATTCGCGCGCATAGCGCTGCGTTTCAAGACGGCCTCACGCCGCTGCCGGGCGATCCAGTGCTGCCCACCGCAGGCGACTCGGACGTGCTTCTCACGAAGCTCGGGCCCGATGGCGAGCGCCTCTGGTCGCGCGTGGTCGGCTCCGAGCACGAGGACGAGCCGTATGCGCTGCGTGCTCACGGCGGGCTCGTGGCTGTCGTTGGTCGCTCGCGGCGGTTTCCCGGCTTCGACAACACCGCCTGGGACGCGCTCTTGAGTGTGACGACGGCGGCGGGCGACGCGACGAGCTCGCTCACGCTGCCGCTCGATGCTTCGAGCATCCTGCTGGGCGTGGACGCGCGTCCGGGCGGCGGCTTCGTCGTCGCAGGCAGCGACGGCTGGTCTGAAAATCCCGACGGCCTGAGCATCTTGTCTTACGGCAAGAAGCTCCTGCTCGAGCTACCGGCGCTCGATGCTCCACCGATTCGAGTCGAAGTTGCTTCCGGGCCGCGGCACAACGAGCTTCACGCGGTCATCGTGGAGCCCGACGGGATCGCCTTCGCCGGCCACGAGGACGGCCCCCTCACCCACTCCGGCGACGGAAATGCGACCGAGATTCACGCGACCGGCGTGCTCGGATTCGTACCGAGATAGCCAAGCCGAAAACGCGCGCAGATCCGGGCCGCTGCTGATCGAAGCCCCGAGCTCCTCCGAGCTCGTTCCGAGACGGTTCACCCAAAACGTGGGATAGCCGAACCAGGAACCGCCCACCGCATCCCAGCCACCAAAGGCGGCAAATGCGATGCGCTCGCGCGGCAGCCCCAGGACGGACTCGCCGAGTGCATAAGCTTTCGGATCCGGCTTGTAGGTGCGCGCGAGATCCGTGCTGATGAAGGCGTCGAATGCGTCATGCAGATCGGCGTGACGAAGCAGTGATTCGATCATGCGCGGTGCAAAATTCGCGAGCGGCGCGAGCCGCAGTCCCCGCGCGCGCAGCTCGCGCAGCGTCACGACGGAATCTGGCCAAGGTTCTAGCTCGACGAACGCGGATTCGAGCTGCTTTCGCGTGGGTTCACTCAGCGTGACGCCATGCGTGCGAGCGGCAAAGCTCAGCGAGTCATGGACCAGGCGTTCGAAGTCGACGTAGTTGCCGGATACCGCTCTCAGCCAACTGTACTCGAAGAGCCGCGCTTTCCAGGTGGCCGCGAGCGGACCTTCTCCGAGCACCGCCACGACCCGCCGGTCGATGCCGCGCACATCGAACACCGTAAACAGGTCGAAGGCGACTGCTGCGATCGCTCGCTGTTCCGTCGCTGCAGTCTTCGCGTGCGTCAAAGAGCGCGTGGCTGGTGCACATGCGCCCGCGAGCACAGCGCTGCCCGCGAGCCTCAAAAATCCTCTACGCATCATGATGGTGATGCCTTCGTATGACGAAGCGCGCTCGATGGTTACAGCTGCTCGGACAAAAAAAACTGCGCGAAACTTTTGCTTGCGCGAGGGCGTGTTTCAATCGTCATGACCGTTACGACACTGCTCGCTCTATACCTCGCGGGTCTTGCCACCTTTCTCTCACCTTGCATCCTGCCACTGCTCCCCCTGTACTTGTCGGTTCTGGGCGGCTCCCGTGAATCGACGCGAGGGAGGCTCGCTTTGGCGGGTGTCGGCTTCGTGCTGGGGATGTCGGTCGTCTTCGTCTGCCTTGGGCTGGGCGCGAGCGTGCTCGCTTCGACGCTCGGTGCTCATCGTCGGCTGTTGCTGATGGTCGCGGGCACGGTGATGGTGCTGTTCGGCGCACAGCTCGTCGGCGCGTTGCAAATCGGGTCGCTCGAGCGCGATCTGCGCCCGCTGCTCGCGCGTGTGCCTGCGCCCGGAGGGTTTGCCGGAGGGGTCTTGTTCGGCGCCGCGTTCTCGCTCGGGTGGACCCCTTGCGTGGGGCCGGTGCTCGGCGCAGCGCTGAGCTACTCTGCGAGCCGCTCATCGTCCGCTGCCCTCGCCGGAGCGGAGCTGGGCGTGTACGCCCTCGGCCTCTCCACTCCGTTGCTCGCAGCAGCCTTCGCGGCGCCGCGGGTTCTCGCGTTCGCTCGTCGGGCACGCGGCGCCACTCCGATCATTCAGCGAGCAATGGGCGTCCTGCTCATCGCCCTCGGGTTGTTCGTTGCGAGCGACCATTTGGGCGCGTTGGCTCCCTCGATCGGCGCGTCGGGTCAGACGCTCGAGAGCCCCAGCTGTGAAGCAACCAACGCGACGGCTTGTGCGCTTCCGCAATCGAACTCGAGCGGCCTCGCCGCTCCGGCCGATCTGCCGCCTGGCCCGCATTTGATCGAATTTTTCAGCGGGCACTGCACGGTGTGCGCGAAAATGGCGCCCGTGCTGGCCGAGCTCGAGCGACGCTGCACGAGCGGAGATGGCGCTATCTTGCGCGTGAATGTGGAGACGCCTGCTGGGCGAGCGCTGGCCGATCAGTATGCAGTCCGAGCAGTGCCCACATTCCTGCAAGTCGACGCGAACGGTCGGGAGGTCGAGCGCGTCGTGGGAGAGCTATCGCGGAGCGAGCTCGCCCTGGCACTCACCAGCGTCCGTGGTGAGCGGTGCACGGTATTGTGAACACGCTGAACGCCATGCGTATGGATGAAGGTCGGGACCCTGCATCGTAGCCGGGAGCCACGGCCGTGATCGGCGAAGGACTAGTTCGCCTTGCAGTCGCCTTCGTGGCGTACGGCGACTCCGGCGCTCGCGGCAACGCAATCACTCGCGTGGGTCTTGCCATCGCAGCCGCACACGGGGCGGTAAATCCTGGTGCAGATTTGGGGGATCTTGCTGCATTTCCCGGGATGATCGCCGTCGCCGCAATCGGGGCCGAATTTGCAATAGAGGCCAGCTGCGCACGGTTCCAGCCCGCGTGAGCCGCAGCTCGATCCTTCGCTGCGCCCGGCGGGTGTGCTCGCGGAACCAGCACTCGGCGGTGGAGCACTCGTGGCGCAGGCTCCTTTGGCCCCGACCGAGATCCCTTCGCGCGCGGCGTAACATTCATTGGGATAGGTCTTGTCGTTGCAGCCGCAGACGGGATCGTACTGCTCGGTGCATCTTTCGGCGATCGGCTGGCACACGCCGGATTGGTCGGCGGCGCCGCAGTGCGCTGCGAGCGGGAACGCACAGTAGAGGCCCGCAGCGCAGCCGAAGCCAGCGATGCCACCGCACAGGGCACCCGTGGGGCCGGCCTTCGACGGCGTGGGTGCGCCGGTCCCTGGTGCTTCACTCGCGGCGGGTACTGGCTGGTCTGCGGCTGCCGTACTGGTCGCCGCGTTCGCCGCCGGGGCGTTGTCGGGAGTGCTCGGGGGCGGAGTAGTCGGCGAGCAAGCCAGCGTGAACGCTGTGACGAAGAGCGAGAAGGCGGGGGCGAGGGGGCGCTTCATGCTGGTCTCGACCCTGCCAGGCCCCGGCGCGACCGGCAACCAGCGGATGCCTGCCCCCTCGCGGGTCGCAATTTCATTGATTCTTGCGCACGCTCACCGAGCACTTGCCTCAATTTTCTTTCACAAAAGAGGTGGCTCTCGGTCAGTAGCAAGTTGGACTCCTCACGTTCCGGTTCGTTGCTGACCGTAGGCGAACGGCCGCTGACCGTCCTTGCTCTGGCAAAGCATTCATGCGCTTCCATTCGAGATCTTCGAGACTTGCTGGGAATGAATCGCTGCTCCTGCTCGCGACCGACGCCGCGAGTCAGAGGTAACGGGTGTCCAGATGAACGGCTTCCAGTTTGGGACGCACCTGCGCTGCTCCTGTCTCGTGTGCCTCGTGTGCCTCACTCCGTCGTGCGGCAACGGCGCATCCGGCAACCCAGACGTTGCCACGGCCGGCAGCGGGACGAGTCCGGGCAGTTCGTCGCAAGTTGGAGGCTCGACAGCGGCTGGCGGCGCCGGGTCTTCAGGCGGCAATTCGGCGCCGCCCAGCGGCGCTGCAGCCAGCGGCAGTGCGCCGGTTGGAGGAACAGGGCCTGCGGTAGGCGGGTGGTCCGGCATGAATTTGGGCGGCGGCGCAGGTCAGGGTGGCTCTTTGCAGGCGATGCCCTGCCCGACGAGCAGTGGCAATGCGGCTACCACAATCACGTTGGACGGAGCCAACGTCAAAGCAACCAATCTCAACGGTCTCACGTTCAAGGGTTTTGGCGTGCTGAGTGCCAACGGCACGAGCGAGCTGCTCATGGACTACAAATCCGAACACCCGGACGCGTACGCGCAGCTGCTCGCGATCCTCTTCGGCGGCGAACGCCCGATCATGACGCACGTCAAGATCGAGATGGGAAACGACCGCAACAACTCGACTGGTCCGGACCCGGCGACGATGCGTCTTGCGAGCGAAGCCGCAAACGTCGCGCGGAGTCCCGGATTCCAGCTGGCCGCCGACGCAAAGAAGCTCAACCCGCAATTGAAGGTGAGCATTCTCCGCTGGAACGCACCGGGCTGGGCGAACACCAACGACAAGGTTTACACCTGGTACAAAAACACGATTTTGGAAGCCTATCGCAGGTACGGCTACATGGTCGATTACGTCAATCCCGGGCTCAATGAGCGAGCGGCGGATTTGACGTGGACCAAGCAGTATGCGTCTCGACTCGAGGCCGATACCGCCGGCTTCCAGAACGCCACCGAGCAAGCGCTCTATCAAAAGATCAACGTGGTGATCTCGGACGAAGCGGACATCGGCTCCTTCGGTAGCACTGCTGTGAGCGACGCCAGTCTGCGGGACGCGATCGCCGTCGCGGGGTACCACTACAACACGGACGACGATAGCGGGGGCAATTTCAAAAAGCTCGCCGAGCAATTCGACAAGGAAGTCTGGAACAGCGAGGCGCAGGCAACTTTCGGCAACTCGAGTTTTCGACCGAGCAACAATACGAAAGATCCGTCGGTCGCGGGCACGGGCATTGGGGGCATCAATGGGCCACTGGAAATGGGCAACACCATCATCAAGGGCTTCGTCAACTCGCGCCGCTCGCATTTCGTGTATCAACCGGCAATCGGCTCCTTCTACGAGGGTGGGCAATACTCTTTCAAAGAGCTGTTGAGCGCTCGGGATCCGTGGTCGGGCTTCATACACTACGACGCGGGACTCCAAGTTTTGCGGCATTTCAGCTGGTTTGCGAGCGCCGGCTGGGAGAACCAGAGCAATACGGCTGGCATCTGGCGGATGGTCTCGCAATCTAGCGCCACCGGAGCAACCGGCACCAACCCCGTCAACGGTCGCAACGGCACACCGAGCTACGTGACGCTCGCTGCTCCGGATAAAAGCGCTTTCTCGACCGTATTCGTAAACGACAGCGAGTCCACGAAAACGTACCAGCTGCGCACCATGAACATGGCGTTCGCTCGAAACCCTTCGCTAGAACTTTGGGAAACCAGCGCAGCGGAGCCGGGCAAGGCCTTCAACACCGGCTACATGCACTATCGCTGCAGTGCCAACAGCCGCGCGGACAGCAGTTACACGATCACGGTCAAGCCCTATTCGATTCTCACCGCCACGACCACTGTGAACGTAGACAATGCCGCCTACCAAGTGCCCTTGCCGGTGGAGGGCGCACGTCCAGTTCTCGACACGACCGTGGACGGCTCTGCGTCGAGCACCTCGGATAACATCCTGTATGCCGATGACTTCGACTATACGAAGAAGACCGTCGCAGTCATCGGCCCAGGCGGACGCATCATGGGCAGCGAAGGCTATGTGACCTCCCGCGGAGGCTCGCAGAGCGTGATGCCGCGCTACTTGTGCGACCGCAACGGCGCGTTCGAAGCCTACCTGCCGAGTGGCTCGTCGAACTACGTTCTCCGCCAACAGGTGGATCAACCTTCGATGGGGCTCGGGGGTACCTGGAACGACGGCGCGCCGATCACGGCCGTGGGTGACAATCGCTGGCTCAACTACAAAGCCAGCGTCGATGTCTCGTTCGAAAGCAACAGCACCCAAAGCGGCAACAACTACGCCGCCATCGGCGCCCGTCAGCAGGGCGGACCCAGCTCGCACACCCTCAGCGGCACGCCCTACGTTTTGAAGTTCCAGTTCGACGGCAGCTGGCAATTGCTGGTTGACGGCGCGTCAGTGGGCAGTGGCAACGTCGTGAGTGGCACCGGCGGCGTCACGATCACAGGCTTCAAAGCCACCTACGACGCTTGGCACAACATTGCGCTCGAGGTGGTAGAGCACAAGGTTACCGCTTCCCTCGATGGGGTCCCGCTGACGACTTACATCGATCCCACGGCACGGCTCTCGGGGCGCGTCGATCTCGCCAGCGGCTATTACTTCACGCGCTTCGACAACCTGAAGATAGAAAAGGTCGCCAACGCTGCGCCCTATTACTCGGAGCTTCTCGACAATCTCGAGATGACGAATCTGGCTTCACCGCCAGCAGCCAAGCTCGTCTACGGAGGCAGCTGGGCGCACGAACTCGGCAAGAGCATGTATGACTACCAGCGTTCACTCTCTACGAGTCGAGCGACTGGCGCGACGCTCGAGTACGATTTCAGCGGCACCGGTTTGGACATTCTAGGGCAAAACGACGGCTCTGCGAAGCTGGAGGTGACGGTTGATGGCAAGGTCGTCGACGCTTCCGCAGCGACGATGGCCGCGAGCCAACTCTACCAAACTTTTTCGTTCCGCGGATTGCCCATGGGTGCGCACACTGTTCGACTCGAGGTGCTGAGTGGCAAGCTCGTCGTGGACGCAGTGGGCATCGTCAACTAAGCCCGCTATTCGCGACCCTTGGCGATCTTCGCTGTATGGGCTGGACCCTGGTCCTGCTCACCCTACCCCGAGATGCCCCGATCGACGCCGACATGCCGCGCGTCCGCGCCGCACTCCGCGGCTATTCCGAGTTCGAGGGCCACGCGCAATTCATCGAACTGCCCTTCCTCACCCGCCGCTACCTGGCCGCCCGCGGCGACGACGAGACGCCGTTTGCGCTTCAGGAGGTGCTCACCGACGCACACGTCCCGGGCCTTGCACTCGAACTACGTTGCTTGAGCAACGCGCCCACACGCACGCTCAACGTCGACTCAGCCCCAAATCCGAGCCACGGACAAAGCAGCCCCTGCCGATCAAGGTCAGCCGCCGCTAGCGCACCCAAGGCTGGAGCGCTTCAATCCCCATCGTCCGTGAGCAGTTCGTCGGGTCATTCGCGCCGAAGGCCCGGACGAACCCAGATCGCGAACGACGGGCACAGGTCGAGACGCACACCGGGCTACGCGACGCAACGTGCGCGCCGCGCCCGCTCGCCCCAAAACCCTCGAGATCGCTATCTCGTCCACTGCGCTCACGCGACAGTTCCCGCGGCATCGAAGCAGAATCGCGCACGCCGACAGGAGGCCGTGTCCTCTGCTGTTCGAAATCCCGCCACGCTGACCAACTGTTGTCAGTCCACGCAGATGGGTGGGCGCTTCCACAGCGACGAGTCTGGTAGTTCCGCACCATCGTTTTGGCGGCACGAATACTGCTCTTCCTTCGGCCTTCGCGGCGGCGACCAGGACTCTCGGACAGATGATTGCGAGTCCAGAATCCTGGTTAGGCCAACACCATCGTACAATTTTCGGGCGGATATTCGCCGCATATGCTCGCCCGAGACGAGGTTGAATTCGTACTTCGTCAGTCGACGGAAGAGGTGACCAATGAAACGCATTGCAATATCGTTCGTCGCAGTTGCAACCGTCGCAGGCGCTGCCTCGTTACTCGCTCCCTCGTCGTTCGGGAAGGACAGCAAAGAAACCAGGCAAATCGTGGTGACGGCCATCCCCCCCGGATACCGCGACTGGAAATTCGTGTCGGCAGCTCATGAGGCTGGTGAGCTCAACGACATACGCGTCGTGATCGGCAACGAGAAGGCCATCACCGCATATCGCGCGGGCAAACCCTTCCCCGAGGGCAGTATCGTCGGTCGAGTCGCCTGGAAAATGGTTCCTTCGGAAGAGAACAACAAGACCTTCGGGCAGGCGCAGTCATTCGTTCCAGGTGAAGCCCCTGATTGGTACCTGCAGTTCATGGTGAAGGACAGCAACAAGTACGCCGCGACGGGCGGTTGGGGTTACTCGAATTTCGGTAAAGATCTCAAAGCGACCACTGACGAAAAGCTGATGTACACGTGCTTCGTCTGTCACCAGGCAGTCGCGGCGCGCGATTACATTTTCACCAAGTACGCACCTTGATCGATCGAGTCTCGGGACAAACGTGACCGGCCCCGGCCGCCAACGATCAATCGATCCGCCCATGCTCGACCATGGAGACGGTGACGGCGTGCCTGCGGCCGCAGTCGTTGCGGCACTGCATCGCACTTCCAGCGCTTCGGGCGAGCTCACAAGGGACGAGGTCCTCGACAACATCACACTCTATTGGCTGACGAACACTGGGGTCTCGGCACGCAAGGTGCTCGCCTCGTGCAACCTGAAGCAATGTCACCGTCGCGCTGTTGCACACGGTGACGGGCACCGCGCTCGAGCGGAAACGCCCGCCACCGCAACTGACTCTCTGGACCTTGTCCACAACAGCGCTTTCGGTGTTTGCATGGGCGCGCTCTGGCTCAAATATCTATGATTCAGATCCGGAGTGCCTTTTGCAGCCAAGTGCGCGCCGCGTCTCGCTGGCCAAGGCTCGCCGGAGCCCGGCGCTAGCCGCCCTCTCGAGAGTCACCAGGCGTGCATCTCGCTGGCTCCAGGCTGCGGTGTATATTGCAGGGGCCATGGCGCACATCGTTACCGCTGAACCCAGCCAAAACAGGGTTCGTCGACTATCGGACTTCCTGGAAATCGCCAAAGACTGGCAAGGCAAGCAAGGATCCGCGGAGGACGACGGATTTCTGACGCGCCTCTGGTACCGCGGCGTGAACAGGCAATTTCCGTCGCTTGCTCCGGGTGTCTACCGACCGAACTTTACGAATCGAGCCGAGCGGTTGAAGAACAAGGGCGGGCTAGAGGCGAAGCGACTCTTTCTAGAGCGTCAAGTCCTCGCACAGTTTCGCAGCGCAGGCGCCGCGTTCTTGAATCGCGATAACTTGGTCGAAATATACTTTGCCGCACAGCACTTTGGAATGCCCACGCGACTGCTCGATTGGTCGACTAATCCGCTTGCTGCCTTGTTCTTCGCCTGCGATGGCGGATCAGAATACGATGGTGTTGTCTACGCAATGGACGCCAAGCTCGTGATCCGGAAGGACGCCAAGCGGGCCCCGGGCGAAAAGCTGTATCAAGCGATTATGACGATGCGGCACCCATTCGTCGAGTACGCTATTGGGCTTTCATTCTGGAAGGAACCAAAGGAAGATCACTTTCCTCACGTCCTGCCAGTGCGACCCGACATCATTCCGGGGCGCATAGGTCAGCAGAGTTCGTGCTTCACGCTCCATATGCACAAGGCACAACCCGTCGATAACGCGAGCCTGATCACGATCTCGGTCGACGCAAAGAGCAAAGCGAGCATTACGCGCGAGCTTCGACAGCTCAACATCAACCAATTCACCATTTACAACGACCTCGATCACCTTTCTGCGGAGGTCAAGCGAACCTGGGGTCTAACAGACTGAAACGTTTCTCGCTATCGCTCGGTCGCGCAGCGGAAAGCTGCTATGTGGTGCTTACCTTCATGAAGTCAATCAGCGACCGTGTTCCCAACATGTTCGACAATGTTCGGATTCGCTCGACCCCAGCGACCGAGGCTGCTGGGCTAGCTGGGCTTCAGGGGCGGGTGTATGGACTGACCACGCCATCGCACGTCGAGGTGCGGGTCATCGGCGAGTCCACGGAAGACTGTGCGTATTGCATCCACTTCGAGTCTCGTTCCGAGGAGGTGTGGCTAGCACCCGAGCTGGTTGAATTCGTGGATCACGCGCCAGGAACGATTGTCGCTCTGCCGGGCTTCCCAACCCGTGTACGGCTTGCCAACGGTGAGTGGGCCGAGGTGGCAGGCGAGCTCGATGGCGCAGACTGAGGGAATCGAAGGCGAGTTGCCTCACGGCGTTTTGGTTCGACGCACGTAGTCGCTGAGCTCGGCGGCGGTCAGCGCACGCACGTAGAAGACCAGCTCATCCAATGTGCCGATGAAGAATTGGCCCAGTGCGGAGTCTTTGCGACAGCCGATGAACACGTCTACGGCGCCGGTGGTGATGGTTCCGGTCTGAGTCCTGGACTGAAGCTTCACCCCATCCACATACTGCGCCATGCTGGCAGCAGCCGTATCGTAGACCAGCGCGACGTGGTGCCATTCAGCGCTCGGGATCTGGCCCACCGAGGTCGCGCGCGTGTAGCTGAACGAGGTAGCTTGAGTGGTGGCGAGGGCGGCCAAGAAGCGTTCGGCGGCGGGGTTTGCGTCGACCGCTAGGAAGTAGTGGTTCAGCCCGCCCGCCACGGCACTCTCCCAGGGCGAGGCGCTGCGCGTGGTTTTGACCCAGCCCATGACCGTCAGCGCACTTGCGTCGTTGAACGAGAGACTGGTTCCAAGTCGGGTCAAGCAATACGAGCCGTCGAACTTGCCTCCCGAACCGACCGCGCCTGCGCTGGTGAAGAGCAGCGATTTCGTCAGCGCTTTTGCCGCGGCTTTCTGGGTCAAACCGTGCATCGGGAAGGCCGGGCCGTTGCCTCGTAAACAGATGTCGTCGCTCGCGCCGCACTGTGATGCGTTCTCGCTCAAGCGCGATGGGTCGAAGTCCTGATAGTAGCGAATACCGCTCGCCGGAGGCTTGGTGCTCGTGCACGTTTGCTGCAGGCAGCGGACGGTTACTGCGAGATCGCCCGCCGTGACCGCGCAATCACTTACGACTGCGCAACCTTTGCCGAGCGCGCACTTGGTGCTGCAAGAGCCACCGCAGTCGACATCCGTCTCCGTGCCGTTCTTGACCCCGTCCGTGCAGCCAGAGGGCAGGCATTTCTGATTCGTGCACACGCCGCTCTTGCAGTCAGCGCCCGCCATGCAACCTTCGCCGTTGGCGCACGTGCCACAGCTGCCACCGCAGTCGACGCTGGTTTCGTCGCCGTCCTTCTGCTTCGAATCACACGTGGACGCTTTGCAGTTGCCCGCGCCATCGCACGTCCCGCCCGTGCAAGCGCTGTGTTCCCCGAGCGGTGCTTGGCCGCACACGCCATCCGTACAAGACACCGACCAGCAAGGCGAAGCTTCTCCGCAATCGGCGGCGACTGCGCACTCCGATTGCTGGCTCTGTCCGGCATCTCCCAGCGGGCCTGCGCCAGCGGTTGGGCTGCCGCCATTGGACGCGCCGTCATCAGCACCGGCTTGTCCGCTCGCACTCGATTCGCCCGCGCTCGATTCGCCCGCACTGCCACCCAGCGCAGTGTCGCCATCGCCGAACCCGGATGGCGCGTCACCGCCGCTCGACATTTCACCCGCTTGTGCGCCGTGAGCCCCAGCGCGGAAATCCCTCTCCGCGCGCGTGCACTCGAACAAGGTCAAAGCGAGCAGGACAGTGCAGGTATTCGTTGCGGCGCGACTCGCTCGAAACGGCATGTCTTGCAGCTAGCAGAATCGCCACCGCTGAAAAGCCCAACTGTTCGAAATCTTCTGTGAGATCCCAAAAGCGACCCCGCATGAAAAAGGCACCGAACCTTTTGTTCCTCTGCCGCATTCAAGCGATCTCGGCCCGAGTTCGTTCGCGCAAGGCCAGCTCTGAACGATCGACGAAACCTCATGCGCTGCGCCGGCGCGCCCGCTGACGCAACGATGCAACAGGGACAGCCGCTGGCTATTGATCCATGTTCTTCTGCTGAATCGACCAGCCGCTGTCCGTGCAGAGCTTGCACGACGCACCGTAGAACCACGACTTGAGCGAATCGTCGGCCATGAGATGCACGCGCATCCAGGCCGTAACGACGCTCTCGACCACGCTCGGCTTGTTGCCGCGGCCGAGCCAGCTGCCATGGTCGACGCTCAGATATTCGGCGTACATCGCAGGCAAGGTCGTGACGGCGTTGAAGGCGCTGTGCGCACCGTCACAGCCGACGACGTCGTCCATTCCCCCGCAGAAGAACAGCGCTGGGCCGTGCAGATTCCGTTGAACCTGAGAGCCTTCGATCGGTACGTTGGTGGTGATGCGACTGTCGCCCGCTGCCGAGCTCGTCGCGAAGGCGCCCTGTGAGTGGCCCGTGGCTCCGACGTGGGTCGCGTCGAGGTGATGATAAAGGACGCTCGAAGGATCCTCATTCTGCGCGAGGACCCAGGTCACGCCCACCAACATCGGCTTAGGATCGCCCTGTCCAACGTTCTTGTTGTTCGAGCCGATCACGACGAACCCGTGTGAAGCCAAGTTGCCGAGCAGCGACCGGTACAAACTCGGCGTGCTCCCGGTACCATTGCCCCAGGTGATCACCGGATGGCAAAGCCCACCGGGTGACAGCGTCTCCGGGCGAAAGAGCGTGAACTTTGGCACCGTGCCGTCGTCGGCGGCTACGCCCGCTTCTGGTCCCACGTCATTCTCGGTCACGACCTTATAAGGTCCTGCGGCGCTCGGATCGGCGGTGGGCCAGGCGCCGACGGTGCAGCCGTTGCCCGGGGCGCTCGCCCCGCCGGTGCCGGCGCTCGAAGCTCCGCCGTTCGTCGGTGAACTGATCGCGCCGCCCGAACCAACCGTGGAAGCGCCGCTCATCCCACTCACTGGCGATGTGCCGCCGCTTCCCGCGCCGCCTGCGGCCTGAGTCCCAGCGGAGCCGCTCACGGCGTCCGATCCGGCAAGGCCGCTCGGTGAACCACCGGAGTTTTTGCTTTCGTTGCCGGCGTTACCGCACGCGGCGAGGCCGATCCCGAAGCAAGCGAGGAGCGCGAACTGCCTGGAAGCTACCGTTCTCATGAGGGTCTCCATGATGGCGATGCGCGCCTCGGCAGGCGTCGCCGGCAAATAGTGGTTAGCATTGCTTTAAATGGGGTCAGAAAAAAACCCAGCGATGCGGCGCTGAAGTTATGAAGCATCGTTTCCCAACGCGATGCGCTCGGCTCTCGAACCATCCCATGCCTGCTGTCGAATTGCTCGAACGGGGATGCGGATCCACTCAGCTCTTGTACCCAGCGATGCGATCGCGAGGCGTGTTCGATGAAGCGAAAATATTCTGACAACGCGGCTCGTGTCGCGGCAGATCCGGAGTGGACAAACTCGAGAGCTTTTGGACTGTGCGCTTCTATTTCGTGTTCGCGGGCCTCGTCGCGCTCGCCGGCTGTGGGCCCAACGCGACGACCACAATGACGACCGGCACCGGCGGCTACGCTGGTCTCGCAGGAACTCCGGGTTCTGGCGGTAAAGGCGGAAGCTCCCCCGGCAGCGGCGGTGCCAGCGGGAGCTTCACATCGGGCGGGGCGGTCGCAAGCGGCGGAACAGTCGCAGCCGGCACCGGCGGTAGCGACGCCAGCGGTGAGCGCGCGGGTTCGACGAGCAGCGGCGGCTCAGCGGGCAGCGGTGGTGCCGGCGGTGGCAACGCGGGCAGCGGCGGTGCGAGCCCCAGCGGCACCCTCTTCGTCGCACCGAACGGCGACGACACGAATCCAGGCACGATGGCGCAACCGCTCAAGACGGTAGCCAAGGCGCGCGACCTCGTCCGCGGAATGACCGCCAACATGACGGCAGACATCACCGTCTACCTCCGTGGCGGTACCTACCCACAGGCGAGCACGCTCACCTTCGCCAACGCGGACTCGGGAAAGAACGGCTTCTACGTCAAGTACATGGCGTATCAGAGCGAGCGGCCGATCATCACCGGCGGACAGCCGATCAAAACCTTTACAGCGGCGAGTGCGGGCAACGGCGTGTACGCGGCCCAGGGCGTCAGCGCGCGGTTTCGCCAGTTGTACGTGAACGGGGCCAAAGCGATCCGCGCACGCAGCCCGAACTTGGGCGCAAACGGTGCCTTCGCGTTCAATCGCATCACCGGCGCGGACAACACCGCGCAGAACATCCAAGTCGCGGCATCGGAAGTCGGCACCTGGAACAACCTCAACAAGGTCGAGATGCACGTGATGACCGGTTGGGGTGACAACACCCTGCGCCTTTCAGCGCTGACGACCTCGGGCAGCACCGCGACGCTGAAAATTCAAAGCCCCGAGGCCGGGATCGTCTTCGTCCGGCCTTATCCTCACCTCGGCGGGCAGTTCAGCAGTTTCCAGAAGCACGTCTATTACTTCGAAAACGCGCTGGAGTTCCTCGATCAGCCAGGTGAGTGGTACCTCGACGAGAGTTCGAACGTCCTCTACTACAAGCCGCGCTCGGGGGAGGACATGACGACGGCAACCGTGGTCGCGCCGGTACTGGAGACCGTGATGAGCATCAACGGGACGAGTACTTCCGCGCAGGCCGGCTACCTCTGGTTCCAAGGAATCACGTTTGCGCACTCGACCTTCATGCGCCCGAGCCAATCCGGGTTCTGCGACGCGCAAGCGGGACAATACAACCTGACTGCGACCAGTGACAACAAGCAGACGATTGGCCGACCGCCAGCCGGCGTCAGTGTCGTGAATGCCAATCACATCCATTTCGAACGGAACATCTTCACCCAAATGGGTGCAACCGGGCTCGACTTCATTTCAGGGACGCATGACGACGTGATCATCGGCAACCTGGTCACGGAGATCGCGGGCAACGGCATTTCGATCGGCAAGTTCAGCGCGAGCGACACGACCGAGTACCATGTTCCTTACAACCCGAGCGACAAGAACGAGATCTGCACGAGCGACACGATCAAGGACAACTACATTCATCACGTGACGACCGAATTCCAGGGTGGCACCGGCATCGCCGCGGGCTATCCCAAGCTGGTCGACATTCAGCACAACGAGGTCGCGTACACGAACTACACGGCCATCTCCATCGGCTATGGGTGGACGGACGCCAGCAACGCGATGGCGACCAACAAGATCAACTACAACGACATCCACCACGCGGTTCAGATCTTGGCCGACGGTGCCGGGATCTACACGCTCTCGAATCAACAGCCGAACTCGCAGATCCAATACAACTACCTGCACGACTACCAGACGAGTCAGTGGGCTGATTACGGTAGCCTCGGCATCTATCTGGACGAACAGACCTCGGGCTTCACCATCGCGCACAACGCCATGGTCAATGCGCCGAATGCCGTCGCGCAGAACCACGCCGGAACGAACACCATCACGGACACACCCGCTGCGAACCCCGACTCCGTCAAGTCCATGGCAGGGATCGAGGCCGCTTACGCGGACATCAAGACCCAGACCATCCCGGCAGCGAGCTTCTGATGATGCGAGGCTGATTCGGCAGGTCGACTTCAGAAGTGCCGCAGCTGAAGTTGGCGAGAACGGGCGCAGCCCGCCAGCACTGTGATGCCGCGCTCAGCGCGGTTCGCGGACGGTGATGACCGGGCAGGATGAGGTGCGGACGACGCTTTCCGCGACGCTGCCCGCGAGCGAGCGCGGACGGCCGGTGCGCCCGTGGGTTCCGAGCACGATCACGTCGAAGCCTTCGCCTTCGGCGATGCCGACGAT
The DNA here is from genome assembly GCA_035688655.1 of Polyangiaceae bacterium. Taxonomy (GTDB): domain Bacteria; phylum Myxococcota_A; class Polyangia; order Polyangiales; family Polyangiaceae; genus PMG-095. The sequence continues at coordinate 3,503 of DASSMT010000153.1, read as the reverse complement.
GCGTTCGCGAGCATCACCGGTTTCAACTCGCTCGGTGATGCGAGCGGCAGCGGTGGCCGGAAAACTCGCGACGAAGCGGTGCAGCTCGGCCCGCGCGGCAGCGAGCTCGCCTGCAGAGGGCTCGGGGCCTTCTGCCGAGGAACGGACCAACAGAACCTCGACCGGCGCAGCGAAGGCGAGCGCCAGCTTGCAGGCGTATTCGAAGGCCGCCCTCGAGCACGAGGACAGGTCGACAGGAGCCAAGATCTTCGACATCGCAGCGGTTGCCATGATGAGTTCCTCTCGTCGGCGTAGCGCCGATATGAGTGGGGATAGCAAGGCACGTGCCCGACCAGCGGCGCGTCCCACACGCCAATTGGCTCGCTGCCGCACCGCCTCACGCAAGGGCTGCGGGAAGCCGTCGTTCTGCGCGAAAAACCTGCGCGACGATCCCAGGTGAGCTTGCATCCGACGTTGAGGTGCGATTCTCGCCGCCGCCGTCAGAGGACGCGATGCGCACCCATTCGCCCAGCCTCGATTCGCGGAACTCCCGCCGTCGGCGGCGTGGTCGAGAGCAGGCACCGCTCAATCATGCGCGTGATCCAAGTAGCGCCGAGCGAGCGTTCGAGCGACACGAGCCAGTCGCACTTCAATCTCTCCAGCGAGGTCGGACAGAGGCCCGCTCGGCGCGTCGAGTTGTTGAACGGGGTCGATGATGCCGAGCATCGTGACGTCCGGTTCACTCTCGAAAAGAACCACGTTGCAGGGTAGAAGCAGGCCTGCGCGAGGATCGAGTTCCAAGGCTTTGAGCGCGAACGCTGGATTACAAGCGCCGAAGATCCGGTAGCGACGAAAGTCCACCCCGAGCTTCTCCTTGAAAGTCTGCTGAAGATCAATTTGGGTAATGATTCCAAAGCCCTCGGCTCGTAACGCCGGTGGAAGGCGTTCGACTGCGGTGTCGAAGCTCACGGGCAGTGCGTGCCAACTTCCGCGGTGGGCTCGTTCACTGATTGGATTGTTTTTCAATGGTGCCTCGTTGATAGGGTAGAAGATTTGCTCGACCCACAGCAGCTTGCTCCGACTCCCAGGCGTTTCAGTACAGCCTCTGCGGGACAAAATCCGGTGAGCGCCGACTGAGCCAGGTTCAGTCCCACGAAGCCGGTGAGCAATAGCCACCAAGGGCTGGCGAGGAGCGACAGCGCGACGCTAGTCAGAATCAGGCTGCCGGCCAAAAGGCGGATCGCGGATTCAAGGGTCATGGCGTTTCACCTGGTTTCTCTGTGAGAGCCAGGCAGGCCGCAAAGGATTCAGAAGTTTGCAACGCGGCGAGCGCGCGAAGCGCAAGTCTCGGTTTCGGCAGGGTTTTGTGTCCCGGAACGGCGCACCTGCTCGAGTTGCGTCGGGCTGGGCACTCGTCCGACCGCTCCTTGCAGCGCGCATCCCGAGTCAGCGTTTTTCTGGGATCGGCCGGAATCCTTTGCTGGCTTCGTGGCTCTGACGAAAAGACATCATGCCGCGATTCATCTTTCACACGCTTCTGATTCTCGCAGGCGCGGCGTTCGTTGCTTGCAGTGCGCCCGAACCTCGCGCTCAGAATCCAGAAGGGCGACCGACGCCGGTCAAGCTGACGGTGGCGCACGTGGAGCCTTTCAACGCTTCGTACCGCGCGAGTGGCACCGTGCGCGGGCGCACCACGGCAGTGCTCACAAGCAAGGCCGTTGGCTATGTGCGCTCGGTCGCCGTACGCGCAGGCGACCGCGTCCGGGCGGATCAAGTACTGGCTACGCTGGAAGCGAATGACTCGAGCGCGAGCGTTCGCCGCGCGAATGCTGGCTTCGAGCAGTCCCTCGAGGCCCGTGCGGAAGCGGAGAACGCCGTGAGCGCCGCCGAGGCGGCGCTGCGCATCGCAAAGTCGACGCACGACCGCGTTGCCGCGCTCCATGCCAGCGGAGGCATCGCGCAACAAGAATTCGACGAGGCCGAGGCTCGACTGCAGACCGCCACGGCACAGGCGGAGATGGCGCGCGCCCGCCTTCGGATGTCCGGCTCGCGCATTTCGCAAGCCAAGGCTGAAATCGGCGAAGCCCAGGCAGCACTCGACTACTCACGAATCGTGGCTCCTTTTGCAGGCTTGGTGATCGAGCGTCGAATCGAACCCGGAATCCTGGCTTCGCCTGGCATGCCGCTGATCACGCTCGAGCAGGAAGGGCGCGTCCTCGTCGAGGTCGCCGTCGAGGAGTCTCGTTCGTCGACGATCAAGCTTCGCGATCCGGCGAACGTGGAGATAGCCGTCCTCGATGAGCCGGTGGTCGGCCACGTGGCTGAAATCGTCCCAAGCGTCGATGTCGCGTCACGCGCGTTCTTGGTGAAGATTGAGCTGCCACCCGAGGTCCACGACCTAAAGGCAGGGATGTTCGCCCGAGTGAGTTTCCGCATCGGGCAAAAGAAGACGTTGGTCGTGCCAGCCTCCGCGATCACGCGTCGCGGCGCACTCGAGCAGCTGGTGGTGGCCGAAGGTGATCGGCTCCGACTGCGAATGGTCACCGTGGGTGAGACGCAGGGGTCTTGGATCGAGGTACTCTCCGGGCTCGCCGCGGGTGAACGCGTGGTGGTATCGCCCGGCCCGGCCACCAGCGACGGCGCACGCTTCACGGAGCTACCATGAGCGCCGGCAAGCTCGGTCCTGCTGGCCGCATCGCGAGCGCCTTCATTCACTCCAAGCTCACGCCGCTGCTCCTGGTCGCGTCGGTGCTGCTCGGCGTGCTCGCGGTTTGGAAGCTACCACGCGAAGAGGAACCTCAAATCATCGTTCCGATGAGCGACGTCTTCGTGCGCATGCCCGGCTCGTCGGCAAAAGAAGTCGAGCAGCGAATCACGAAGCCTCTCGAGCGACTGCTATGGGAAGTCCCGGGCGTCGAGTACCTGTATTCCACGTCCAGCCCGGGCCTGGCCAGTGTCATCGTTCGTTTCAAAGTAGGCGAAGACGAAGAGCGGTCGATGGTACGGCTCCAGCAGAAGCTGGCGGCCCATGCGGACGTGATCCCTCCGGGCGCGTCGGCTCCGCTGATCAAACCGCGATCCATCGATGACGTGCCGGTGTTGGCGTTGACGCTCTGGAGTACCCGCTACTCGGGCTTCGAGCTTCGGCGTATCGCCGCAGAGCTGGAGGATCAAATCAAGCAAGTGCCGGGAGTCAGCGAAGTCACGCTGACGGGCGGCGAACGCCGTCAGCTGCGCGTGTTGCTCGACCCGGAGCGGATGGCGGCCCGCAACGTGTCTCCATTGGCGGTTGCCAATGCCCTGCAAGCGGCGAACGAACGCTTGCCTGCGGGAGCCGTCGCGTCCCTCGATCGGCAACTTTTGCTCGAGACCGGCAGCGTGCTGACGAACGCGCACGACGTCGCGGACGTGGTCGTCGCGGTGGCTGCGGGGCGCCCGGTGTTCGTGCGAGATTTGGCGACCGTCGTCGATGGCCCCGCTGAACCGTCCAGCTATGTGCGTTTCGGCGCCGGCGCCGCGGCCCA
>DASSMT010000122.1:0-24285 GCA_035688655.1 Polyangiaceae bacterium | reverse complement strand
AGCGCGGCGCTGCGCGTGAGGAACGACGCGACGAACGACCCAGGCAAGCTTCTCGCAGCGCTCGCCCGAACGAGTCACGTCGGGAGCGCGCGGCCGAGAGCACCCGCTTCGAGCGCGATGCGCGACCCGCGCGCGGGGCTCAGGCTCGTCCAGAGCAGCGCTCGAGGCGAGACGCTGCTCCGCGAGCCACGGCGAACGGCGGGCGAGCTAAGTCGCGCGATGCGCGAGGGTCTTCGCGCCGTCGCGGAACATGATGCTGATTTTCGCGCCTTCCAGCACTTTGTCCACGTAACCCTCACCGAACTTGGAGTGCAGCACGAGCTGACCCTCGTGGAACGACTTGTCCATCGTGTAGCGGGTGAAAGCGTCTACTGCTTGGCCGAGCGTCTTCGACGCCCAGCTGTCGGCGCGCTCCTTCTCGGCGCGTGCTTTTTGAGTCACGCGGGCTGCAGCCGGAGATGGCTTCGGACCCGTGTTGCGGGCGCGCACGTGCACCCCGGTTGCAGTGGTTTCAGTGCGCGGCGCGCGATAGTTGTGCTCCGAGTTGCACGTGAGGCAGATCACGCGCTTCGGCGCACCATGCACCATGGCCACGATGCGGTGCATCAGATCCATTCGGCATTTGGTGCACCAGGCGTCAATTTCGGCGCCCGCTGTTAACGACTTCAAGATTGGGACTCCTCGTTCGGATGCCCATTTGCCAGAGGATCTGGCGCATGGGAAGCCTTGTCATCGATATCGGTGCGCGACTCGGGTGGGCGCGACGAGCGATCGCGCTTCAAGCTGACTTTGGCTTTGACGTCCGGGATGGGACGCGCGCCCTTCGCCGCGTCGTTGGGGATGAAACGCACTTCGGTCTTGATCTCGAACGAAAGCTTGGTCAGCACGTTGGCCAGCTCATCGGCAAAATTGGTGTGATCGAGGAAGTCCCGAACTTCCTTGGCCACGGCCCGATAGATGCCGTTCTTGGTCTCGTCCAGCTGGCTCAGCACGTCCTTCGGCAAGCGCAGCTCGCTCATGAAGTGGCGCACGTTTTCCGGCCCTTCGCTGAGCCGTTCGTAGCCGGCCTCGAACACGCGCTTGACGAGTTCGGGCAAAATGCCCTCGAGGCGACGTACGCGCTCGCGTTCATCGCGCTCCGAGCCGTCTGGCCGATCGCTACTCACCATGGAGGGGTACCGTGCCACCCCGCGCTCGTCAAACCACTCGCCCAGATCCGCGAGCAAGGCCCCGCTACCCCCTCGGGCCAGGAGCACTTGACAATCCCGTGCGCGCTTCACTCGCGCCGCTCGCGTTCGCCCGCAGCGCGCGTTACTGCTCGTTACCGGGGGGCCACGCTCGCCAGGGAGTGATAACCTGCCGTCGATGCCCAACCAGAGCGAGTTCAGAGAACGACGGGAGCGCGTGCTCGCCGCGATTCATCCAGGTGTGCTCGTGATCCCCTCGGCGCCGCTCGCCATTCGCAACAACGACGTCGAGCACGAGTACCGCCAGGACTCCGACTTTTTCTACCTGACGGGCTTCGATGAACCGGACAGCGTGCTGGTGCTGAACAGTCAAGCCGAGCAGCGCTTCACGCTGTTCGTGCGCCCGCGAGATCCCGAGCGTGAAGTGTGGGACGGCGCGCGTGCCGGCGTGGAAGGCGCGGTCAGTGAAGTGGGGGCAGACGTCGCGTTCACGATCGGCGATCTTGCGCTCAAGCTGCCCGACGCGATTCAGAACACGGAGCGCATCTTCTATCGTTTGGGCAAGAACCGTAGCTTCGACGATACGCTGCTCGCGGCGCTCGACAAGGTCCGCGCCCGCGCGCGCTTGGGCGTGACCTGTCCGAGCTCGATCGTGGACGCCGGCACGGTCGTGCACGAAGCCCGACTGAAGAAGTCCGAGCCCGAGCTGACTGCCATGAAACGCGCGCTCGCCATCACGCGCGACGCGCACCTGGCGGCCATGGCTGGGGCCGCGCCGGGCATGTTCGAATACGAGGTCGAGGCGATTTTGCGGGGAATATTCCGGCGTTTCGGCTCCGAGCGACCCGCCTATTCACCGATCGTGGGCTCGGGGCCGAACGCCACCGTGCTGCACTACCATCGCAACGATCGCCGCATGCAGGCTGGCGACCTGCTGCTGATCGATGCCGGGTGTGAGTTCGATTATTACGCGGCGGACGTGACCCGCACGTTTCCCGTGAGCGGGACCTTCACCCCCGCGCAACGCGCGATTTATCAATTGGTCCTCGACGCGCAGCTGGCCAGCATCGAGCTGACGCGCGCCGGCCGCACCTTCGACGATGTGCACGCAGCCAGTGTCGAGGTGATCACGCGTGGCCTGTGCCAGCTGGGCATCATCGAGGGCCCAGTCGAAACCGCCATCAGTGAGCTCCGTTACAAGCCTTACTACATGCACAAGACCAGCCACTACTTGGGCATGGACGTGCACGATGTCGGTGCCTATTTCGTGGCAGGCAAACCGCGCTTGCTCGAGCCGGGCATGGTGATCACGGTCGAGCCGGGGATCTACATCGCGAGCAACGCAGCCGTGCCCGAAGAATACCGCGGCATCGGCGTGCGTATCGAGGACGACGTGCTCGTGACCGACGGACGCGCGCTCGTACTCAGTGAAGACATTCCCAAGCGCGTCGAGGAAATCGAGCGCGTGTGCGCGCGCGCGGCCTAAGAGCGACGCGATTGGCGCGGCGAATCGTGGGATTCTTTGCCATCGGGGCGCTCGGCCGCGCGCGCGGAGCGGCAGCGCTGTGCTTGTGCCTGTTTTCATCGCGGCTGGCCAGCGCGCAACAGGAGGCACCCGAGCCGCCCGCTGGCGAACGTTACCGCACGCCGGTCCTCGGCAGCGAAGCGTACTTTCACGCCTTTGGTTCGCTGTCTTTGGGTAAGGGCTTGCGCTTCAACAATCCATATCGGCTGGCCACGCCGCTGGGCGACACGCCCGAATCATTGTCGTTCAGCGCCGCCTACTACGATTTCTCGCTCGGTTTGGTGCGCGGCCCGGCACGAGGGCTTTCGCACGGCGGAGTCGTGCACCTGTCGCTCGCCGCCCAGGGCATTCCGCAGCAGGTGCTGAGCCTGTCGTACGCAGCGCTCACGCGCTTGGACAACGGTCGCACCTTGCTGCTCGGGCGAGCCGGCATACCCATCACTCTGAGTCCGGATCTGAGCGCCGGCTTGGAGGCGGCCGTGGGTGGGGCATACATGATCAGCGCCGGTCTCGGCGTTCAGAGTGAGCTCGCCTTCAGCCTGTACTATGGCGCCGCCACTCAAGAACGCTCGGTCACTACCATCCCGGTGCTATCCCTGCAGCTCGGCCTGTTCATCGACTACGAGGTGCTGCCGTGAACTTCGCCTGCCCTGGGCTACTTTCGAGTCTGCGCCGGGAACCCGCAAAAATCGGCCTTTTGCTGCTCGTGCTCCTGTGCACGGCGCCGACTCCAGGCGACGTGGGCGGGTGCGGGCAATCACCCGCCGAGCTCGATCCGGGTACCTTCTTCGCGAGCAAGGCCAACATCGATTGCCAGCGTTGCCAAGAGTGCGGCATCACGCAGGTCTCGTGCATGAATGCCTGCGACCATCCGGAGAGCTATCCCAGCGCGTTTCCGGAGAACTGCGTGCCGCTCGTGCACGACGGTGAAGTTTGCTTGCGGGCGCTGCTCTACGCGAGCTGCAAAGACTACGCATCTTACATGAGTGATAGCGCACCCAGCGTGCCCACCGAATGCAACTTCTGCCCGGAGCCAGCTCCGTGAGAGCGTTCGGATTCGTGCCCGCATTCGTGCTCGCGCTCGGGCTTGCGGTGTCATCCTGCGCCAGCACCGCACGCATCACGGGTGACTTCAGCGAGTATCGCAGCTACCGCGAGTACCGCGTTTCGACCACGCTCGAGGAGCGGCTCGGCGCGGCGGAGCGATACCTGCGTGCCTACCCGCGGGGTGATTACCAGGAGGAGGTGCGTACTTGGTACTTCCCGGCAGAAAAGCGCTATTTCAAGCTGTCGTGGGACACGCTGCCACGGCTCCGCGCTTATCTCGATGCCATGCCGCAAGGGCCGCACGCGGAAGAGGTGGCGGAGCGCATCGGTGAGCTCGAGTCGCGCCGCGTGTTCGCGGATCGACGCGAACAACGGATGCTCAACCACGCTCAAGACATCGAGACTCGACTCGCGCGAGCCGCCGATCAGCGACGTGGTTTCGTGCGGGAGGTCTCGCGTTTGACCGAGTTGCTGGGTGCGACCCGTTCGTTCGGCGAACCGACATCGGAGCTCGCGCCGGATTTGTTGGTGCGCTTGCGCGAACGCCCGCCTCCGCTTCGTTGCGAGGACGACCTGTGTCAGAAAGTCTTCTCGTTCAGCTACGCAGTGCCGGAAGACAAGTCCCTGACCGAGCGCACGATCGATGTTCGCTTGCAGATTCGTTTGGAACGCGGTCTGGTGCAGGAGTTGTCGCTCGCAGGTCCGGAGCTCTTGACCCGCTTGGCAGAGGCGATCACGGTGCGCGCCGTCCCTCCGCTCAACCCGCAAGCCAGCGCCGAAGCTCTGGGCCAATCCCTGGAAATCCTGCACTCTGCGCTGTCCGCTGCGCTACCCAAAGAGCGCTGTGAGGTCGAGGCCGTGAGCCCGGTACTGCTCGAGCGCCGTTGCGATGGAGTACGGCTACAGGTCGTGGCCGGGACCGAACCCGGCGCGGCGGATCGCTTGCTGGTGCGGCGCGACGGCAACGATCGAGCAAAGAAGCAAGGAATCAAGGGCGCCGGCAAATGAGTGTGGTAGGAGCGGTGCCGTGTTCAGCGCTCCAGCCATCCCCTACCTGCACATCCCCGAGCTGGTGCTCATCCCGAAAGCGCTCTACAAGGGTTTTCCCCCGGTAGACTTTTCGATCAAGCCGTTCGGCGCGTTGGTCGCTACGGGCGTGTATGTGGGCGCGGTGCTCGCCACGCGCTTGGCCAAGCGTCTCGGCTTCCACGAGCGAGCGATGACCAGCTTCATGGTTTGGGTGGCCGTCGCCGGCTTCCTGAGCGCTCACATGCTGGACGTGATTTTTTATTACCCCGGCCAGGTGCTGGAAGATCCGCTGTCTCTGCTGCGCCTGTGGGAAGGGCTATCGAGCTTCGGTGGCTTCTCGGGCGCGATCATCGGCGGCTTTTTGTGGAAGTGGCGCTACAAGGCAGACATTCTGCCGTATTCGGATGTGGTCGCGAGCGCGTTTCCCGTTGGCTGGGTGTTCGGGCGTACGGGTTGTAGCATCGCCCACGATCACCCGGGCCTGGCCAGTGATGCCTGGTTTGCGGTGCAATATCCCGATGGTGGGCGTTTCGATCTCGGCTTGTACGAGATGCTACTGACCATCCCACTCGCGCTCGCATTCTTGTGGCTGCGCAAGAAGCCACGCCCCTGGGGCTTCTACTTGGGTGCGATGATGATCGCGTACGCTCCGGTGCGCTTCGCGCTCGACTTCTTGCGCGTGGCAGAGCCCATCGCCGAACGCGGCGGCTTGGTCGCCGCCGTCGATCCTCGCTACGCTGGGCTGACGCCAGCGCAGTGGGCGTGCTTCGGGCTGCTCTTGCTGGGCGTTTACTTCTTTGCCCACACGCTCAACAGCGCGGGCTCGCCCGCCGCGTTCGCCGCTCCGCCGCTGCCTGCCGCGCTCGGAGGGCGGGCAGGGGGCGCAGCCGTCACACGCGAATCTTGAGCGCGCCCGGAGCAACGCGCGCGACGAGCGGCAGACGACCGGGCGTCTCGCCGTCCATATCGATCAGCACCTCCGCGCGCGGGACCAGACTCTCGGCTTCGATCAGCGAGCCTCGCTCGAAGCTCACTCCCGGCTGACCGAGGTGGGTTCCTTGGTAGATGCGCGGCGAGAGGGCGACCCCCTGCAGCCGCGTCAAACCGTGCATGGCCACGATGTCGAACTGGCCGTCGTCGGGTGCAGCATCCGGCGCGATCTTCATGCCGCCACCGAAATAGCGGCCATTGGCGATCGCGACGTTCACGATCGGTGCTTCCAGCGCGACTCGACCATCGACCCGCACACGCACCGGCGCGTTCGCGTAGCTGAGCAACGCGCGCAGCGATCCGACGAAGAACGCCGCGCGGCCGCCCACCCACTTCGGCCCGGCATTGACCAAGCGATCGGTGAGGCCGCCGAGCCCGAAGCTGGTGATGTTCAAAAATGCACGGCGAATGGTCTCGCCGGAGTGCGACGTGATTTCCAGCAGCCCCAGATCGAGCGGGCGAGGCTCGGCGGTCGTCAGGCGTTCTACCGCTTCCTCGAGCGTGTCGCCCAAAGCAAAGGTTTTGCGAAAATCTCCGCCGGTGCCGGACGGGATCAACGCCAGATCGGGGCCCGCGAGTGGCTTCCCGTCCGAGTCGAGGTACCCCTGGCTGACTTCGTTCAAGGTACCGTCGCCGCCCACTACCGCCAGGCACTCGACTGCTTCCGCGCGTGCCTCATGCACTAGGCGCGCGGCGTCGCCCGGGCCGCGGGTTTCGACAAACTCAGCTTGGATTCCGCGGGCCTCCAGCAGTCGCTTCAACGTCGGGAGACGACGGAGCGCGCTGCCGCTGCCTGCGCTCGGGTTGCTGATCACACGTAGCTTCATGTGCGGCGGAGCTTACACGACCGCCCCGTTGAACAAGGCTGAGGTCGTAACTCACGCGCCCCGCAGCACTTGCAAGCCCCGTGCCGGCTGCCTGGCCGGCAGACTGCACAAACTGCTGACTTGAATGGCGATTCGCGCGCAGTTATCGTGAAAGCTAGTTGTGCGCAGGCACCGGCCATCGCCGGGGCGACGCGAATTTATTTAGGAACAGACAAAAAAAATGGCGACCGAGGATGCACGAAAACTCTTCGTGGCGGGCTTGCCCGAGTCCATCAGCGAAGACGTGCTGAGGCAATTGTTCGAAGCAACGGGAGGCAAGGTGGTGGATGTGAGTCTGCCGCGTGATCGCGCAACAGGGCGACCGCGTGGCTTCGGCTTCGTCACCTTCGCCACTTCGGAAGAAGCGATCGCTGCGCGCGACAAGCTCGATGGCTCGCTCCAAGCGGGCCGCGCGATCTCGGTTCGTCCCTTTTCATCGGAGCCACCGCGTCGCGGTGAAGCGTCGGGATTTGCGGGCGGTGGTGGCGGTGGCGGCGGCGGTGGTGGCGGTCCTCAGATGACCGAAGATCGCACGCTGTACGTCGGCAACTTGCCGTACGACACGAGTCAGCAGGAGATGACGCAGATCTTCAGCGACAACAACATCGGGCCCGTGTCTCGGATTCATTTGCCGGTGGGTCCCGATGGTCGCTTGCGCGGGTTTGGTTTCATCACCATGGGCACGGCCGAAGCGGCGAATGAAGCAATCACCACGTTGCGCAATTTCGATCTGCGCGGTCGTCGCTTGATGTTGAACATCGCGCACCCGCGCGGTTCGTCCAACGCGCCCGGCGGCTCGAGCGAACGCCCGCGTCCCGCCTACGGTGGTGGCGGTGGCGGCGGCGGCTATGGAGGCGGTGGCGGCGGCGGTTACGGTGGCGGTGGCGGTGGCTACGGTGGTGGTGGCTTTCCGCCCATGCCCCCGCCCGGCATGGACAGCTCGGGTCGTCAAGCCGAAGGACGCCGCGCGCGTCCCGCTCCCGGTGGCGGCGGCTCCGGCTCCGAATGGGAAGACAAGAAGAAGAAGAAGAAGGCCCGCGGCGGTGCTGACGAGCCCAAGAAGGGTGAGCGCGGCGGCGGCGGTTCGTCGTGGAAGAACTTGGGCAAGGATTGGGACGACGACGACTGAGTCGTGCTCGGCTGCTCGCGCCTCGTCACCGAGCGCTCGAGCAGTCGCCCGAATCCACCTGGCTGACACGCCGTTCGGGCCAACAATCTGCTTGAACACCAAACCCGCAAGTATTTGATCTTGCGTGGATTTTTGTGTCGGTACCATTCCATCCTGGCGGATGGTGCTTTTGGTTCCGGTCGGATTGCGTGCCGAAGGCGCAGCGTGCTAGGACGTGGCTCCATTTCGGCCGGTTTCGGCCGGTAAAGCGCGGTGCGGGTCGCACTGTCGGTCCGCGCCCCGCTGAATAGACGAGCAATCAACAGCGATGATTTTCGACTGGCTCTACGGCCTGTTCTCGAACGACCTTGCCATCGACTTGGGCACGGCCACGACGCTGATCTATGTCAAAGGCAAGGGCATCGTCAGCTGTGAGCCCTCCGTCGTGGCCGTCGCGCGTGATGTGAACGGTGTGAAGCGCGTGCTGAACGTCGGCCGTGAGGCCAAAGAGATGCTCGGTCGCACGCCGGGCAACATCGTTGCCATTCGCCCGCTTCGCGATGGCGTGATCGCCGACTTCGAGATCACCGAAGCGATGCTGCGCTACTTCATCGCGCGCGCCCACAATCGGCGCACGCTGGTCAAGCCGCGCATCATCATCTGCGTGCCATTCGGCATTACCGAGGTGGAGAAGCGCGCGGTGAAAGAGAGCGCAGAGAGCGCTGGCGCGCGCGAGGTGTACCTGATCGAGGAACCAATGGCGGCAGCCATCGGCGCAGGCCTGCCGATCACCGAGCCCAGCGGCAACATGGTGGTCGACATCGGTGGCGGCACGACGGAAGTGGCCGTGATTTCCCTGGCCGGCATCGTGTACTCGCAGAGCGTGCGCGTCGGCGGCGACAAGATGGACGACGCGATCGTCGCCTACATGAAGCGCAAGTACAACCTCGCGATCGGCGAGCAGACGGCCGAGCGCATCAAGATCACCATCGGCAACGCTTATCAGCTCGATCCGCAGCTGACGATGGAAGTCAAAGGCCGCGACATGGTGGCCGGTATTCCGAAGACCGTGATCGTCAACTCCGACGAAATCCGAGAAGCGCTGGCCGAACCGATCAACGCGATCGTGGAAGCGGTGCTGCTCGCGCTCGAGCGCACTCCGCCAGAGCTCGCGGCCGACATCGTCGACAAGGGCATCGTGCTCACGGGCGGCGGTGCCCTACTCAAGAACATCGACGTGCTATTGCGCGAAGAAACCGGGCTCCCGGTGATGGTCAGTGACGACCCGATCAGCTGCGTCGTGCTCGGCAGCGGCAAGGCGCTGGATCACATCGAGCTGCTCAAGGAAGTCACCATCGGGTGATGAGCCGAGGCTCGCGTGGGTTCGTTCAAGCACTATCGCGACATCGTCATTGTAGTGCTGCTATTGGCACTGCCGTTCTTTTTCCTGCGCTCCAGCATCCGCCGTCCGGAAGACACGAGCTGGGTGGATCGCGCGCTGCTTCACGTCGCGGCGCCTTTTCAGTACTTCGCGGCGCTGCTCGCGCGTGGCGTCTCCGGGCTGGTGGGCGACTACGTGTACCTCGTCGACGTGAAGGCCGACAACAACCGGCTCGCTTACGAGAACGCGAATCTGCGCAGTAAGATCAGCCAGTCCGAACGCACCGAAGCGGACAATCGTCGCCTGCGTCGCTTGCTCGGCTTGCGCGAAACTCTGTCTCAGGAGCTGGTCAGTGCGGTCGTGGTCGGCAAAGACACGACCGAGTACTTCCGCGTCGCGCATCTCACGGTCGACACGAAGAACGCGGTGATTCGCCCGGAAATGCCGGTCATCTCCGTGGACGGCACGGTCGGCACGGTGCTGCGCGTCGCCGGTGAAAAGGTCGACGTGCAGCTCACTGTCGACAGCGGCTTCGGCGTGGACGTGATGGTCGAGCGCACTGGCGCTCGCGGCTTCGTGCGCGGCGTCGGTGATCGCCAGAAGTACTCGGCGCGCGTCGAGTACGTGCAGCGCACCGACGACGTGGACGTGGGCGACGTGTTCGTCACCAGCGGCTTCGGGTGCCGGTTCCCGCGCGGCATTCCGGTGGCGCGTGTCAAAAAAGTGGAGAAACGCAACTTCGGTATCTACCAATCGGTCGAGGCCGAGCCCACGGTGGATTTCTCGCGCCTGGAAGAGGTGATGATCATCCTGACCGACCCCAAGGATTGCGAATCTGGCGCGGGCAACTCGCCGTCCAAGAAACAGCGCCAGCAGCGCTGAGGTTCGCCGGAGCTCAGCATGAGAAACCTCGGGTTCTTTGCCGTCGCTGCCGTGCTGATCCTGGTGCAATCGAACTTGTTTCGCTTGCTCGGCCCGCTCGGCAATCTGGTCGGCGCGCAATGGGTGCACGGCGTGACGCCCAGCCTGGCCCTGCCGCTGGTGATATTTCTGGGGGTGCACGAGCCGTCGATGCCGCGCGGAGCGGCGCTCTCGTTCGCCATCGGCTACGCGCAAGATCTGCTGGGCGGGGCGCCCGTGGGGTTGTTCACCTTCGTGTACGTGATGATCTGGTGGCTGTCGCGCGTGGCCGGTGTCCGGCTGACCGCGCAGACGGTGCTCACGCGCATGTCGCTGGCGTTCGTGTTTGCGCTGGTGCAAAGCGCGGTGGTCTTGGTGCTGCTGGCCGTGTTCGGCAACGACAACCGCCGTCCGCTGGAGGTCGCGACCATCGTGCTGCCGCACGCCACGGCGACCGCGCTCTGCGCACCGCTGTTGTTCCGCTTGGCTCAGCGCTTGCGCCAAGGTGGAACGTCGTCCCGCGCCCAGCCCGAGGCGTCCACGTGAGGCGCGCGTGTTAGTTCAACGCTCCGATGTCGGAGAATTTCGGCAGCGCTACCGCTGGTTGGTGCTGGTGGCGATCGCTGCGTTCGGGATCTTGATTGGCCGGCTGGCGCAACTGCAAATCGTCGAGGGCGATCTGCATCGCGCACAGGCGCGGCGCAACATCGTGCGCGAACGCTCCCTGGCCACCACGCGCGGCGTGATTCGCGACGCGTTCGGGCGCGTGCTGGCCGCCAATCGGCCGTCGTACAGCGTGCACATCACGCCCGCCGAAATCGATCTGGAGACGACCTGGCCGCGCGTGATGAAAGTCGTTCAGCTCGACGAGTTCGAGCGCGCCGCGATCGAGAAGCGCATCGCCGACATCAAAGCGCTACCCAAAGAAGACAAGCGCCGCGGACAGCAGATCTTGCTCAAGGTCGACGTCGATCGCGACGTCGTGGCCTTCCTCGAGACGCACGAGAAAGAGCTCAACGGTGTCGAGGTCACGCCCGCGCCCGTGCGCTACTATCCGTACGGGGAGCTCGGCGCCCACGCCGTCGGCTACATGCGTGAAGTCGACGCCGAGGCGCTCGAGCGCTTGGACGAGCGCGGCTACCGCGCCGGCGACCACATCGGCGCGATCGGTATCGAGCGGCGCTGGGAGAGCTACCTGCGCGGACAGCGCGGTTGGCGCAAGATGGTGCGCGGCATCGCGCGGCGCGAGAGCAACGCGGAAATCGACGCCAAATACCTGGAGGAGCCGCGCCGCCTCGAGCCGATCCCGGGGCGCGACATCTCGCTCACGCTGGACATCGACCTGGTCTCGTCGATCGAAAAGTCCATCCGTGGTCAGCTCGCCGGCGCGGTGGTCGTGGTCGACGTGCGCACGGGTCGACTGCTCGCAGCGCTGTCCAAACCGAGCTTCGATCCGAACGTCGTCTCGGGCGGCAACGGCACGAAAGCGGTGGGCGCCGCCTTCCGCCGTCTGAACTCCGATCCGCTGAAGCCTACGATGGACAAGACCATCTCGGCCGCGTACCCGCCGGGCTCGACGTACAAGCCGTTCACGGCGCTCGCCGCCTTGGCCGATCGCATGACCGATCCGGATCGCGAGGTCGATTGCCATGGCGGCTTCGAGTACGGTAAGCGCTTCTTCCGCTGCACCGGCGTGCACCGCAAAGTGAACCTCCACTCTGCCATCGTGCAGTCGTGCAATACTTATTTCTACGAGCTGGGTTCGCGGCTCAGCATCGACCGCCTGGCCGCAATCGGCTTGGATTTCGGCTTCGGCGTCAAAACCGGCATCGGCGTGAACCCGGAAGCTCGCGGTCGCATGCCGACGCGCAGTTGGTACACGCGGCGCTACAAAGAGGCATTTCGCGGCGGCTTCACCTTGCTCTCGGCGATCGGCCAGGGCGCGAGCACGGTCAGCGTCTTGCAGTTGGCCTTGTCTTACGCGGCGCTCGCCAACGGCGGCACGCTCTATCAGCCGCAGGTCGTGCGCAGCATCGAGACCAGCGACGGCACCGTCGTGCAGGATTTCCCGCCCCGCGTGCGGCGCATGGTCGAGCTCGATCAGGACCATCTGGCGATGGTGAAGAGCGCGCTCGTGGGCGTGGTCGGAGAACGTCAGGGCACCGCTTACAAAGAGCGCATCCCCGGCCTCGACGTCGCCGGCAAAACGGGCACCGCGCAGGTCAGCCACGTCACGCCCCGCGGCGTCGACCCCGACAAGGTCTGGTACTTCAACCGCGATCACGCTTGGTTCGCCGGCTATGCGCCCACGAAATCTCCAGAAATTGCCATCGTCGTGATCATCGAGCACGGCGGTGGCGGCGGTAAGAACGCGGCTCCCGTGGCCATGCGTGTGGTTCGCGACTGGGAGAAGCTGAAGGAAAAACGCGTCTCCGGCCAGGCTCCTGCACGGCCCGCCGGCAAGCGCGGAAGCTTGTAATGCCGGGCGATCGTTTCTCGTTTCGGCGCGGGCCGATGGTCGACATGCCGCTGCTCTTGGGCGTGGTGGCCATCCTCACGCTGGGTTTGGTCAACCTATACAGCGCGACCAGCGTTTACATCGACGATGCGAGCCGCGCGCGCTTGGCCGACATCTACGTGACGCAAATCTACTGGATCGTGGTCGGCGCGATGATCGCGATTCTGGTCGCAGCCATCGACTATCGCCACTACGAGCGTTTGGCTCCGGTGCTGTACGCCGGCGGCATGGTCACGCTCGGTCTGGTGTTTGTCCTGGGCAAAGACGTGCGCGGCTCTTCGCGTTGGATCCAGCTCGGCGCGTTTGCCTTTCAGCCCAGCGAATTCATGAAGATCTTCCTGATCTTGATGGTCGCGAAGATGGTCCACAACGATTCCCGCACCGAGCCTCGAACGCTCGTGGATTTGGCTCCCGCCGCCGCGTTGATCTTGGTGCCCGTCGCGGCGGTGATGGCTCAACCCGATCTCGGGACCTCGCTCATTTATCTGCTCACGTGCGTGTCGATGCTGGCAATGATGCGCATTCGCACCTTCAGCGTGCTCTCGCTGTTGGCCACGGGCGCGGTCTCGGTGCCGCTCGCCTGGATGTTCGTGATGCGCGACTACCAGAAGCACCGGATCACGAGCTTCCTGAATCCGGAGGCGGACAAGACCGGCACCGGCTGGCACGCGCTCCAGTCGCAGACCGCGATCGGCAACGGGCAGCTGACCGGCGAAGGTTTCATGCAGGGCACACAAAACCAATTCGGTTTCTTGCCCGAACAATATTCGGACTTTCCGTTCGCCGTTTTCTCGGAAGATTGGGGCTTCTTCGGCACCGTGGTGCTGATCGGGCTGTACGCGTTCGTGTGCATCTGGTCGATCCACATCGCCTCCCAAGCCAAAGATCGCTTCGGCGCTGCGCTGGCCGTGGGCGTGGGCGCGCTGCTGTTCTGGCACGCCGTGTTCAACATCGGCATGGCCATGGGCGTCCTGCCCGTGGTCGGCATCACGCTCCCGCTATTCAGCTACGGCGGTTCGAGCGTGCTCACGATGCTGATGGGCTTGGGCTTGCTGATGAACGTCTCGATGCGCCGCTGAGCGGGGGAGGGAGCAAGGAGAGCGGGGCGCTCACACTCCAGCCGCGCACCTCGCTGGTCGCGCTGTTCTCGCCGCAATGAGGCCAGCGACGCCCTGCAGCAGTCTCGGAACGATGCTCAGTGCTCACGCAATCGGGCGCTGCCGACGGCGACGAGCCAAGTGCAAAGCCGTCAAAGCCAGAGCAATAAAAGCTGTGCGCCCAGTGCGCGGTGCTGCGCCCGTCCGGCAATTGCAGGACACGCTTTCTGGATCCCGTCCAGATCCGCATTGTCCTGCCCGGCGGGTTCCATCGGCGCAAGGCGTGTCGCCCACGTCGCCGGCGTCGCCCGCCTCGCCGGCACCTGCGTGCCCACCTTGGCCGAGTCCGGCAGCCCCATGGCCCGCGTTGCCTGCCCCCGCGTTCCCGTTTTCCGCTCCGGCAGCGCCGTTGTCAGCTCCAGCAGCGCCGGCGGCACCAGTGTCAGGTGTGCATGACTCGCAACAGACTCCGTCCGTGCAAAGCCCCTCGCGGCACTGGTGGTCGCTGGTGCACGGTTCGCCGAGCTCCTTCTTCAGCGTGCACACCGACATTGCGCAATAGGCGCTCGCCGGATCACAGTCGGCGTCCGTGGCGCACTCCGCGGAGCACGCGCTGCCGTGGCAGGCGTAGGGTGCACAGGGCATGCGATTGACGATGCATTGGCCTGCGCCATCGCAGATCGCGCCGCTCACCGTGTTCACCGTGCAGGTCGTCTCGCCGCACGCAGTCCCCGATTTTGCAAATTGCCGACAATCGCCGTGCCCGTCGCAGCTGCCATCCGCCAGGCAAGAAGTGGGATAGCCGAGATCCTCAGCGCAATCCCCCCGCGGGTCTCGATCAGCCGGGATCGCAGCGCACGTTCCGTCCGCCTCTCCGGTGAGCGCGGCGGCGCAACCGACACAAGTGCCGCTGCAAGCAGACTCGCAGCACACGCCATCCACGCAATTGCCCGTCGAGCAAACGTGGCATCCCGCTCCCAGGCAGTCGTTGCCCGCTTCGCGACTGCACACGGCGCCCGGTAATTTCTGCGCTTGGCAGCGTGCGCTCGCCGAGCAATAGCTGCCGGTGCCGCAGTCGGCATCCCCTGTACATCGGGCGCGACACACACCCGCGGCGCAATAGCCCGCGCTCGGACAGTCCGTGTCCGCTGCACATGGACCGTCGCTGTAGACGTAAGCGGCTCCCTGCGAAACGCTTCCGCCCGGCGGAGTGTCGCCCAACGCTCCGAACACGACGGTGTGCCCGGAGATCGCGACGGCCTGGCCGAAGTTGCTGAAGCCAGTGCTCGAGCCGTGCAGCGCCGGACCCTGCTGTTGCCAGCTCCCAGCAACGCGCGCGAAAATATACCCAGCTCCGTTGTCGGGGCGCCCGTCCGTGGTCTCACTGGTGCCAATTGCCAACGTGCTCGCATCTTCGGAGAGTGCGACGCTGGTCGCATACCGAGGAAGCCCCGTCGCAATCGTAACCGTGTGGATCGGAGGTTGCGCCAACCAGCTGGTTCCGACCCGGTTGAAGACGATGGCCGCAGCCACTCTCTGGCCGTTCGGATAGTCGTTCGGATGGCTGCCCACCGCGACCGTATCGCCGGCAATCGCGACTCGAGCTCCGAAGTGCTTGCCGGCTGGCGCATCCAGATCCGTGAGCACGGCCTGTTCCTGCCAGGTGGCGCCGTTGCGCACGAAGACGTACGCCGCTCCTTGCTGCGCATAGAGGCCGGGACTCTTGTCTTCAGCTCCGATGATCAAGGTGTCGTTCGAGATCGCAACGGCCCGGCCGAAGTGATCGCCTGCTGCGCCGTTGGAGGCAACCAACGGCGGCCCCTGCTGCACCCAATCCGAGCCGTTGCGCTCGAAAATGTAGGCCGCTCCCTGGTCCTGGTTGACGCCCACATCTTTGTAGTCGGCCCCCACGATCAGCGTATCGCCGGATATCGCAATCGAAGTTCCGAACCCCTGAAAGGGGCTGGGATCCATGGGAATCAGAGGCGATTCGAACGGCGTCCAGCCAACGTCGGCTCGAGCGTAAACCAGAAACGCTCCGACTCGGTCGTTCCCGGTTGCTACTAGCTTGGGTGCCCACAGAAACAGCGTGTCCGACGTCAGAGCGATCGAAGCGCTGAGTCTTTGGTAGTCGTAGTCGGCGGCGACGGTCAGGGGTGGGCCGTCGGCGATCCATTGCTTGCCGTTCCGTTTGAATGAATAAGCCGCCCCCTCAGCGATGTGTCCATGTAGCGAGTGTCCGGGGGCGCCGATCACGATTGTCTCGCCGGAAACGGCGACGGCGCCACCAAATTGGTCGTTGGCACTCGCGACGTCCGTTTGCCTCAACACCGGGCCTGGTGACCACAACTGCGGATCGAGCGGGGCGGGCTCGGTCGTGGCCGGCGGGGCGTCCGCCGGCGCTTCGCGCGCCAGCATCGCGGTTGTGATGAAGCAAGCCGCGCCAATGAGCCCACGCATCGTGCACGCACTTCTGCCCCGTGATCGGTCGCTAAGCTCAAGCATGAACTCGGGAATATGGCACCGGAAGGAGCCAGAGGCGACTATGACGAGGCTCTTTTCGAGGACGAGAACCTACATCGGCACCGCGCGAAGTGCGCCGATTCGAGGAGAAGCAGACGCGGGAGGGCTCGCGAGGAACCCGGGTTCTCGTCAATCCATCTTGAACAGGTCGTCCAAGTCGTCCTTCGTGAGCGTCTTGGCGCCGCCGGAATCCTCACTGAGCACGGAAGCGACGAGGTCCTTCTTCTTTTGCTTCAGTTGCAGGATCTTTTCTTCGATCGTGCCCGCTGCGACCAAGCGGTACACCGTGACGACCTTCTTCTGACCGATGCGGTGTGCGCGATCGGAGGCTTGGTCTTCGACGGCTGGGTTCCACCAGGGATCGAAGTGGATCACCGTGTCGGCCGCGGTGAGGTTGAGGCCGGAGCCGCCGGCCTTGAGGCTGATCAAGAACACCGGGACCGTCGGGTCGTTTTGGAAGCGCTCGATGCGCTCTTGGCGATCGATCGTGCTGCCGTCCAAGTACTCGTAGCGGATCTTGTCCTCGTCGAGCGCTTCGCGCACGAGCTTCAGCATCGACACGAATTGGCTGAAAACGAGCACCTTGTGCCCGCCCGAGTCGGCCTCGTCGATCAACTCGCGCAGGGCCGCCAGTTTGCCGCTGTCGTCGTGGCTGAATTCACGGGGCAAGCCGAGCAAACGCGGATCGCACGCGGCTTGCCGCAGCTTGGTGAGCCCGGCCAAGATGTGCAGCTGGCTCTTGGCGACGCCTTGCCGCTCTACCTCGCCCATGACCTGCGCGCGGACCTCACGCAGCACCTGCATGTAGATGGCCTTCTGATCGGAGGCCATGTCGACCAGCTTGTCGACTTCGATCTTGGGCGGCAGATCTTTGGCAACTTCGATCTTGGTGCGGCGCAAGATGAACGGGTGAATCACGGCGCGTAGCCGCGCTGCTTGCTTCGAATCGCCTTGATCGATGGGGCGTGCGAATTTTTCTTCGAACTTTTGTAGCGGGCCGAGCAGCCCCGGGCTCACGAACTCGAAGATCGACCAAATCTCGCTGAGTCGATTCTCGATCGGGGTGCCGGTGAGCGCGAGGCGTCGACTGGCGTCGAGCTCTTTGGCGGCGGCCGCGGTGGCGCTGAGCGGATTTTTGATGTTCTGCGCTTCGTCCAAAATCGCGTAGTCGAGCGGCAGCTTCTTCAACAGATCGATGTCGCGACGCAAGAGCG
This sequence comes from Polyangiaceae bacterium, assembly GCA_035688655.1. Taxonomy (GTDB): domain Bacteria; phylum Myxococcota_A; class Polyangia; order Polyangiales; family Polyangiaceae; genus PMG-095. The sequence continues at coordinate 6,900 of DASSMT010000122.1, read as the reverse complement.
CGTAGCTGGTGATGATCACGTTCGCGCTTTCCAGATCGGCGATCTGCTCGCGACGACCCGCGCCGTGCCAGAGCGCGGTGGTCAGGGTCGGACCAAAACGTTCGATTTCGCGCACCCAGTTGCTGACCACGCTGGTCGGCGCGACGATCAGCGCCTTCAGCGCCTTGGTTTTCTTCTCTGCCTTCAGGTGCAACAAGAGCGCAATGGTCTGGATCGTCTTGCCGAGACCCATGTCGTCGGCGAGCACGCCACCCGAGCCCAGGTCGTGCACGAACTGCAGCCAAGACAAGCCCTGCTCTTGGTACGGGCGCAGGGTGGCTTTCAGCCCCTTGGGCTTCTTGGCGGCTTTGATTTCGTCGATCGACGCCAGCTTCGAGAACAAGGTCTTGGTCGCGGCTGCGACCGTGGCGCTGCTGGCTTGATTGAGCAGCTCTTGCACGCGACCCGCTTGCGACAGCGGGATCTTCCCGGATTTGCCGGCGGCGGTGATGAGCTCGATCTCGCGATCGATCATGGCTTGCACCTTTTCGCCGTCGAACGGCGCAAAGGAGTTGTCGGACAGACGCACGAACTTTCGTCCTTCACGCAAGCAACGCTCGAGTTCGTCGCGATCGACACCAACGCCTTCGCTCGAATAGTCGATCTTCACGTTCAGCCAATCGACGCCGCTGGAGACGCGGGCGTGCATCATGACGGGTTTGCTGCGCACGTGGGTGCCCACCAAATCCTCGGGCACGTACAGGTCCCAATCCTCCGGCAGGGCGCCCACACCTTCGGACCAAAAATGGATCGCCTTGTCCGCGCGCGCGACGAAGCGTTCGCCGCTCTCGTCGGCTTCCAGACCCAGATCGAGCAGGAGTTGCACGGCGCGTTGCTGCGCAGCGATGTCACAGCGGATGCATTTGGCGCGCTTCTGGCCCTCTTCGGGCGGCAAAATCATGACCGGGGGCGAGATGCCGTCGGCGCGAACTTCGACTTCGAGATCCGCATATGCGGCGCGCAGCGAAACCTCGGCCTCGGTGAGCGAGCCCGTGGCGCGCATGCGGAACGTGGGCTCGAGGTCGATCACGTCCGCGACTTGTGACAGCTCCGGCAACTCAGCGCCGATCTCGAGCGCCACCTTGGGCAGGCCGTACGTGATCATGCCGATCAGCTCGGAGGCAGGCTCGGCAATCGTCGGGCTACGCAAGAGCCGGCGCAACGCGGCCGGTGACACGCGATGATCGAGCGGCCGCGCGATGCCCTCGTTGGTGTCGATGTGGTAGCCGGGTGCGCCTTCGAACCAGCCGCCGGTGGTGAGCTGAAAGCGCCGGCCGTCGTTGTGGCGCTCGAACGTCACCTTGGACACGATCGTGTCCGAGCCGACCATCTCGAGATCGAAGCGTGGGCGCAGTGACTCTTCGGCGAAACGCAGCTGCATCAGCGCCGGCTCGAGCAGCACTCGGCGATTGCGCAAGAGCGGCAGCAACTCGGAGGCGTCCTCGCCGCGGATGTCGACCGCCGGGTGACGCGGGTTGCCGCTTTCGAAGCGCGCCAGCACCCGCAGCGCATTGCGATCGGCGGTGGGCGTGGTCCCTTGCCAGTTCAAGGCCGCGCTCGGCAGGAGCGGCGTTCGGCTATCGGTGTCGAGCACGGTCACCGTCAGCCCGCCTTGGCGCACGTGGACGCGGAACTCCAAGTGCAGCGTTCGCTGCGTTCCTTCCGGCGCGAGCCACGCGCCGATCCCAGTCGGACGCGCGCTGAGGTCGGCGGGCGCGGGTGCCGCGTGGGGTGCGTAGTGGTTGGCGGGTGTCGGCAGTTGCGGGACCTGCTGTTGTTGGCGCCTGCGGCGGTCGCGGCGGCGGCTGCCCTTGGCATCGGCGCCGTTGGCGCTGGCGTTGTTGTTGCCCGACTGCTGTGCGGCGGTAGCGTGCAGTTGTGGCGGAGGGGGCTGCGCCGGCGCTTCACGGCGCGGCAGAGCCGAGCGCGCCTTGTTGCGCACGGTGATCAACAGCGCTGCCACGTGCTTGCAGTGTTGGTTGGTCTTCTGGAACGCAGGGCAGGTACAGCTGGAGGTGATGCCTTCACCTCCGAGCCGGATGGCCACTTCGTACGGATCCGGATCCGAACCTTTCACGCGCCCTTGCGCGCTGGCCTCGTTGACGCTGACCTCTTCGACGACCTTGCGCTTCTCGTAGTCGAGTCCGCGTAAGAAGGTGCGAGCACCGAGCAAACGTCGCAAGCCGCGGTCGGAGAGCGTGGAGAGGGCGTCAGACAGCGACGACAAGGCTGCCTCGTTTCGAATCTGGGAAGGACGGCATTTCGTTCATGGCAAATTTCAAACGCTGGGGGCTGCTCTGGCAGCCCGAAAATTCAAAGCAGAAATGGAGTGATGCTGAGCGCGGCCGCGGCCGTCGCTTTGACCAAGAGCTGCAGTGCGGGCGAGGCCGCATTGCCGAAGATGTCGGACCAGGCGTCGGCGGTGAGCGAGGCGGAAAACGCGTAGCCACTCTCACGGCCGCGATTCGCGCGGCGAACGTTGCCCAGAGTGGTGCGCGCCGCATCGAGCGCGAGCGCGGCGCACAGCCCCGTCAGGGAAGCGGCAACCACGAACCAGCTCAGACCCTGAGGCACGAGCTCACGAGCGAGACCGAAGAATGCCAGGCGTAAGCCCAGGCCGAGCGCCACCGGCACCAAGATCCCGCTGACGATGGGCAGGAGGGCATGCCGCAGCGCCACGGACGTGGTGAGCTCGACGCAGCTCTTGTAGCTCGGTGTGTACTCGAGCGGCACCTGAGCGACGCCATGTTCGCGCGGGAAGCCGCGTAGTTGACGCTCGACCTCGGCTGCGACCTCACGCGCGCCTCGCACCGCCGCGCGAGCCACGGAACCGGCGTACCCCAAGACGACCGCCGCTCCCAACGCTGCACACCAGCTTAAGGATGAACTTGCGCCGAGGGAAGGGGGGAGCGAATTGTTCGTGCCGAGCGCGCGCGCCTGGCTCGCGATCGCCCAAGCGATCAGCAACGAAGACAGCGCGCTCGCGAACACGGAGTAGCGATGCGCCACGGCGCTGCCGAGAAAGCCGGCATCGTCGAGCCGGCTGGAACGGCGCTTCGCGTCGCCATCGGCGTGAATCATGCTGGCAATGCCGCGCGCGCCGTCCGCAATCGAACCGAGAGTCTCGACCGCCGACACGAAGGGCGAGGCCGAGATTGCCGCCAGGGTGAACATCAGCGCGCTCAATTCCGGGCCCGACGCGATGCCGCCGTGAGCGCCGATGCCGAGCGCGGTCAGCAGCGCTGCACCCACGATGGCCAACGGTAGCGACGCGGTTTGCAGTCCTGCTCCGAGGCCCGCGGCGACCAGCGCGCCACCGCCCACGCGCAGCGCCTCATTGCCGTCGCGCAGTACGCTGTCGCGTCGACCCAGCCGCAGCATGAGGGCGTGCGCCGCCAGCAGCATCACGACCAGGCCGAGCGCGCCGCTCACGAATACCGGCAGAAAATGCTCGCCGAACAACCAATAGCTGATGCCCCACAAGCCCGAGAGCGAGATGGCCGTGGTCGACAAGTAGCCGCGCACGAGCGCACTCGAGAGATTGCTCGTCTCATCGCTGCGCACCAAAACGACGCCGAAGGTCGAGGCGATCACGCCAAAGGCGCGCACGATCAAAGGCAGCGCAAGCCACAGCAACGGATCGCTTCCCGCCTGAGACGCGCTGGCGAGGCTCAGGCCGATCATCGCTGCAGCGACGTTGGCGACGGTGGCTGAAGCGAAGCCGTGCAGCGCGCGCGTCGCCGATGCACCCACGTGATCGCCCACCAGCTCGGCGACCACCGCGGGGTTGCGCGGATCGTCGTGATCCAGACCCGCGTCGCGTTCGCCGGCTTGTTCGGACCCGACGCCGCCAGCCGCGTGAAATGCACCGCCCCCGCGCTGCAACACCAGCGCGCTCACGGTCGCGCCCAGTGCCAGCCCCGGTAGCAGCAGAACCACGTGACGAGCCAAGCCCAAGGCCTGCTCCGCGGGCAGGGTGAAGCCGCCCTGAATGGCGAACAAAAGCCCGAACAGCGCGGCGACGAGCAGGCCGCTCAGCGTCTCGGCCAGTAAGCTCGCGGCGCCTCCAGCGCGCATGGCAATGCCCAGCGCTGCATCGACCCCCGCACTCGCCGCTGCCGTGGAGCGCACGCTACCGCGCACGGCCAGAACCGTTGCGAAGAAGCCGGAAAGCGTGCCCGCGAGCGCGCCGAGGCAAACGCCGGCCGCGCCCCAAAACGCGACAGCCAAACGGCTCGCTGGGCCTGCTGCGACGTCGACGGTGGCGGCCACGACCACCAGCGGCACGAGCAGCACGCCGATCGCGATGCCGATCAGACGGTATTCTTGCCAGAGGAACGCACGCGCCGCGCGCTCGAGCGCGCTGCCCAAGCGGCGAAGCGTGGCCGGACCCGCGTCGCGCACCGATACCCCGCGCCACATCAGCAGCGCAAGCAGCAGCCCAACTACGTCGATTCCGACGACTAGCCCGAGTTCAATCACGATCGGTTTCCGCGGCGCGCGGGCGCCCTACGCTCCGGCGGCCACAGGACACGCGCTTCGATGCGGGCTACGCAAAAAACGGCCGCTGGTTGGACCGCTAACTCAATAGCGGGTCCGAGTCACACGGTCAGGTTTCAGCGACACCTGAGACCCGCCACGTGACTCTTGGCAGCACCCGTGCGCCAGAGTGGACGTGGTGTAGCATGGGCTTCCAGCCGGGCGCAAGGCCCAGGATTTCAGGCCGGGCGATCGCGACCCGGCAACGCACCTCAAAGAGCGTGCGGTTCCCGGCTCAGGACGTTTTTGTGAGTTTGAACCGCCAAGGCGCCAAGACGCCAGAAGAAGGAGAGAAACAAAAGACTTGGGTGGCTTACCCTGAATGGCAGATCGCTCGCGGAAACGCCGATCTGCGTCGTGCAGGCGGAGGCGCGTTCCCCCAAGGGGGGTGGGGATTGGCGCGAATGAAGCGGGATTCCTACCAGCTGCAAAACGCTTTCGTGAGACGAGAAGGGGCGCCATTGGCGAACCCCAATCCCTTCTCCCTTCTGGCGTCTTGGCGCCTTGGCGGTGAATCCCCTCTTCGACGGGCTTACTTCTTTTTACCCTGCATCACCATCAGGTGGTACTTGCCGAATTCGCTCTGGCCCAGGGTGAACAGCACCTCGATGAAGAGCCGATAGGGCGTGGTCTGGTCGGCGATGATGATCGCCTCCGAGGAGGACGGGTCGAGGCCCTTGGCTGCGCGGATTGCTTTGTCCGTGCGGCGCGCGGCCTGCAGCGCGCTACCCAAAGGCACGATGTACATGTCGTTCGGGCCGCCGCGCTTGTAACGCGCACCGACGCCGGTCTGGGCCGTCGATTCACGCCCCGGAAGGGCCACGACCTTCGCGTCGCCGACGATGATTTGGCTCTTGGAGATCGTGACCAGCACGCCTTCTTGGCCGGGCGGTGTCTTGATGATGGAAATCGGTAGCTTCAGGTCGTCGCTCTGCGGCACCGCGGCGCTCGACTCACCGAGCGTCTTCAACAAAAAGACCAAGATGATGGTCATGATGTCGAGCATCGCGGTGATGTTCAGAAAGTTGATTTCCGGCTCGTGCGCGTTGCGTCGAATGGCCTTCCGCAGCGCCGCCTTGTAGGTGACGATCGACCCCTTGGGGGCGGGCGCAGGGGAGGGAGGAGTGCCGCCGGGTGGGGTTGCCTGGGTCATTTGGGCACCTGGAAGTTGACGTTCTCGAACAAGGCATCACCCTGTGCGTCCGTTCGGAGCGCATCGATCACGTTGATGATCGTTTGGTAGTCGGTGCCAGGATTGCCGGCGATGTAGACCTGGGTCTCGTCCGCGAAATCCGGCGAGGCCTTCTTGAGGTGCGCGGCGCACGCGGTCAGCCCGTCGAGGTCGTACTTGCCGTCCTTCAGCGGGATGGCGATGCCAGTGCCCGTGCCCTGACAACCGGGCGCGACGTTGCCGCCTGCCGCCTTGAGTGAAAACCCGTCGTTGACGATGATCACTGTCAGATTGAGCGCCTCCGAAGGCACCTCGGCGCGCACGCCGGAGCTCTTGCTCGCGGGCGGTGTGGTGTCGATCGTCGCCGTGAACGTCACTGCCACCGTCGCGAGGACGAAGATCAGGATGTTCATGATGATGTCCAAGAACGGGACGATGTTGAGCTCGCCGCCCTCCTCGTCTGGAGCGAGCTCCCTCGGCTGACTCAGCCGACGGATCTTGCTGCGCTGCGCCGTCGTTAGCTCGGTCATGACGCGAAGCGCCCGATCAGTACTGGCCCGGACGTTGCGAGATCGTCAGCAAGTTGAACGTGCGTTCGACGGTGGTCTCCAGATCGTGCTGGATGGCCTTGGCGCGCGTGTGCAAAATGATGTGGGTAATCATGCAGAACACGGCGATGCCCAGACCGAGCGCCGTGTTGTACATGGCTTCCGCGATGCCGTTCGAGAGCATGCGCTGTTTGTCGGATTGGCTCAGACCGGGCGCCGCGATCGAACCGAACGTGAGAATCAGACCGCTGACGGTGCCGAGCAGCCCAATCAGGGTCGCGATGTTCGCGAGCGACCACAGCGCACCGATGCGTTTCTCGGCTTGCGGCTTGAGCTCGGACAGCTTTTCGCTCAACGCTGCGTCGATTTCATCGCCGCCCTTGTTGGCGTGGGTGAGGCCCGCCTTCACCAGTTGAAGGATCGGATAGTCGCTCGCCTCACACAGCTTGATCGCGCGATCGATGTTGCCGGCGGCCACCAGTTTTTTGACTTGAGCGAAGAATTCCTTCGAATTCACACGGTATTTCGTGAGTTGGAACGCGAGGCGCTCGATCACGATCGTCAGCACGATGGCCGAGGCGATCATGTTCAGAACCATGAAGG
>DASSMT010000103.1:0-7604 GCA_035688655.1 Polyangiaceae bacterium | reverse complement strand
GGCCGATCGATTCGAGGTCGTCGGTTTCCGGATCGCCCAGATCTACGATGCCGAGCACGTGCAACGTTTCGAGCGCGATGCGCCGCGCCACTTCAGCCGGGGTCATCGGTTCGACACCGGCGCGCTGTGCCCAGCGCTCGATCAACCGGGCCACGCCGGGGGCCCGCGCGTCGGAGCGCACGTAAGCGGCGATCGCCTCCCAGGGGGCCCAGCGACCGTCACCCAGCTCTTGCAAGGCCTCCAAAACCAACTCGCGGACCACGCCGACCGCGCTGGTCTCGCGTGCGTCGGCGGTGACGCGCAGGGCTTCACCGTCCGGGCGCGCTTCGTCCCAGGCGCCGCCGCGACGCCAGGCTTCGAACAGGGCTCGCCCGAGCTCGCTCACGCTGTGCGAACCGGGTGGGGAAGCGGTGCTCACGGCAGACGGATCCCACAGGCCGATCGCGCGGCTGAGCGAGGCGACCAGCGCGATCACCTCCGTGTCGCGCCCGAAGCGCGCGGCAAACTTGGTGATCAACGAACGCGGTGTGCCCACGCCGGCCCGCACCTCGACCGAAGGATCGCGGACGGCGAGCGCCATCGCCAAGGCGATGGGCGCCGGGTCTTCAGCAAAGCGCGCGCGCCGCGGCGCGTGATCTTCCGCCAGCACGAAGCTGCGAATTTCCCGGCGTTGCTGTTCGCGTTCGACGCGCCGCTGGGTGCCGACGATGGCCACCACTTCACTCGGAATGACGTGGCGGTTCGGGTGCACCGGAACCAAAAAGCCCCGCCGCTCGAGCGCGAAACCAACGCCGCGGCGAGATGGGGTGGCGCCGGTCGCACCGCGCAGGCGCATTGGCTCGCGCTCGAGATCGAGCAGCTCTTCGGTATCGACCTCACCGCCGACCTTTTCGATCGCGTTCAGCAGCTTTCGTTCGAGCGGAGCGAGCTCTTCCACCTCACGCTCGAGGCGCTTCGGATCTGCGAAGACTTCCCACGCGGGTTCGAGACACAAGGCGACCGGTGGCGTGGCAGGCCGACCCAAGTAGTGACCGGCGATGCTGCTGGCCACGTCCGGGTGCAGCTGGGAGAAAAGCGCACGCGCGCCGCGCGGATCTTCGCCCTCCCAGCTGCGCAGCTGGAGCATGTGGGCGATCGGGAGCAAAAGCTCTACACCCTTGTCGCGACCGCGGATGAAGACGATGCCGCGCGCGACCAGCGGCTCGACGGCAGGCGGCAGGGTCTGCGCAAAGAGAACGCCCCGTGCCTCGGCCACGCGGTACAGAAGCTCGCGCGTGGGGCCGGGTAGAATGCCGGCGTCGCGCATTTCTGGCAGCTGCAGCAGCATGCGCGCGACCTGCGAGGGGACGTCGATGCGCTTGGCTTCATCGATGCGAATTTTGAGGCGTGCGATCAGCGAGCCGAGCTCGCGCTCGGGCAACTGGCGGAGCACATCGACCAAGCGGATCGCCCCCGCGCTTGCGGACTCTTGGTCTTTACGAGGGGGCATGGGATCTCACTAGCAAACCGCGAAACCCGCCTATTGTCCAGGCGAGCAGGCGTGGTTTTTCGGCTTTTGACAAAATGTTTCTAGCTCGATTTGAGAACCACTCCCTGTCGTCTCCCTCAAGACGCCGCCCCTCGAAACACAGACACGCTAACACATTGACACTCGACCACGCTGAACGGCCCGAGCGCGGATACGCTCGGCCCCGCCGACCACTCGAAATAGTTACCAGTATTTCCCGACCAAAGTCCGTACCAAGCGTCGCTGCTATCTCCGATGCTCCGATGCTCCCATACACCGGCGCGTCCGCGCCGCGACTGCATTCGTTTGCGGCGTTGCCGCATTCTGTGGCTTCTGCCTGCTTCCGCGTCGCGCTTCCGCAATTCGGGGCGCTCTACCCCGCGATCTCACAAATAGTTGTCTCCAATTTTGGGGATGCTGTCCAGCACCACGTGCGAGTCCCGGCAGTTATTTTTGAACGGCCGCTCTTTCGAATCGGTCCTCAGTCGATCGCTCGGTCACGCGCCTTTGCCGTTACTAGCCGTACCAGCCGCTAAAAAGGGGGGGCGTTTTTACGCACGGCGCTCTGCTCCGCGAATTTGCGGTAAGGGGGTGATTCCGCGCGAAACACCCCGTACTTGGGTCCGGGCGAGCACCGTGGGCGGAATGCGACGGTCCAATCTTGATACAGTGCGAGCCCCGATGATCTTGAGAGACCCAGTCCATGGCCTCGTCTCGTTCGAGACGCCCGAGGAAGCGATTGTCCCGGCGCTGCTCGAAACCGCAGAAGTGCAGCGCTTGCGCCGGATCCGACAGACCGGCCTTGCGTCGCTCGCCTATCCGGGTGCCGACCACACCCGCTTTGCACATGCCATCGGGGCCGCGTGCGTGATGACGCGTTTGATTCGACGCCTACGCAGTTTGCACGAGGCGCTACCGTTTTGGCAGCGCCTCACGACCGAACGGGCCCGCGATGCGCTTGCGGCGTCATTGCTGCACGACGTCGGGCACGGGCCGTTTTCACACTTGTTCGAACAGGCCTTGCCGGACTCCAAGAAGCACGAGGACTGGACGACGCGCATCGTCCTCGACCCCAGCACCGAGGTCAATGCGGTGCTCCGCAGCTTCGATCCGGGGCTCCCGGAGCGCGTGGTCGACCTGGTGCACGGCCGCCACGAGCTCACCTTCTTGGCGCGCGCGGTGAGCGGGACATTCGATGTGGATCGTTGTGATTACTTGCTGCGTGACGCGCACGCGACCGGCGTCAGTTACGGCTCGTTCGACTTGGATTGGCTATTGCGCAGCCTCTGCTTCGGGGTCGCCGAAGAGGGCCAAGCGCCGCCGCTCGCGATCGACGGCGCCAAGGGCATTCCAGCCATCGAGTCATTTCTGCTCGCGCGCTTGTTCATGTTCCAGCAGGTGTATTTTCACAAGACCGAACGCGCCAGCGAATGGATGCTCGGGCGCATCTTCAACGAGGTCGCGAAAATGCTGGCACGCGGCGATCGACTGCCCTCGACCCCGACGGCGATCGTCTCCCTCGCGCAGGGCGGGGACGCCAAGCTCAGCGACTACCTGGAGCTCGACGACGCTTCGCTGTGGGTGGCGCTGAGCGCGTGGCGGAAGAGCAAAAACCCGATCTTGTCGGATCTGGCGGAGCGTTTCCATGCGCGCAAGTTGTTCAAGACCTACGAATTGTTCGGCGAACGGGCCACTCCCGACGCGCGCGTCTGGGCGCTGGACGTCGCCCGCGACGTGGCCGAAGAGGCCGGCCTCGACCCGCAGATTTACGTGGGTTTGGACGCGGCTTCGACGATCGCGTTCGACGACATTCACGACCCGTTGACGGTCGTGTTTCCCGGTGGGAAGAGTCGAGCCTTGGCTGACGTATCGTTCCTGCTCGGGCGGTTGCGCGGTGAAAAGATGTCGCGCGTGCGCTTGATCTTCGCCCCCGAGCTGCGAGCCGAGATCATTCGGCGGCTGGCTGCGGACTGAGTGATGAGCCACGCCTCGCTCCCGTGGAGTTCGCCGCCGCGCGTCGCCTTCGGCTTGCTTTTGCTGGCGGCGCTGCTGCTCGCGCCGCGCGCTGCGCATGCCGGCGATGCCCGCGAGCGTTTGCGACCAAGTGCGGCCTCTGCCGACGGCGTGTATGGCCGCTTCGACGGCGATCTCGATCTGGGTCTGGCGCTCGGCGCAGAGTTCGGCTCGGCGGGAAACGCGGCGCCGGCGCTACGCGCGAGCGCTCACTATTTTTCGATCGCGGGCGTGTACGCGAGCGGGCGGATCAAAGCCGGGGAGCAATCGGCGCCTTCGCTGTTCGGGCTGGGCGTCGATCTACGGCCGTTGTTCGTGCCGCGCTGGGTCAAGGGCTACCAGACGGGCAGTGCGCTCTTCGATCTGACGCTCGATTCGCTGTCCCTGTCCTTGGGCGCGTTCTGGGCGGGTACGGCGGAGCATTCGCCGGAATCGAGCCACGGTTTCGATGCGCAGCTGGGCTTCGGCGTGCCGCTCTTGGCGAGCGCCGCAGGGCCTTGGCTCGAGGCCCGCGGCGCCCTGCGCTATCCCGACGGAGCGAGCCGCGAGGAAGCCGTCTTCGTGTCGCTCAGCTGGCACGGCTTCGTGACCACGCCCTTCAGCCGAGGCTCAGGCTTGTAGCCGGCGTTTCACCCAAGCAGCCGGGCCCGCGCTGACACTGCTTCCGACGATCACGCCGTCTTTGACGAACACCTCGCTCGGCAAAGCGCGCCCGTTGTACTCGCTGGCCATGGTGAAGCCGTACGCGCCCGCGTCGCGGATGACGACCGCTTCGGGCACCTCGGGGCCGATCGGGTGTGCACCAAAATCGTCCGAGCTCTCGCAAACTGGGCCGACCACGCGCCACTCCGTCGCCGACGGCTCCCGCTCGAGCGGCTCGATGCGGTGCTTTGCGCCATACAACGCGGGACGCAACAGATCGTTCATGCCGGCGTCGATCATCAGCCAGAAATGGTCACCGCTGACCTTGCTCTGCACCACCTGAGCGACCAAGACCCCGTGCGAACCGACCAGCGAGCGCCCGGGCTCGGCCACCAGCATCAAGTCCGAAAGCCCCTGGGTCCGGAGCAGCTCGAGCGCGCCTCGGCCGAAATCCGCAGGTGTTGCCGCTTGACCCTGCCCGTAGTCGATGCCGAAGCCGCCACCGAAACTAACGTATTCGAAGCCCGCGCGGCTGGCGCGGCGCGCCCGCGCTACCTCGCACACGTGCAGCGCCGACTTCAAGTACGGCGCGACCTCGCCCAGCATCGAACCCACGTGCGTCGAAAGACCGACCGCGACCAGCGCTTCACCCGCTGAATCCACGGCCTCGAAGGCGCGGGCGATGTCGGCGCGCGCGATCCCGAATTTGGCCTTGTCGTGACCCGTCGAGATGTGAGCGTGGGATTCGATCTCGACCCCTGGGTTCAACCGAAACGCCACGCGCGCCTGTCGCCCGAGGGCGCGCGCGCGGGCAGCGATTCGATGAACCTCCTCCACGCTTTCGGCCTGGATGGCCATCAAGCGCGAGGCGATCGCCAAATCCAGCTCGCTGTCTTTCTTGGCCACTCCGCTCATCACGATCTTCTGGGCGGGGATCCCGCAGGCGATCGCCAGCTCCAGTTCGGCCCCGGAGACGACGTCCGCGCCGGTGCCTTCGGCAGCCAAGGTCCGGACGACCGAACCAGCGGAATTCGCTTTCACGGCATAGGCGATGACATGGCGCGCGTCGCCGTAGGCCGCAATGAGGGCGCGGGCCCCTTGGGCGATCGCCTCGAGATCGTAAAAATAGACGGGGGTCGAGAGGCCGGATTGCCGGAGGAGTTCGGAAAGGGGGGAAGCGCCGAGGCAGGCTTGCCCTTGCGCATTGCGTCGAAAGCCGTACATCGGGAGCTCCTTACCAGTGCCTCTCCGGGACGCAAACGCCGAAGTCCGCCGTGAGCGCGCGCGGGGCCGTGCGTCTGCCGTCGCGCACAGGCGCGCGTCGTCGCTACGTCCCCCGAGGCGACTAAGCTGTGCACTCCGAACGCCGCGTACCCGCGCGCGCACCGGCCGAACGAGCCGGGGCGGGAACGAGCGGGGACGAGCGGGTGGCGAGGTGGCGAGACGGACAAGCGACTGCAAAGCCCGCCGTTTTTTGTGGCGCGACTCGACTACCCGAGCGGCCTCGCCTTGTGGCATGCTCGCGGTTCCACAAAAAAGGCAGCGGTCACACGGAAGAGCCCGCGCCAAGCAGACGGACCCACAGATCAATGATCGCTCGCCGCGCAAAAATCGTTTGTACCCTCGGACCTGCCGTCAACAGTCGCGAAGCCATTCGCGGCCTGATCGAGGCCGGGATGGATGTCGCGCGGCTCAATTTTTCGCACGGCACGCACGCTGACCACGCGCACATGGTGGAGATGGTCCGCGTCGAGAGCCTCGCGCTCGGCAAACCCGTGGCTTTGCTGCAAGATCTGTGCGGCCCGAAGATCCGCACCGGCAAGATCGGCCCTGCGCTGCTCAACAACGGTGAAACCGTCGACTTGGTCGCGGGCGACACGGGGGACGATCACACGATCTCGATCGACTATCCCTCGCTCAAAGACGACGTTCGCGTGGACGACCGGATTCTGCTCTCGGACGGTCAGGTCGAGCTGCGGGTGCTCGCGATCCGCGGCGATCGGGTGGAGTGTCGAGTCGAGCACGGCGGGCCGATGCGACCGCGCATGGGCGTGAACCTCCCGTCCTCCGGGCTGCGCCTCGCAGCTTTGACCGAGAAAGACAAGAAGGACCTGGATTTCGGGCTCGAGCTCGGGGTCGACTACATCGCGCTGTCGTTCGTGCGCCGGGCCGAGGAAATCCAAGAGCTGCGTGAAATCTGTGAGCGCAAGGGGCGACCCACGCCGATCATCGCCAAGATCGAGACGCCTTCGGCGGTCGAGCGGCTGGATTCGATCGTGCGCGCCGCAGACGCGGCGATGGTCGCGCGCGGTGACCTGGGCGTGGAGCTCCCGCCCGAGACCGTGCCCGTGATCCAAAAGCAGATCATCGGAACCTGTCGCATTCATCGCAAGCCAGTGATCGTAGCCACCGAAATGCTGCAATCGATGGTCGAGTCGCCGCGCCCCACGCGCGCTGAGGCGAGCGACGTGGCGCACGCGGTGTTCGGCAACGCCGATGCCGTCATGCTCTCGGCGGAGAGCGCCAGCGGCAAGTTTCCGCTGCAGGCCGTGCGCATGATGGATCGCATCATTCGCCAAGCCGAGGGCAGCCGCTTCTTCGCGCCCTCCGCGTCGGAACCCGATCACACGACGCCGGATGCCATCGCACATGCCGCGTGCTCCATCGCGCGCGAGGTCGGAGCCAAGCTGATCGTGACACTGACGGAGTCGGGCCTCACCGCGCGGCTCGTGTCCAAGGCCCGGCCGAACGCGCCCATCTTGGCCTTCTCCAAAGACGACCGCACGCTTCGTCGCTTGGCCTTGTATTGGGGCGTGTCGCCGCGCACGCTGGTGGGCGGGTCGTTGAACTTGGAGGAACAGGTTCAGAGCACGAGTCAGATTCTGGCCGACAACGGCCTGGTGAAGTCCGGTGAGCGCTACGTGATGGTGTACGGCGCGCGCGTCGGCGTGCGCGGTGCGACCAACGCCGTGCGAGTGGAGCAACTGCCGTGAAGCGTGAGGCGCGACGGAGGGTGCCCTGTTAACAGCGCTCTCCGGGCGTAGCCCCGAGCTCGAGAAATACGAGCTCATCGCGGAAATTGGTCACGGGGGCATGGCTACCGTGTACCGCGCTCGCGATCGACGCCTCGGTCGTGAGGTCGCGGTCAAGGTGATCCACCACCATTTGCGGGAAAATGCCGAAGTCGCCGCGCGTTTCGTGAGCGAGGCGCGCGCCGTCGCCAAGGTCAAGCACCCGAACATCGTCGAGGTGTACGACGTCTCCGATGCCGACGAACCGGAGCGCTACCTCGTCCAGGAGCTGGTGCGTGGCACCACCTTGCGGCAGCTGATCGGAAAGCACGGCCGTTTGCCGGCCGAGGTGGCCGCGGCGATCGCCGTCGAGGTCGCCTCGGCCTTGGAACACGCTCACGGCCTCGGTGTGATTCACCGTGACATGAAGC
>DASSMT010000052.1:0-4982 GCA_035688655.1 Polyangiaceae bacterium | reverse complement strand
TTAGTCCCCACTCGGCTAACGCCAGCGTGCGCCTTTACCGCGACGGAGGGCGGCTGAAGATCGCGCTCTCGACGGTGGTGCCGCGTGCTCGCCAGGCTTCGGCGACCTGGGGGACGACGCCGCTGGCGGAAAATACGCCTTCGATCGCGCCGCCGGCAGCGGTGCGGTCCATCACGAACGTGAAGATGTCCTGAGTTTGGATGTCGTCGCCGGCACAACCGATCACCTCGGCGATGCGCAGCACGCGGTGGCGCTCGTCACGGAGCCGCGCCACTTCTACGACGATTTCGAAGGCGTTGGCCACGAGCTCGCGCGCGGCGTCGACGCTGATCTGCGGGCGCTCGGCCGCAATCACGCCCGGCAGCCGCGACAAACCGCGGCGCAAACTAGGCGCGTAGCGCGCCGCAATCACGCCTTCGCCGCCGTCTGCGATCGCATCGACCACTCTGGCGCACAGGTCACCGCTGAAGAGCTCGGCGACGATACGAGCTCCAGGCATCGATCCGGCGACTTGCAGTGCCCCGGCAGTCGCGGCGGCGTCCGCCCCAGAGATCAAGAAGTTGGCTTCGGAACCGCCTGGATCGCGCTCGCCGAGGAATACGCAGGGCCCATCCACCGACGCTTGAGCGAGCGCGGTCATCAGCGCCTCGACTCCGCCATCGCGCGGCCCGACCACCAGCACGTTCACGCGCGCGGCCAAGCACTGCTGGAGGAAGGTCGCCATGGCACGCGAGATCGCACCGCGACGCACCAGCTCTTCCAGTGTGATCGACGAACGCTTGGTCTTGCGGATGGCCACGCAGGCTCCGCTCGCCGCGATTGGACCCACCACGGCCGACAGGCGCACCCCCGGCATGATGCGCCGTTCGATCACCTCTTCACTTTGCAAAATCGGGGCTTCGGCTTCGGCACACAGGCGGGCGATCGCCCAGCGCAGCGATAGGTCCGAGGAGAACCCGGTTTCGGTCACCGACCGCCCAGCGCGCACCGACAGCACGCGATCGAAGCGAGTGACTCCCACCTCGGACACGGTGGGGTCGGCGATCAGCTCCGTCAGCGGGCCGTGCTCGACGAGCTCGCAACGCGCAAGCTCGATCACGCGGTCGGCCGAGACCCCTGCCGAAAGCTCACGTGCCTCGCTGACTTCGGTCCACGCATCTTGGAGCAAGCCGTCGATTCGCTCCCCGAGCGAAGGCGGCACGGGTGCCAGGAGGTCCACGTCACGCAGCCGCAGCGCGACGCGATCGACCAGCGAGCGTACGACGTCCAGCAGCGAATTGGGCGATAAGTCCCCGCGTTCGTCTTGAGTCGAGCGACCGACGGTATGCGTCCCGGTCGTCTCCATGGGCGGGTCGAGCCGCGCCGGGCTGTCGGACGAAACCGGATTCGAGCCGCCACCCGTCGTCGAGTGGAAGGGCGGGCCCGGCGTCTGCGTAAATGCAACGCCCTCGGGATCCGCCGGACGCGCGGACGCGTGCGAGGCCTCGGGCTGGCTCGGGGTAGAGCGATTGACGGCGGAGGGACCCGTCTTGAACTCGTCGGGCGAGACGCTCTCGCCCCCGCTGGTTTCGATGCGCAGCACGAAATCGCCGATGTAGATGCGATCTCCCTCGCGAACGATGGTCGCTTGGGTGATCTTGCGGCGATTGACGTAGGTCCCGTTGGTGCTGTTCAAGTCGGTCACGATGAAGCGACCATCGCGATACAGCAGACGGGCGTGGCGCTTCGACACATTGCCCTTGGGGAGCATGAGTTCGTTGCCCTGCACCCTGCCGACACTCAACTCAGCGGTGTCGAAGATCTCGCGCCGTTCGGCGCCGCCCTTTTCGTGGACGATGATGGCAAACATCGGGGCTTTTGCAGACGACGTCGGTGCAATCACTTGAAAAGTAAGTCTCCGAACTCAGCCACGCGGCAAGGAGGCTATCACGCGCTACCGCTCGAAACACGCGGCTCCCCGCAAAATCCAGCGGCTAGCATCTCGGGGATCTTGCCCGCTGCCGGCTGCCCCCGAGCTCCCTCCTTCCCCTACCAACGGCCCCTACCAACATTACCCGGCGCACAAAAAAGGAAGGCCCGCGACCGAGCGATGGGCTCGGCGCGGGCCGCCTCGACGACCACCTTGCCTTCAGCCTCAGCGGGCCGTTTGCTCGTTCTTGACGTCGGTCGTGACTAGGCCGAGCAGCTCGCCCGCCAGGGCGAGCACGTCACGCTCGGAGAAACCGCTCGCGCGGAACTCCCGGTAGATGTTCTTCGCGAGAATCTGAACCGCTCGCGGATCGGCTTTGGGGCGTGGTGATGCCACGGGGGACGATTGCGTCATTATTGAAATTCTGCCCTTCGACCGTTAAACGGACGCCGCCACATATCCAAGAATGATGCCGGACTCGGCTGAGCCCACCTACCCCACAAAAGCTGCATTTTTCTCGGGGTAGTACTTTTTGGACTGCGAACCCTCCTTCGCAGCGGGTGCGAAAGAGAGCCTGCGAGTGCACGAAATTACGCGCAAATTCGCTCGAAATTGGGCCAAGTGGTTCAACATCTCGAGATGAGTCACGCGGGCGGATAGCTCGCGACCAGCGCTCGCTCCGGCCGCTCGATGCTCGAGCAGAGACTGGTGACGAGCTCACGCCCGCCTTCGCCAAAGTGCAACGCTTCACCGACCACGGGTGGTGCATACGAGGGAACCGCGCAACCGTTCGCGTGGTATTTCACTCCACCCGAGAGGGTGCGCTGAATCGCTAGGTGAGAAGCCAAAAAACGGCCTGTTTTGCGATCGCGGACCGCCACGCAAGTCTGACCACGAAAGTGGTACTCGGTGTTGCGGGTCACGTACACGCGATGCAGACGGCGCTCGTGGCCGGAGTGGGTGGCGCATGGCGAGGCGAGGTTCATCGAAAACTCCGTCGGTTTGGGCGATTTTTGGCCATTTTTCGACGATCGCCGCGGCCCGGCCAAGTTTCGTTCGCTGGCGGGATTCGACGGCAGCTCGTCGTCGGCCCGCGCTCGCTGGGCGTTGCCACGAATTTCACGTTCACCGCGCGCACGACATACGATCTCGTGGTGAGTCTCCCAAGGGTGCAGCTTGACGCGTAAGGCCAACGGTCCGGGTACGGCGAAGACCAAGGTGCTCGCCATCGGGACGAGCCGATCGCTCGAGCTCTGGCAGTCAGCCGACTACCGGCTGCGCGAGCTGTTCGAGGCAGCCGACGTCATGAGCGAGGGGGCGACGCGCAGCGAGCCCGATGGCGCCACCTACTACGGCTCGACCAGCGTGCTCCTGCCGTTCAGCTCGCAGGGCGGCGCCGTGCCCAAGGACCGTGCGCGCGAGATCGCGCTCTTGATCGCCAACGACCCGCACGCTCGCATCCGCGCGATCCGCATCGCATGCCTCGAGGCACAGATCCGGTCGGGCGCGCCGATTGGACGCGTCCGCGCGGAGCTCTTCGTGCGTCGTGACGCGCGTGGCATCCGCGTCGACGTCGAAGTCGAGGCTCGCGTGTTTCGCAACAGTGAGCGACCACGAGCCACGCGCAAGATCGAACCGAGCTTGCCCAAACGTCCATCGCGCGCTTCGTGACGAGCGCGGGCACGGAGTAGGACTGGTGGCGCTGGGGATCGCAAGGACCGTCCCGACGTCAAGGAGCATTTTTACCACGGGCGTTCGCGCGCTCCAGCGATGCATACACGCGCGCCGCACGTCGGCTGCGAGGGTAGAAGGAGGGAAGAGGACCGCGGGCCGCGTCGCGCGCAGCGCGGCATTCTTCGCTGCACCGGCGATCCACGGGCGTTTCACTTGACACGCAGCGCCGCGCAGAAGAGTTAAAGGTTCGTCCTTTTGAGAGCAAGCGGGAACCAGCAACGAATGGGTCGCAAGAGACAGCGCGACGAAAAGATAATCCACGTGGTCTTCGGGCCCGGTGGCGGTCGTGTGCAAAAGCACGACCGGAGCGCGGCAGCGCCGGCGCTCGATGCCAGCACTGGCCGTGAACCGCTCACGGATCTGTTCAGCAGCGGCGAGATCTCGCGCCTGCTCGGCATCTCACCCGCTCGCCTGCGCACCTTCGATCGCGCAGGGGTCGTGTCCCCGACGGCCCGCCGCCGCGGACGTCGCGCTTACTCATTTTCGGATCTGATCGCGCTGCGCACGGCACAGTCGCTACTCGAGCAGCGCGTTCGGCTGCGCGACGTCACGCGCGCCGTCGGTGCGCTCAAGCGCTCGCTGCCCAAAGTCACTCGTCCATTGCAAGAGCTGCGAATCGTATCGGACGGGCAACGCGTGATCGTGCACACGACGGACGGCGCCTTCGAGCCGCTCACTGGACAAATGGTGCTCGACTTCGAGGTCAAGTCGCTGCGCGACGATGTGGTACGGGTGCTGCGCCCCTCGGCCGGTCGTGAACGCGCGCGCACGGCGTACGAACTCTACTTGCGCGCGAGCCAACTCGACGAAGACCCGCTGTCCATGGATGACGCGGAAGCCTTGTACCGAGAAGCCGTCGCGCTCGATCCGTGGCTCGCGATCGCGTACACCAACCTGGGCAACATCCGCTTCCGGCGCCACGACGCAGAGGGCGCCGAATCACTCTACAAAAAAGCGCTGGAAATCGACGTTCGCCAGCCCGAGGCCCAATACAACCTCGGCTACGTGATGCTCGAACGCGGTCAGCCCGAGCTCAGCGTGCCGCTCTTTCACGGCGCCATCGAGGCCGATCCCAAGTTTTCGGATGCCTACTTCAACTTGGCGATGGCCTACGAGCAAATTGGCGAGACGGGCAAGGCGCGGCCATTTTGGAAGAGCTACATCGCGCTGGAACCGTCGGGCACCTGGACCGAGATCGCCAAACGCCACCTGTAGCAGCGGCTCAAAGCCGGCGATGAGCGAGGCACGGGACTGACGCGCGCACTTGCTCGAGATAGTCGAGCTCGAGCGTGGCGTTGATGAAGCCCACCTGGTCCGAAGCCTCTGCCACGACCGTGCC
>DASSMT010000442.1:0-12573 GCA_035688655.1 Polyangiaceae bacterium | reverse complement strand
CGGCGCCCGCAGCTTCCACGCCGAAAGTCGGCAAGCAGACTCTCGTCGGCATCGCTCCGATCAGCATCGAAAGACCGTCGGAAAAAGCTCCCGAAAAGCCCGCGCCCTCCGACCCGCATCCCTCGGGGCCGATTCGCTCTTCGCCGGAAGTGCCCGGCTACGCCATCGCTTACACGCCCAAAGATCCGCCGAGCACTCCGGCCGTGGTGATCGCCCCCGAAGCGCAATCCTCGCCGGAAAACGAAGCCCCGCAAGACAAGCGGCGCTTCTCGCAGACGGTGCCCTCGATGCGCTCGGCGCCGAACGCATCGCTTGCACCGCCACCCGCACCCGCGCCCGCGGCGCTGGATGATTTCGACCCGTACGCACCCAAGAAGGGGACAGGGAAGATCATTGGCCTCGCACTGGGCGGGGCGCTGCTGCTGCTCGTGGCCGTGCTCGGCGTTCGAGCACTGAGCGGAGGCAATCGTGATTCGGCGCTGAGCTCGTCGCCCGTGCCCGCACCGGTCACTGATGTCGTGCACGCGACCACCGTCGCCGCCGCCGCACCTACTCCGGCGCCCGCCGAGCCCAGTGCGACCGCGAGCTCGAAAGCCTCAGCGAACGCGGTGTCGGGGACAGCCGAACCCGCAGCCACGACCGCGGTCGCGCGTGCCGCGAGCGAAAGAGCGCCTGCCAAGCCCAAAACCAAAGCCGCGCTTCGTGCCCCCACCCCCGAGCCGAGTCCGCCGCCCGCGAGCAAGCCGGCAAGCAAGGGCGTCATCGTTCGCGACGCGCCGTTCTGAGATCGATTTCGCCCCCGGAAAATGCCACCTATTGTCCGAGCGACGATGAGAAAATTCTGTGTCCGCGGGCTTTTGTGCTGTTCGGTTTCTTGCGCCGTGCTGCTCGGCGCATCGTCAGCGCTCGCCGCACCTGCCGCACGCCCCTCGGCCGAGGAAGACACGACGGTGGCGATCGCACGGGAACGCTTCAAGGAAGGCGTCGCGTTCTTCGATCAGAAGCAGTACGACAAAGCGCGCGTCGCGTTCCTGCAAGCGTATGCGCTGAAGAAACACCCGGCAGTGTTGCTCAACCTTGCACAGAGCGAGCTGCGCTGCGGGCACGAAGTCGACGCCGCCAAGCACTTCTCCGCCTATCTTCGCGAAACCACGACCGCGAGTGACGCCGAACGCCAAGCCGCCGAAGCGGGGCTGAACGCCACGAAATCTTCGGTCGCGCTGCTGGACGTGAATGTCGACGAGAGCGGCGCGGAGATCTTCGTCGACGGCTCGCTGGAAGGTGTCTCACCGCTGCCCGCGCCGCTGTATGTCAGCCCCGGCGCGCACAACGTGGAGGCTCGCAAAGGCGGCAAGACCAAGACCCAACAGGTCAACACCACTGCCGGCAGGCAGTTCATGGCCGACCTGAGCTTCGCGCCCAAGGTCGTGCCGGCCGAGCCCGTGGCTCTAGCGCCGAAAACGAGCCCGCAAACGACAGCAGATCAGCCCGCGCCGGCGCCAGAGCCCGAAGCACCGAGCAGCGGGCGCAAACCCTTTTTCAAGTGGCTCGTGAGCTCACCGGCGGGCATCGTCGGGATCGGACTCACGGGTGTGGGCGTGGGAACCGGCATCGGTTTGGCGATCGCCTCCAAGCAGAGCTACGAAAACGCTGACTCGGTGGCAGCGCAGATCACGCACGCCGCGTCGCAAGACAGCATGATGACGAACCCGGACACGCGCGACCTGTGCAGCAACCCGAGCGCCTGGCTGATGATGCAAGCGAACCCGCCCGCGGACATCCCGGCGCGCGCCAAGCAATACAACGCCGCGTGCTCCAAATACAAAGACAACGTGAACAGCGGCGACCAGATGAAGACCTGGTCCACGGTGGGCTTCGTCGTCGGCGGCGTGGCCGCAGTGGGCACGGTGGTCTACTATTTCGTCGATCCGGGCGCGCGCGAGAATGGCGGGGACGAAGCGCGCCGCGAACGGCGTCGGCTGGCGATCGTGCCGAGCATTGGTCCGGCACAAACCGGACTGACCGTCATCGGCAGCTTCTAGCCGCTGTCATCTGGCTTGCCGCGCGAGAGCACCACGCCTGCCGCAGGCGCTTTGGCCAGCCAAGCGCGGAAAGTGCTGCGCGGCACCCCGGCACTGCGCGCCGCGCGGCTGACATTGCCCGCGCACAACTCGAGCAGTACACGCGCGTCTTGAACCGGACGACGAGCGTGCGGCGCCTGCCGACTCGCTTCCTCGACGTGACGGGCAGCGATCTCGTATTCGGAGCTGGCGGCCGCGCGATACAACACCGCGCCGAGCTCGCGCACGTTACCGGGCCAGCTCTGCGCAACCAAACGCGACAAAGCTGCGCTCGACAACACCCGCTCTCCCACGTCTGGGCGCATGCGACGCAGTAAGCATTGGCTCAGCTGGGCGATGTCGCTGCGACGTTCGCGCAGCGGCGGGAGCTCGACCACGACCGTCGACAGGCGGTGATACAAGTCTGCGCGAAAGCGGCCTTCGAGCACGCGCTGATCGAGCTCCGCCCAGCTCGCGGAAACCAAGCGCACCGCGACCCGCAGCGCCTGCGCCGCACCCACGGCGCGCACCATGCCGTCCTCGACCACGCGCAGCAGCTTGACCTGAATCGACACTGGCAAGTCCGCAATTTCGTCCAGGAAAAGCGTGCCATCGTGGGCTTGCTCGAAGGCCCCCACGCGGCTCGTCACGGCACCGGTGAACGCGCCGCGGCGATGGCCAAATAGCTCCGCGTCCGCGAGCGACTCGGGCAGCGCGGCCATGTTGAGGGGCACGTAGGGACCGCCCTGCCGACCGAGCTCGTGGATCGCGCGCGCCACCATGTCTTTGCCGGTGCCCGACTCTCCCTGAAGCAAGATCGGGACGCGCGACTTGGCGTGCAGCCGCACCAAGCGCGCGACCCGCAACATTGGCGCAGAGCTGCCGATCACCCCCGGCAACGGCTGGATCGGGGCGAGCTGCTCCTCGTGCTCGACGGTGCGGACGCTCACCGCGGAGCGCCCCACCACGAACGCCGCGCCCGACTCGGAGAGCAGCGCCGAGCTCACCCGCGCGCCGCCCACGTACAGACCGTTTTTGGAGGCCAAGTCCTCGACGAACACGCCCGAATCCAGGACACGCAGGCGACAATGCAGGCTGCTCACTGCCGGGTCGTGAACCTGCATGCGCGCGGCGCGGCCGCTGCCGAGCGTGAGCTCGTCGCCCTTTTGCAGGGTGACGCTCGTCGGCTCACCTTCCACACCGATCCCGGCGTCGACTCGCCAGGGGCCAGGAAAACGCGCGCGGGGACATTCGAGTGTTTGCGAGGTCGGCGGGGCGGTGGTCGGCTCAGTGGGCATCACCGAACCCCCATCGGCCAGCCCCCGACCGGGTTGTGTCAAAGCT
The DNA here is from genome assembly GCA_035688655.1 of Polyangiaceae bacterium. GTDB lineage: Bacteria > Myxococcota_A > Polyangia > Polyangiales > Polyangiaceae > PMG-095. The sequence continues at coordinate 9,169 of DASSMT010000442.1, read as the reverse complement.
CGACGCGGGGGTTTCGTGAGCTCGCGGCCGATGCTAACAAGGCGCCCATGCGAACCCCCGTCGCGCTCAGCGTCGCCCTGGGCCTGGTATTTTTGGCCCAATTCGCCAGCGCCGAAACTCCCGCCAACGCGGCCCCCGCGCCGAATGCCGCGCCGGCCAGCGCGTCCCCTGCGCCAGCCGGCGCTGCGGCTCCCGCGCCGGCCCCGGCTCCCGCGCCAGCCCCCGCTGCCGCTCCCGCGCCAACCCCGGCGCCAGCGCCGGCCTCCGCGGACGACGCGGGCCCGGTCGTGGTTCCCGCCGAAAATGCGCCACCCGCCCTGGAGCCGATACAGAGTGCGCACGACACGCTCGGCGGCCATTTCGTAGTCGGAGCGTCCCTCGGAGCCCGCTGGCCGTTCGGCGATCTTGCAGCCGACAAGAGCCAGCAGACCTACTTCGGTGCTGGCCTGGCGTTGAATTTGGACCTCGGTTACGGGCTGAGCCGCAATGTGGTCGTCGGCCTGTGGGGCGAGTTCGACAACCACTACTCGCCGAGCAGCTGCAAGCCCTGCTCGGCCAAGAGCTTCGCCGGCGGGCCGTTCATCCGTTATCACTTGGTGCAAGGTACGCGCTTCGATCCCTGGGGCGCGTTTGCGCTCGGGCTCCGCGCGACCGACGTCGATACGCGCCTCGACACCGAGCATTACTTCGGTGTCGATTTCCTGAGGCTCACCCTCGGGGGTGATTGGTACCCCACGGCCAACTTCGGTTTTGGTCCCTATTTCACCTTCGACGCGGGCACCTACGGCAGCCACGTCCACACCGGCATCAGCACCGGCCTGCGCATCGTCCTGGATCTCCCCGGCAAATAGCCGCGCTTCGCCTTCGTCGCTTTGAATGAGGGGCGCTCGCGATCCAGCAGCGCACCTCACGGCGCGCACCGTTCCCGGCGCAGGACGCTCCCTGATTGAACCGCGTCAGCGACGCCGAAGGCTGGGTGGTCTTGGGACGTATTGATTGACCATCAACACGAACTCGAAGGGCGCTGCCCGTAGGTCAGAGCGCGTTGCCAGCGCTCTGACCATGCTTTGGCCGGGGCTCAGACGGCGATGGCGACGCCGAGGGCGCGGCGGACGATCGAGTAGTCTTCGCTGACGAAGTACAGGAGCACTTCCTTCATCTTGTCTGCGGCCGAGAGGTCGCCCGGGGCCTGGGCCTCGGCGCCAATCAGCTTCTTCGAGATCTCGAGGTCGCCGCAGACGATCATGCCGGCGCGGCAGGCGGTCAGCTCCACCGCCTGGTTCCAGCGCTTGATGTTGGCCTTGGCGCCCTCCTCGATGAAGCGCTTGACCACCATGCGCAGGTGCTCGAGCTGAACGGGCTGCATGTATTTGGCCAGCTCTTGCGCCGTGGCCCGGATCTGCGCGGCCATGTCCTGCGGCATGGGCGTGCTCGGCGAGGCCAACATCACGCCAGCAAACAGCATGATCGTGAGCTCCGATTGGGTCGGGAAGAGCGTGCGAATGTAGTGCTCGGGCCGGTAGTGCGACAAATGCTTGCCGCACATGAAGGTCAGCTCCTGCGGCTGGAAGCCGGTGAGCACCGTCTGACCCGCAACCGACGCGGGTGGGTTGGCGGGCACGGCGACGATCGCGCCGGCCACGTCATTGCGCACGTACAGATCGGGCGCTTGCACGCCGAGGACCTGTGCCGCCCAGCCGAACGTCTTCGCGAACGTCACCGTGGAGGTCGCCGGGTCCTGCTTGAATTGCTTCGGAAGCACCGGCAGCTTGTGCGTGGCTTGGAGCTGCGCCACCTTGGCCGCCAGCGCGGCCGGCGCGATCATCATGAAGATCTTCGAGATGTAGAGGTTCTCGTCTTGGTGGAAGACGTGCTTCGCCCAAAGATCGTCCGATAGTCGCCCCTTCACCGCCAGCATGCCCTGCGGACGATAGTCGTCGTAGAAGCGCTGCTCTTCTTCGTCCGCCTTCTTCATGAAGGCCATGGCCGCGGCCAAGCACCAGGCTTCGTCGTACGCTTGCTTCTGCAAGTACAGACGATAGAGCGCGCGGTACGGATCGATCTTGAGCGGCTCGGCCTCCAAGATCACGCGCTGCTCGGCGATCGCTTCGTCCCAACGCTCGCCCACTTCGTACAGCTCGGCCAAGATCTGGCGCACCACCACTGCGTCCGGCTTGTTCGTGGCCGCCATCTTGAACGCCTCGATGGCCGAGTCGGTCTGTTGCAAGCGGTCACGATAGATCAAACCGAGCTGATGCCAGAGCGTGTGCTCCAGGTCCGCGTTCCCCTTACCCGCAACGCGATGCAGCATCTTGCGGTAGGCGCGCTCCAGTTGCTTCCAGTTCTTCTGCTGGGTGAGCACCTTGTTGATGCGCTCGAACGCTTCCAGATAATTCGGGTTCAGATCGAGTGACTCGTTGAAGAGCTCGACTGCGCGATCCAAATCCTCGATCTTGTCGCGGTACAGCTGGGCCTGCGTGAAGATGTAGCGCGCCTTGATCTCGGGTTTGTCTTCGTGCTCGGCGATGGCTTGCAGGGTGTCGACCATCTTCTGCCAATCCGCCGCCGACTGATAAAGCTGGAGCAGCTTGTGCAAGAGCACGTGGTCTTGCGGCTTCAGATCGCGAGCTTCCTCCAAGGCGTCGATGGCCTTTTGCGGGTTCTTCTCGCGCTCGCTCCAGATGTCCCCGATCTCGTTCAGGATCTTGAAGCGCTCTTCGCCATCGTACACGCTGTCCAAGATCTGGCGCTTGTAGGCCGCGACCTGCTTCCAGTCGTTGCCCTGCGCGTACGTGTCGACCAAAGCTTCGAGCGTCGGGCGGTGCTCACCGTTCAGGCCGAGCGCCTTCTCGAAGTTGTTGATCGCTTGTTTGGCCTGGCCTTGCTCGCGCTTGATGCAACCGAGCCGGTAATAAACGTCCGTGCGCTGCTCGGTGTCGTCTTCGGCCAGCGCCGTGAGCACCTTCTGATAGTTGGTCAGCGCGCTCGGCCAGTCCTTCAATTGGAAGGCCACGTCGGCGATGCCGCGGATCGTCTCTTGGTCGGTGAGATCGAGCTGATTGGAGGTGGTGTACGCCTTGAGCGCCTTCTCGTTGTTGCCGAGCGCGGCGTGAACCTTGCCGAGCAACTTGTACAGCGTGTGCTGTTCGCTCTTTTCCTTGTTCTTGCTCTTGCGAACCAGCATCTCGGCGAGCGGCTCCGCGTCCGCAAAGCGCTCGACGCGGATGTACTCCTGCAGCAGCGGCAGAGCGGCCTCTTCGCAATCCGGGTCGCACTGCATGGCAAGCTCGTACGCTTGCACCGCGAGCTCGTGCTCACTGAGCATGTCGTCGCGCAGCTTGCCGAGCTCGACCAACAGCTTGGCACGCGCACGCGGAGTGGGCGTGTTGAGCTGTTCCTGCTCGAGGTAGCGTGCCGCGCGGTCCCAGTCGGATTCGTCGATGGCGATCGTGCGCAGCGCTGCCAGAGTCGGCAGATGCGCAGGATCCAAATCGAGCGACATTTCGAAGCGCTCTTGCGCTTGGCGACGATCGCCGAGCTTGTCTTCCAGCGCCTTACCGATGCGGTAGTACATCTCGACGCGCTGGTTGCCGTCCGAGGTCAGATCCGCGACGCGGGTCATGGCCTCGATCGCCTGCGCGGCGTCGCCCTGCTTCTCGTACAACTTGCTCAGTGCTTCGAGCGCGGGCACGTTCGAGTCGTCGATGTCGACGATGTTGCGGTAGGCGTCGATCGCGCGGTCGGCATCAGCGACTTCTTCGGCGTACACCGCGGCTATCAGGCCGTATAGCTCGACCTTGGTGGCGCTGTTCGCAGCTTCGCTGACGTGGCGCTCGTAGGTGTTGATCAGATCCAGCCACTGCTTGAGGCGACGATAACAACGCTCGAGCGCGACGTACGCGCGTTCCTCGCCGGGCGAGATTTCGAGCGCTTGTTCCAGGCGCTGCGCGGCGATGTCGAACTTGAGGAAGTGCTCCTCTTGGATGCCCGCCAGGCGCAGCAATACCTCCACGCGCTCGCGCTCGGTCTGCACCACGTCCAGTTGGCGTTCGAGGATGCCGATCAAATCCGACCACGCTTGGCGCCCCTGATAGATGCGCTCCAAGCCGCGCAGGGCGACCACGTTGCTGCCGTCGATGTCGAGCACCTCACGGTACACTTTGCCCGCGCGCTCGAGGTCACCCAAGTTGGACTCGTACAGCGCGGCCAAGCGCAGCTTGGTCGCGGCGATCTGCTCCGAATCGCTCAAGGCTTGCACCTTGGCCGTCAGGATCTCCGCGAGCTCCGCGTGATTGGCGCGGTCGTCGTAGATCTTTTCGAGCGCGGTCAACGCCGGCAAATGCAGCGGATCGACCTCCAGGGCGCGCTTGTAATACGAGATGCCTTGATCGGCTTGGCCCATGTTCTTGAACAAGAGCTCGCCCATGTCGACCAGGATCGCCTTGCGATCCTCGTTCGAGGCAGCAACGTTCATGGCTAGGGTCAGTGTTTCACCGACCTTTTGCCACTGCGCACCCATGCGATGAATGGCGGCAATCTGCCGCATCACCTGCACGTTGTTCGGGTCGAGCGCGACGACCTGCTGATAGTACGGCTGAGCGTACTCGGCGTGGCCGAGATCCTCCCCGTACCACTTGCCGAGCCGCAAGCAGAGGCGGATCTTCTGCTTGTTGTCGGTCTGTTCCGGCAGCCAGGCGTTGGCGGTGTTGATCAGCTCGCCCCAGCGGCCCGTGGCCTGAGCCATGCGCTCGAGATAGCGCGCAGTCTCGTCGTCACCGAAGTCTTCGCTGAAGGCGTTGACCAGCGCGTCGAAAGCTTGATTCTTGTCGTCGAGCCGCTCTTCGAAGACGCGCGCGATGCGCCGCAAGAGCTCGTTCTTTTCCTGTACGGATTCGCGTGTCTCCAAGCGATTCAGGTACAGCTCGACCAGCGTTTCCCAGCGACCGGCGGCGGTGTGCAGGCGCTCCAAGGCCTCGAACGCCTCTTGGTGCGCCGGATCGATGCTCAGGATCTGCTCGAAAGCCGGGGTCGCCTGATCGTAGTCGTTGACCTCCTTCTTCCACAGCTCCGTGACTTCGAGCAGCTCGCGCACTTGCTCGCTCGGCTCGGTCAGCGCGTTCGCGCGCTGCATCTTGACGCCGATCACGTCCACCCAGCGCTCGTCGCTGCGATAGATTGCCTCGAGCTCGGCCATGGCTTCGAAGTCCGTGGGATCGACCTCGAGCAGGTGACGCCAAGCCTCGGCCGCGTCGAACGGCTGCGACAACACCGAGCCGTAGGTCTTGCCGAGCTCGCGATAGATGCCCTTGAGCTCTTCCGGCTCGAGCAGCGCCGCGGCGCGATCGATCGTCGCGTGCAGTGCACTGACGAGCTCGTTCGGATCTTGGCGCGAGCGCGCGACCTGCGCCGTGGCGCGCAAGGCGGCGACATTGGAGAAATCGATGTCCAGGACCCGCTGCCAGGTCTCCAGCGCTTCGTCGTCGCGGTTGAGCTGTTCGCTGAACAGCCGAGCGCGCCGAGTCAGCACGTTCACGCGATCCTCGTCCGACTCTGCGATGTCGAAATGGCGTTCGAGGACGTCGGTGAGCTCTGCCCACTTGCTCTGACGCTCGTACAACCCGGCGAGCGCGCCGAGCGCTTCCGGATCTTCACCGCGCAGATCGAGCACGCGCTTCCAGCCTTCGATCGCGCCTTCGACGTTGCCCAGGCGCTCGGCGGCGAGGTGCGCCATCTTGGCGCGGATCTCCGCCTCTTGCACGTCGCCCACGGCGTTGTCGAGCTCGCGCTGATAGACCGTATTGAGCTCGCTGTACGCTTCACTCTGCTCGTAGATGCGACCGAGCGCTGCAATTGCGGCCTCGTTGCTCGGCTCGAGCTTGTCGAAGATCACCCGGTACGAGCGCACCGCGTCGCCCACTTGCCCCAGGCGCTCCTCGTACACCTGACCGAGGCGAGTGTAGAGCTCGACACGCTCGTGGTCGTCTTCCGCGGACGCCGCGCGCTGCTCGAGCACGCCCGCCAGCTCCGGCCACTGTTCGAGCGACGTGTAGATGCGATCCAGATTCGCCAGCGCGTCGCTCTCTTGCGGAGCAACCGTCAGCACGTAGCGGTAGGTCTCTTCTGCCTTGGCGACGTCGGCCAGTTCTTCCTCGAAAACTCGCGCCAAGCGCTTGCCGATCACGGCCTGAGTCGAGGCGTCCAGGCCCTCGATGCCGAGCACGTCGGCGTAAGCGTTCGCCAGCGGTTCCCAACCGCCGTCGAGCATGCTCGCCAAGCGTTCGATCTCTTCTCCGGTGCGCTCGTCGAGCGGGCTCTCCTTGATCGCCCGCACGTGCACGTTGAAGGCGAGCACCGGGTCGAGCAGCCGCTCCTCGGCATCTTCCGCGATGCGGTGGTGCATCACGACGCGCTCCGCAGGATCCGTGGTGTGCGAAAGCTCGGCCTCGCGCACGCGGATCAGCTTCTCCCATTCACTGGAAGCTTGATACAGCGGCTCGAGAATGGCGCCGACCTCGGGCTGTTTGATGCCGCTCTCGAACAGTGCTTCCAGCGCGCGCAGCGTGTTTTCGTGCTCGGGCGCGGCGCTGATCACCTCGCGGTACGCGGCGATGGCTTTGTCCAGATCGCCCAGGCGAGCCTGATAAACCTGACCCAAGCGATACTTGAACTCCAAGATCTCGTCCGGGCTCTGGCCGACCTCGGACTCGCGCACGAGCACCTCGGCCAGATCTTGCCAGCGCTCCATCTGAGTAAATAGGCGATCCAAGGCGCGCACTGCGCTTTGGTTCTCCGGATCTGCTGCCAGCACGCGCCGATAGCGGCTGACCGCGTTCTCCAGGTTCTCCAGCTGAACCTCGTACACTTGGGCGACACGCAGCCCGAGATCGACGAAGCGCTCGGGATCGGTCTCCAATTTGTCGAGCTCGGTGTCGTACAGGGTAGCCACCGCCGGCCAACGCTCGATCATCATCGCCAAGCGTTCCAGCGAGCCGAGCGACTCCTCGTTCTGGCTATCGACGCTGATGGCGCGTGCATAGGTCTCGAAAGCGCGCGCATGATCGCCCAGGTTCTCCTCGTACAGCCGCGCGACGCGGTGCAGGAGTTCGACCTTGGCGAAGGTGTCGTCCGTGAAGCGGACTTGCACCTCGAGCACGCTGATCAATTTTTCGTACTCGCCCGTCGCGTCGTACACCGGTTCGAGCACGGAGGCGGCGGCGAGCGGCGCCTTCTTGCCGTTCTTGATGCCCTCGAGTGCGCTCAACGTGGGCGAGTGATCCGGTTGGACATTGAGGATATCCCGGTACAGCTCGACCGAGCGATCGATGTCACCCAGGTGCTTCTCGTACAGCTCCGCGATCCGGTACTGATAGCTGACGGCTTCGGTCGGATCCGGCGTCAGCTCGGCTTCGTGCTGCAGAATGCTGAGCAGCTCCTGCCAGTTACCGGCCGTCTGATACAGCACGTCCAAACGGCTGAGCGCGGTGAGGTCGTCCGGATCGAGCTCGAGCACCTTTTGGTAGGTGTCGATCGCGCGGTTCACGTCCGAGAGCTCGCGCTCGTAGACCGCACCGACCTGATAGAAAATCAGCTTCTTCTCTTCGGTATCGAGGACCAGATCGGCCTTCTTGGAATACACGGAGAGCAGCTCTTCCCAACGCGAGAGCCCGAGGTAGAGCTTGATCAGCGCGTCGATGCTGCGCAAATCTTCGCCGTCTATCTCGAGGATCTTCAGGTACACGCCGATTGCGTTTTCCTGCCGCTCGAGCACGTCTTCTTCGAGTTGCGCGGCTTGGTAGAGCGCGGACTTCTGCGCGTCGACGTCTTCCAGAATCTGGGCCTTGCGCTGCAGAATCAGCGACATGTCGCCGTAGCGCTCGGCGTTCTGGAACAGTGCCTGCAGCGATTCGGCTGCCGCGAGGTTCGTGGGGTCGATGCTGAGCACCTTGCGGTACAGCTCGATCGCGCGCTCACCATCGCCCACCATGTGCTCGTACACGGCTGCTGCGGAAGCATACAGACGGCTACCGAGCTCGGGATCCTTCTGAGCTACGGCCAATTGCTCGAAAACGCGTGCCAGGTCGGTGAAGCGCCCGGTGACGCGCGCCAAGCGATCCAAGCCCGCTTGCGTCTCTTCATGCGAGGGGTCGACGGCCAAGGCGCGAGCCAACGTATCGAACGCTGCGTTCACGTCGCCAGCGGCGTCTTCGTGCAGCGCTGCCACTTGGTGCAAGAGCTCGACCTTGCGTGAAACTTCTTCCGCTTGCGCGACCTGCACTTCATGCACGCCGATCAGCTTCTGGTAATCACCCTGGCCGCGGTACAGAGGCTCCAGGATCTCCGCGATCGCGAGCGAGTGCGCGCTGTCGGCCGAAAGTCGTTCCAGCGCGCCGAGCGCGGTCTGGTTCGTCGGCTCGCGATCGAGCACTTGCCGATAGCCTTCGATGGCAGCTTCCGGCTGACCCATCTGACCTTCACGCAGCGCCGCCAAGCGCAGCATCAAGTCACGCTGAGCCGTTTCCGTCTCGGCCAGGCCGAGTTGCGTCTCCAAGTTGTCGGCCAGCTCCGTCCACAGTCCGCGCCGGGTGAACAGGCCGTCGAGAGCGTTGAGCGCGACTTGGCTGGTCGGGTCCAGCGCGAGCACCTCGCGATAAGCGGCGATGGCTTCATCGGGCTTGCCGAGCTTCTCTTCGTAAACCTGCGCCATCTGCGAATAGATGGCCTCACTCTCGGCATTGTCTTGGGCCAGATCGATGCGCCGCCGGAACACGCCAATCAGCTGTTCCCAATGGCCGGTGCCTCGATACAAGGCGTCCATGGCCTGCAACGCTTCCGCGTCCGCGGGATCCAGCTTGAGCACTTTCTCGTAGCTGGCAGCGGCCTGCGGCACCTTGCCCAAGCGCTCTTCGATCGCGGCGAGCCGCATCCAATACTGACGCGCGAGCGCAGGTTCATCGAGTGAGCCCGCGACTTCGTTGTAGATGCCTCGCAGCTTGTCCCAGGCGCCGGCCTGCGCTGCCAGCTGTTCCAGCTCCAGCAGCGTTTCGCCCTGCGCGGGATCTTCCTTGAGCGCGCGGGCTTGGGCGTCGAGCGCGCGATCGAGCGAGCCGAGTTGGTTGGCGGAGGTGGCGGCGATCTTGCGCAGCAAGAACACGCGCCGTTCCACCTCTGC
>DASSMT010000419.1:0-38329 GCA_035688655.1 Polyangiaceae bacterium | reverse complement strand
GAACCGGCGGAGGCCAAGCCCGGGACAGCAGTCACCTGGACCGCCCTCGTCGCGGTTCCTCCGACGCTGAGCGCTCCAGCGGGGCCCCGCTGGAGCCTGTGCACCGCGCCGAAGCCGTTGACTGAAAACAACATCGTCTCGTCGCGCTGCCTGGGTTCGGCATCGCTCATCCCGCTCGGCGAGGGACCGTCGCTCACCGCGGCAACGACGAGCAACGCTTGCACGCTGTTCGGCCCCGACGCTTCGGCCTCGGGTTCTCGTCCCCGTGATCCGGATCCGACCGGCGGCTATTTCCAGCCGTTGCGCCTGGATCTGGCCGGAGCCGTCGCCACGTTTCACCTGCAGCGGGTGTCGTGCAACCTGTCGGATGCGTCCGCCGAGCTCGCGCGCGAATTCGGCCTGAAATATCTGCCCAATGGAAATCCGCAGCTCGCGCCGCTGGTCGCGTCGGTCGCTGGCCAGCCTGTCGGACTCGATGCCATCCACTCGGGCGCCCGCGTGGAGCTCGAAGTGGGTTGGTCCGCCGAAGACGCCGAGCAGTATGCCTACTTCGACCGCGTGGCCCAGGCGATCTCCACTCGCCGCGAGGCCATGAGCGTCTCTTGGTACGTGAGCGCCGGGGAGCTCGACACGGAAACGACCGGTCGCTCAGAAGAAGATCCGACGCTCACTAGCGACAACGCTTGGCTCGCTCCGACACTGCCGGAATTGGTGATCCTCTGGATTGTCTTGCGCGACTCTCGAGGCGGCGTGGACTTCGCGCAGTACCCGATCACGGTCCAGCCTTGACTCGAGCCTCTCGGCGTTTCCACGTTGCCGGGTGGTTTTGTTCGGTTTCGAACAATCGACGGCGAGCGCCCGGCTAGTCTGACTCAGAGGCGGCGAATTTTCGCGGCTCCGGGGTGCGGCACATTTCCTGCTTCACCCGGATTTGCATGTCCCTCGTCGAGTACCGCCGCCTGAACGCAGAGGAAGCGCTGAAGCTCATCTTCTCGGCGCACGAACGAGAGCAACCCTACACGTTGTTCGACGCGCGCGACGCCCACAGCTACGGCCACGGGCGCGTGCCGGGCGCGCTCCCGCTCGACGAACATCAAGTGAGCGCTTGGGTCGAAAAGCTGCCTCGCGCCCAGCCAGTCTTCATCTATTGTAATTACGGTCTGTCGAGTCAAACTTTCGCCAAGCGCTTCGCGGATGCTGGCTTTGCGGAGGTGTACAGCGTCGATGGCGGGTTCTCCGCCCTGGTCCAAGCGCTCGAGCGCGCGCGCGCCGCCAGCACGAAATGAAGCTCCCGCTCCAGCGAGACCACGTGCACGCCCTGGTGCGTGAGTTTCCGCGGCTGTTCGCGCTGCAGGACCAATTGCGCCTCGGCAGCGGCGCCGAAGCGACGTTCGAACAGCTGCAGCCGCCCGAGATCGCGTTTCTGATCGAGCTTTACGGCCAGGGAAGCCCCGAGTGGGTCACGCGCGCGGCGCAACTCACCACCCTGCAAAAGGCCTTGAGCGAAGGCGGCGCGCGCTTCGGCGCGGGCGATTTGGAGGGTGTGGTGCCCGCGCTCGCTCGTTATTTGCTGCGCGACGCCGAGCGCGGCTGGTTGTTCAGTGCTCACGTCGGCGCGCGGCCGCTGCCTTACGTCGTGGCTCGCGTCGACTACACGCCGAGCAGCAATGAAGAGACCGGCCGCGTGGTGATTGAGCTCAAGGCCAATGCCAAAGGCACCATCATCAGCCACCAGTTGCTGATCACCAGCAGCGACATCGCACAAAAGACGATCGCGGAGGTGCTGCTCGCCAAAGGCTTCGTCAAGGAAACGCCGCAACTGCTCGCGGGCTACGACCAGAATACCGAGCGCTATGTCGAATGGCGAGCGTGCTACGGGGCGCAGTTCGTGGGGCAGGGGGTGGGGTTCTACAGCGAAGATCCCACGGCCTCGCATCGAGACACGGATTGGACGCGCAAAGACGTGGTCGTGCTGTCGACGAGCGGTGCTCCCGCGCGGTTGGTCAACGACGAAGGGGTGCTCCAGCAACGCACGACCTCGCTGGACGTGACTGGCGACATCTTCGGCCAATATCTGCGCAAAGCCGCGAAGAGCAACCAGTACGACCGCGAAGAAGAGGTCCAGGAGTCACGAGCCAAAACGCCGCGTGGACTATTCACGCAGCTGCCGCTGCACCCGTACATCCTGATGTTTCACCTCGAGCTGCACGCTTACCTGTGGGTGCACGTCGAAGACTTGAAGCCCTACGAATACCGCTCGGACCTGAAGCAAAAGTTGATTTTGCCCGAAGAGCAAACGGATCTAATCGACATTTTGACGGCTGAGATGGACGTCTTGATGGACGACATCGTGGCCGGCAAGTCGGGGGGCACCACGGTGCTCTGCGCCGGGCCTCCGGGCGTCGGCAAGACGCTCACTGCCGAGGTTTATTCGGAGATCGTGCGGCGGCCGCTGTACCGAGTCCACTCCGGCCAGCTCGGACTCAACGTTGCGACCATGGAGGTCTCACTGAAGCAGGCCTTGATGCGCGCGCAACGCTGGGGCGCGGTGATGTTGATCGACGAGGCCGACGTGTACATTCGGCGTCGCAGCGACGACATGACGATGAACGCCGTGGTCGGCGTGTTCTTGCGCGTGCTCGAGTATTTCAATGGTCTGCTATTTCTGACCACGAACCGCGTCGAAGACATCGACGAAGCCATCATTTCCCGCTGCATCGCCATGATCCGCTACGCGCCGCCCAATCGCGCGTCACGCGAGCGCATTTGGCAGATCATGCTGGCGCAGTTCGAGCTCGGCGCGAGTCCGGAGTTGGCCGGCGAGCTCGTCGACTCATTTCCGCACGCGACTGGGCGCGACATCAAAGGCCTGGCAAAGCTCGCCGCCAAGTACTGCCATCATCGAGGCGTTCCCGTCTCGCTGCCGGTGTTCAAACGCTGCGCCATCTTTCGCGGGATGGAACCCGCTCAAACAAGGGACACGCAATGACCGCCACGCAACAATCATGTCTGACACGCCTCGATTCTCAGGGCCGGCTGCTGAACTCCATGGTCCATTCGCCGAGCAGCAAGGCCCCGAGTCGCACGCTCTATCGCGGTGATCTAGCGGTGAAGTTCGCGCCCACGACCGAGCGCGAAAAGAAGCCCCCGGAGCTGAAAGTCGAGCAGGTGCTCTTGGCCGAGGACGCGGGCACGCTGCAATTCTTCGCGGCCTACATGCTCTCGTTCGAGTCGCTCGGGCCGCTGGCGGAGGTGCTCGGCGATTCGCTCACGCCGGACGGTAAGTACTTCGCTTATTGCAACAACATCGATCTTTCGTCGACCTACGAAGTGCCCATGGGCAAAGCCACGTTCTACGTCTTCCCCTTGGACGAAAGCAGCGTGTTCAACGAGCTGCACGAGCTGCTCAAGCTCGACCGGAACACGCTCAAGAAGCTGGGCGTGGTGGAAAAAGTAGACGCCATCGCGTCTGCCGCGCTGAAGTTCAACAAGCGCTACGAGCGCATCAGCTATGAGCGAGGTTTGGAGCTGATGGGCCCGGTGCGAGACCCCGGCGAGAATCGGCCGGTCTGAGCCAGCGCTCGAACGGGCGCGCGCGCTCCCGCACACTCAGGCTGCAGTCACGGACAGCACACCACCGTGACGGGTCCACTCTCGACCGCGCGCCCGTCGTCAGGCTGCGACTGCGTGGTGATGCTGCATGTCCCAGGGGTCGTCACGCTGGTCTGGACGGTAATGGACGTCGGACGAATATTTCCTGGACCGAGGTTGAAGGGCTGACAGCCGCTGCCGAGCGGGTAGTCGTACGGATGATCGCTGCAATCAGGCCTGGTGCTGACCAGGAGTTTGCCGCCGCAGCTGCCGCCGGTCACACCGCCGCAGACGCAGTCCGTGCAACCGCGGTTGTTGGCGATTTTTTCATACAACAGGGTTTGGTTGGGGTAACCCTCTGGACACTGCGGGATGGTGCTCGTTGCCGAAACCTGACTCACCATGCACAGCCGCGAGGCATACGGCGGCGGCGGAGTCGGCGCGCACACCTGCGTGGGATCGTCGCAGACATATGTCCCGCTGGGCTCGCAAAGCCGTGAGTCGTACTGCCAGGTTGGGTCGGGCCGTTTGGCGATGGTCGGGGTGCACGTTCCGCCCGTGGGCGTTGGCTTCAGCGCCTCCATCGAGCCTTGGCTGCCGGTACAGCCCATCACTGGGTTACACGTCGTGGTCAGCGTCGTGCTCACGCACGACTGGGTGCCGCACGTCTGGTCGGGATAGATTTTCAGCCCAGTGATCGTGGCGCAAGACTGGTTGATTGCGGAGCACGAGCACTGACACCCACCGGGTGGCTCGATGACGCCGTGATGCCGATCCAATGGATTGGTATAACCGTCGGGACAGGGGGGCGGGGCCTCGCCCGGGACTGCCATCGCATCCCAGAATGCTTTCGGACCGACCCAACCCTGGGGTGCCGCGGGCATGCAGGCCTGCGGCTTGGGGCACGGTTCAGGTGGCACGACTTCGGCTCCGGCCGCGCCCGCCATTCCGGCGCCTGCCGATGGGCTTCCTGCTTCGCTGCCCGCTTCTCCGCCCTCTTCCGGAATGCCGCCGTTGTCGCCAGTCGTTCCTGCGGCAGCAGGCGTGCCCGCATTACCACCGCCCCCGGTCGCCATGCCGTAATCCGGAAATCGACAGCCGGGCAACGACAAGCTGAGGTAGATGCTCGTCATTCCTGTGAGCACCAAGGCTCTGACGCACAAGCGAAGCGTCGTGCCCATGACTCAACCTAACACGACCGCCCCGATGCAAACGCTCTCACCGACGTGAGCCAAGGAGAGCAGAGTGCAGCATGTGGGCGGATGTGGACAAAAAATGGCGCGCTCTCGCACAGAATTACGGGAATCTGAGAACGACGGATAATTGTTCGGGCATTGCAACTCCCCGAGTCGCGGCGCGCCTGCATGCCTAGCCACGCAGAAAGGCGTCGTACTCGGCGATCGGCGGCGCGGTCGCGGCAAGGGTTTCCAGCTCGCGGACGAAAGGAAGCGCGAACAGCGCCTCGAGATAGACCTGTGCGTCGGCCGGCAAGGCCACGCCATAGGTGCGAAAGCGTGTGGCGACCGGAAAATACATGCAGTCCGCGATGCTGAACCGGCCGAGCAAGAATGGCCCCCCGGAGCTCGAAAGCGAGGCACGCCAAATATCCAGCACCCTCCCGACGTCCCGATCGATCTCCGGGCTCTTGGGCGTCACGCTGGCGCGGCCCCGCAAGTTCATGCTCATCGCTTTGCGCAGCGGCAAAAAACCGCTGTGCATTTCGCACGCGATCGCGCGCCCGCGCGCGCGCAATTGGATGTCGTCTGGCCATAAGTGTGCGGTCGGTGCGAGCTCCGACACGTATTCGCAAATCGCCAAAGATTCGTGCACGCTGAGTGAGCCGTCGACGAGCACCGGCACTTGCCCGGCGCCCGAGAACGACAAGATGCGGTCCTTCCAGCCTTCTTCGGTCTTGAGTCCGATATCGTGGACGCGAAACGGCAGACCCGCGTGCTTGAGCGCGAGCCAAGGGCGGACGCTCCACGAAGAATAGTTCAGATTGCCGCAAACCAGACGCAACATGGGCGCTCACATTAACACTTTCGGCGCGCGTTGCTCTAGAGAAGCTCCGCGCCCGCAGTTCCCGCCACCCAGCGCTGCCACCCAGCGCTACTACCCGCGCTACTACCCGCGCTACTACCCGCGCTACTACCCCGCACTACTATTGCGTGCAGCCCGCGCCCAGCGGCTCGAACCGGAAGTCGTCGAAGATGGCCACGAAGTCGGGAGCTGCGACGCCCGTGTACGCGATCGCTCCGACCTGAACGGTCGCTGGCAGATCCGGCCGTTCGAAGGGCGCGAACGCGGTTCCCCAGCCGTTGTCTCCCGGAGAACGATAGTAGATGGTGAACGTCGAACCCACGCGACACAGGCGGAACTCGGCGTCGGGCTGGAACGCGACTTCGCCGTAGACGCTCTTGCTATTGGTCGTGGTCTTGTGTTCGACGGCCAGCTGATTCATCTCCGCGTAGCCCACGACGCCGAGGACGTAGTTCTCGGTCGAGCTGCTCGGGTTGCGCGCCATGATGCCGCCGACATCGGCGAACTGCGCGGGCGGCTGTGAGCGGTTCGACGCCTTGCGCGCGTGCACCGTGGTCGTGGCCTTGAAGTCGCCAGTGACCAGCTTGTAGACCAAATCGGCTTGGCTCGCTTGGTACCAGGCGGCGCCCGAGCGCGGAGCGAGCGAGAGCGTCCCGTCCGCGACCGCGATGTCCGCGAGGTCGGGACGGAAGACCGTCCACGACGGATCCAAAGTCGTGCCGTCGAAGCTGTCGCTCGCGGGCACCGTGCCCGAGCTCGAGCCCGCGCTGGCGCTTTTCGCACCCGCGCTCCCGCCGGACGTGGACGCGCCCGCGTCGCTCGCGCCGCCGGCGCTGACCGAGCTGCTGCCGGCGAAGCCAGCGTTCGCTCCGCCGGTCGCCACGCCACTCGCCCCAGCGCCGGCGCTCGAAAGCGGGCCCGTGCTTTCGCCCGCGGCGGCGCTCACGCCGCCGCTGTGCGCCGTGCCGCCGAGCGCCGGAGCGCCAGCCGAGCCCGGGCGACCCGCGGCCGTGTTCGCGTCCGAGCCCGCACCGGCTAGCCCGCGATCCGGGCCGCCCGCGCTGGCACAGGACACGGCGAACACGGCGCCGCTCGAGCTCGCAAGGAGGATCGAAAGTGAGCCCTGCCACGCGCGGAACATCGCCGGCAGTTTACCAGGGAACGCTCCCGCTCAGTTCACGTTCACGTAGAAATCCAGGCTTTGCAGGCCTGCGATGGGCCCTTCCCAGATCTCGAAGCCGACCGCCACGGCGCGCACGTGGGTCGAGTTCGGAATGCTCAGGTTGCGCATTTCCGCGTCGCGCACGAAATCGAGCACGTCGAACTCGATTTCGTGGCTGTCGCTGCCTTCGCGCCGCACCCAATTCACGATCGGCCGGTTGTTGACGGTGCCGTTCCAGATGTCCCAGGTGCCCTCGACGTTCTTGACCGTCACCCCCTGATACATGGCGTTCTTGGAGCCAGCGGGCTGGTACGTCGGCGGATCGCGGAGCCAGACCATGAGATAGCCGGTGAAGCCGGTCTCGTTGCCGACCCAGATGTCATACGCGGCGTTGTACTTGCCTTCTTCGTTGCCGTTCGGGGCCCAACGCCAGCCCGTGCGCAGGCTCTTCATGTCGGCGATGGCTTTTGGCAGACCGCAATCGCCGCGCTGCATCACCGAATATTGGCCGCAGAACACCGACGGATACGAGGCGGGTTGACCGCCGCTGCCCGGAGTGCCCTGCATCTGGTCGACGGTGAACGAAGTGCCGTTCCAGGAAATGGTGTGGCTCTGAAAGCCGGGGCCCCAGCCGTTCGTGATCAGCACGTAGCTCTGTCCGTTCCGCTTGATGTCGGACGCGGTGTAATACTGCTTGCTCGACGTGCCCGAGCCCGAGTAAGCGCCGTTGCCGAGCGTGCCGTCGCCGTTGCCCATCGTCTGAGAGCCGGCGCTGCCGGTCGTGCCGCTGCCCGCGGCGCCGCTGCCCGCCATTCCGCCGCCCGTCGCACCGCCCGCTGCTCCAGCCTTGCCCGCAGCGCCACCGCTCGCGGTCGCGCTGCCGCCGCTCGCCGTCGTGCTGCCGCCGCTGGCGGTCGCGCTGCTGCCGCCGCTGGCCGTCGTGGCGCCGCCGACGTTGCCGAAGGTGCCGGCGGGGCTGCCGCCGCTGCCTGCCGCCAGCGCGGGGGCGCTACCCGCGGCCCCGTTCGGGCTCTTTCCCGCGGGCGCGTCCGAAGTGGACGAGCAACCCAAGTGCATCACCGAACTCGAAATCAGGGAAGCCAGAACGAGCGTTCGCATCGAACGCACACGGTAGCATCAGGGAAGGTGCACATGCCCGCGCTCCGACGATGGAAACGATCCGAATTATCCGTCAGCGATTGAAGAATTTCACTCAGAATGCCGATCGGACAGCGTAGGATTCTTGCCCAACTCAGCGTGGCGCGCCTTTGGCAATCCACTGTTCGACGGCTTGAATGTAGTACTCGGGCACGCACAGCTCGTCGCCGTCATCCACGCACTTGTCCAAGGGCATGCGCCCGAGGTCGCCGCAAGGTCCGCGCAGATACTTCACGAGCGCGCTCTGCGCGGGATTGGCGGTGTCGATCAGCTTCCCGCAGTACAAGGTCTTGAAGCTCATCATGTAGCTGTACAGCTGGTCTGCGGCCTTCCCCATCTGAAAGTGATTTCTCCCGCCATAGTGACAATTCGAGCCGGAACATTGAGCGGCCTCGAACATCAGCCGAACGGTGTCGAAGTTTGGCCCGGGCACGATCGAGTAATCCACGTCGGTGACATGTGCCCATGCTGGGGGGATGCCGCTCGCCTGGCCCCCAGTGCCAGCCATGCTGCTGCTCTCGCCCGCCGTGCCGCCCAGCGCGAGCCCGGTTGCTCCTCCCGCGCCCGCGAGCGAACCGCTCGCGCTCGGACCTGCGCCTCCCCTCAAGTCGGGATCGGTGTTTCCGGCCGCACCACTCGAGCCCGATGCGTGACTCGAGCCCGAAGCGCCACTCGCGTGACTCGAGCCCGAAGCGCCGCTCGCGCCCCATGCGCCACCCGCAGCCGAGCCGGCGAGTCCTGAAATCACCCCCATGGGTGATGCACCCGCCGCGCTCGCAGGTGAGCTCGTCGAGTCACCGCAGGCGACCACGAGGAATGAAACGCCCACCGCTGCGAGCGAAAGTCGAGCTGTCATCGCGCTCTGCGCCTTACTTGTCGTCCCAGCCGGTGCTGCCGGCAGCGCCCAGGACCGCGTGCACCGCGTACACCTTGCCGCCGTACATCTTGAACATGTGCATGTCCGTATTGCCCATGAACAAGTCGAACCCGACGCCGATGCCGGTCTCGACATCGGCGAAGATGGCGTGCGACTTGATGACGTTGCCCGTCGGGTCTCCTGTCTGACAGCTCGCACCCACGTTACAACCCCCGGGTGAATTGCCGTTCTCCAGGCGCTTGCAGTTCGTGTCGGTGTTGCAAACGCCGGCTGGGAAGGCCTTGAAGTACTTGCTCATCCAGGCGTTCATTTCCATGGCCGTGGCGCGCATGGCGTCGGGAACAGGTGTCTCCCACATCACGGTCGAATCGCTCATGATGATCGCGTCGGGCTTCGACGGATAATTCGAGCCCGACACCTTGTAATCGCCCGCTCTGACCGCAATCGTCTCGATCTCCGTGATCTTCTGAGCCACGATCTTCAGGCGCAGCGCTACGGGCAGATCCGTGCTGCCTTCGGGCACCACTGCTTCACTGGCGGTGTTGCAGCCATCGGTATCGAGGGCGCTCTTGTAGTACTTGACCATGCCCGCGGTCTTCCACAGACCGTCTTGGCCCACCATGATGGTCTTGCCGTTCTCGGTCACTTTCAGATTGTCGGCAAGTGGCAGTCCGGATGGAGAGTGCGCCGCCAGTGCCGTGAAATAGGCAGTGAGTGTGCTCTTCAGGAACGCGCGCGAGCATTCGCCGCCGCTCGTGGCACTTCCGCCAGCGCCCGCACCAGCCGTCGTCGCGGGCGCGCCACCAGTGCCGACTCCACCGCCAGCGCTCGTGCCTGCTCCGCTCGTCGGAGTGGAGCCGGCGCTATTGCTGGCTCCGCTCACACCGGTCGACACGCTGCCGCCGGAGCCAGCGCCGCCCGACTTTTCGCCGCCGCTATTGGGCACGCCCGTGGCGCCACCGCCGGCACTGGCATTGCTCGAACCAGCAGCGTTGTTGTCGCCGCTGTTCGCTTTTGGACCGTCGCTGCTGCAAGCTCCGAGCATGAGCAGGGCGACACAGCACATCTGTAGAGAGCGAACGGACTGACGCACGAACTTCATGGCGCGACCTCTTGCGCCGCGAGCCAAAGACCGCGGCCGTATGCGACGCTGCTTGGCTTTTGCGGCTGCGGCGAACCTTTCGCCGACCTTTGCCTGGCGACTGAGGATATCCGGATTCCGCGCGCCTGTTGCGTGGAATTGCGCCACAATGGTCGCTGCTGCCAACACTCGACTGCAGATTCACTATCATCGCCGCTGGAAATTTCTTGCTGCGAATGGTGCAGCAGCTACGGGTGTTTGCGAGATGCCGCTTTGCGGCGGCGCCTTCCGAGCGCGAGAGCGAGGCCAAACGCACTCAGCGTTTCAGCGTTGATGCCGAAAGCGCGTGAATGAGCTGGTGTCGCCGTCCTGCAGCTGCAGCCGTTACTGGCTTCATCCAACGCGGTCGTGCTCGTCGTGTCGCTGCTGTTGGAACCTGCTGTTGCCAGCGGCACCGCTGCTGAACCAGCCGCCGATGGGCGCGTGCCATGGCGACCGGAGTTGCCCGCGATGGTTCCGCCCGGCTCGCCCGCGTACCCCCCAACATCGGTGCCGGGATCCCCGGCGCTACCGGCAGTGCCGTCTCCCGGAACGTCGCTGACTCCCGCCGCGCCACCTTCACCGGTATCGCTAGGCTTGCCGAAGCTGCCGGCGATTGCGAACGTGCCGGCCTGGCCACCCGCGATTCCCGAGACGCCACCCGAACTTCCGAGAGCACCTGCAACTGCTGCCGTGGCGCCCGAGCTCCCCGAGGTACCACCGTTGCCGGTCGTGCCTGCGATCGCGAGACTGCCGGCAATTCCCGTCGTGCCTGCGCCCTCGACGTTGCCCGCGCTGCCGCTGCTACCCGCGCCTCCAGTCGTCACGGTGCTTTCGGTCGTGCCCGCGCTACCGACGGTCCCTGCGCTGCCGGGCAGCCCTCCGCTGCCGAGCGTGCCTGCGCTTCCGCTCGTGCCTGCGCTTCCGCTCGTGCTTGCGCTTCCGCTCGTGCCTGCGCTTCCGCTCGTGCTCGCGCCAGCGGATCCATTTCCGCTTCCCGAGCTGCCCGTGCCGCCATTGTCGAGCGGCGTCGCTTCGCCGAAGAACGTGGTCACGCTGCGGGCGGGCAGATCGTAGCTGAACAGTCCGCCCGACACGGTCACTGCTGGTTGAGCCGCGAGTGAGAGCGAATCGGAGGTCACCCAAGGCGTCAGCGACGCCACTGCCGCGCCTTCGATGCGAAAGGTCTGGGTCAGGCTAGCGCCGTCAGTGCTGATCGCGACGATCGCCAAGTGCGACGAGTCTTTGAAAGCGCTGATTGAAATGGACCCATTGGGCTTGGCCGTCGCCTCGATTCGCCTGTACCCAGGCCGAACGAACTTGGAGAAGTTCCCGAGTGCGTAGCCGCGCTTGAACTTCACTCCTGCCTGCAGCAACGCGGGGTTCATGCGCTGAGAGTCCGTCAGGTTGTTCTTGTCGATGGTCAGCGCCCACCAGTGCCAGGCGTTCATGTTCGCGACCGTCAGATGATCCTGCAACATGAGCAGCATTTGGAGTGCCGAATTCATGCTCGGATCGGGGGCTCCGCCTTCCTGGGAGGTCTCCGTCTGCCAGTATTCTTTGCCGTTTGCCTGCGCCGCGGAATAGCTGAGGTCGCTACTCCCGTACGGGTGAGTCGCGAGGACCGCCGTGTAGCTCTTGGCCGTCGGATCGGCGAGCAGGGCATCTGCATATCCCGGCAGGGCGCCCGCACCCGCGCAGTCAGGCGCCACGATGGAGGCCGTGATGCCGTGCTGATGGAAGGTCGGACCCAAGTTGTCGCGGATGAACGTAACCAGGTCGTTCGTGCTCCACTGGGCGTTGTCCCAGGTCGCGACATAGTCGGGTTCATTTTGCGGCGAGACCGCGAGCAACGGAACGCCCTTTGCGGCCATTGATTGCACGAAGTCGGCCAAGTAATCGGCGTAGTTTTGGTAACGCGTCGTCTGCAGAGTGTTCCCGCTGAAGCCGTCGCCGGAGCCGTTTTTGTTGTTGGTGGTCTTCCAAGTGGGTGGCGGTGACCACGCCGACGCCCAAACTCGGGCCCCTCGCGCGACCGCTTGTTTCGCGGTGGCCAGTTCCGGTGAGGTGGCGACCGGCACTGCATTCGCCGGCTCGGAACCGTCTGCTTTGACGTCTGCCGGTAGCCCAATCTGGATGCGTAGCAGTGACAGGCCAATCCCGGTCTCTTTCGAGAAGAACCAATCGGCGTCCTGCTCACTGATTGAAGCCCCGAAAAACGCCGACGACGCGCCGAAGCCGCGGATGACTTGTCTTTCGTCGTTCCAGCTCACCACCACCACAGGCGCGCTCTCCGCAGCCGCAGCACGCGCGTGAACGACCAGCGCGCCGCCCAGGCAGACCGAAAAGCCCAAGAGACCCAACTTCAACTTCGAGCGTCGTCTCGAAACAGACGCTGACTGCAGAGTGCCATGCGGAGTTCGTCGTCGTACCGCGGCGCCGTTTCGTTTCAACCGTGCCTCCCTTCGAGCTCGATCAACTTCTTATCTCGAAGCAGCAATTCGGCAAGTGGCTCTGTGCTCACGAATCGCTTTGTGTTTGAGGCGCAAACGCGCAGCTACTCAGTCAGTGCGTGCTCGCCGGACACGCGTCACAGCGAGCCGGGTTCGCGCGTGGCTCTCTTGCCTGCGAATACATGCATGGTCCGCGTTCCGGCCACGACTTCCATCGATTGACGAGTACCTCGAGGAATGTGCAATTCCCGACCCGCCAGCAGCTCGAATCGCTGCCCTTCGAGAATGGCGATGCATTTGCCCTCGATCACCAAAACGTACTCATCGAAATCGTGGCAGTGCTCGGTCGACACACGATCCGCCTTGCACGTCCACAGAGCCACCTGGCTGCCATCGGCACCATCGAACACATAACCCTCGATGTCGTCGGTGTACTGCGAAGAGCGAGCGATCCGATTCAGCGGGTTGCGGACGAACGCGGGAAAGTCGGGCATGAGCCCGTCTAGCATCTTTTGCTCGGAGACCCGGGGGGGCGGACTTCGCCAGGGCGAAAGCGGAACGCGGCCGGACACTGCCAATCCATTGCAGCGTCGATGTTTCGTGCCCGCGCTCGAACACACTGCCAATCCATTGCAACGTTGGTGTTTCGTGTCCGCCGCTAGCTCGTTGTCCGTAGCACCGAGTGCGAGGCTATTCGTCGTGTTCGGCGCGTGTCATCGAAAGACCGACTGGAAGTTCGGCCTTCGCTTCACGACACCAACGAGTATCCATCACATCCTCCAGGGTGCTTTCACCCAGTGTTGCCTTTGGTTTCGAGCGTTTCGTGATCAGCCCATGGGTCTGAAGTCACCAACGTACAAGTCGTGCTGAACGCCGCAAACGAGAAGATTTCGTGCGGGCGACTTGCGCTCCACGCTCGGCTCGATGTTAAAGGGTTTGTGGAGCTCTGCTCCAAACGTTTCCCGAGCTCGGGTGGTTTTCGTGTCGAGCTCGTGTCACTCCCTGGAGAAACTACCATGGCAGTCAATGAGGGTTCGTGGGGTCAAGTCACGAGTCACTTGGAACTCCTACATGACGCGCGCGAGCTGTCGGCCTCTGGTATGGCAGCTTCTGCGGCAGCAGCCGCGCCAACTGAAGTGCACGTGCGGCGGGCGCCAGTCAGCAAAGGCAGCCCGCTATCCTGGTTCCAAGAGCGACTGTGGATCCACTACCAGCGCGATCCAGAGAACACGAGCTACAATCTCCCTCTTCAGCTGCTCGTCACCGGTGATCTGGATGTCTCCGCGCTCGAGCAAAGTTTGAGCGAAATCGTCGCCCGTCACGAGAGCTTGCGCACCTGCTACGGGCAGACGGACGAGGGCGTGGCACTGCAATTCGTCGCGCCAGCGGAAAGCGTGTGCCTGCCGATCATCGCCGTCGATCGCGCTCAGATGCTGGAGTATCTCGAACGCCACCTCGAGCATCGCTTCGATCTTCGGCGCGGGCCGATCTTCATCGCGAGTTTGCTGCGTTTGGCGCCGGACCGACACCTGCTGTTGTGCAATGTGCACCACATTGCAGCCGATGCCTGGTCGCTGCGCGCCATCTTCTTGGCAGAGCTGCAGAGCACGTACGCGGCCTTCAGCCGTGGGCTGCGGCCAGCTTTGCCGCCACTGCCCATGCAATACAAGGACTACGCGACACTGCAGCGGACCTTGGATGTGTCGGTTCAGCTCGATTATTGGCGTCGTACGCTCGAGGGTTACGAGGACAGCCTGGAGCTCCCGACCGAGCACACACGACCGACGAAATCATGCACCACGAGCAAGAGCTTCTTTTATGGCTATTCGCGCGAGTTTTGCCAAGAGCTCGAGCGCTTGTCGCGCCGGCACGGCTGCACGATCTTCATGTCACTGCTCGCGGCGCTGGCCGTCACGCTCAGCCGCTACACGAACAAGGAAGACTTGTGTATCGGCACGACGACCTCCAACCGTACGGACGTCGCGCATGAGCCGCTGATTGGGTTTTTCGTCAATATCTTGCCGCTCCGGCTGCAGATCGACGAGCAAAGCAGCGTGTCTGCATTGCTCAAGGCCGTGCGCGCGCAGGTCTTGGCGGCGTTCGAGCAGGCAGTGCCCTTCGAACAAATCCTGCAGGCCACGGATGTCGCGCGTCGCGGCAGCGTCAATCCGCTGGTGCCGATCGTCATGAGGCATCAAAATTTCCCTCGCGCCTCGTTGAAAGCGGCGCTGCCCGGTGGCGTGAGCTTTCGCCCCTATCCCGATCCCGCCGAGCCGGACGACGGCGCGCGCAAGCTGCTTGCCCGGGAGCACGTCCCAGCGCGCTGCGAGATCGAGCTATCCTACTCGGAGGATGGCGATGAGCTCGCAGTCGAGGTGGTCTACGCATCCGATCTGTACGACCAAGCCGCCGTCGAGCGCCTGCTCTCTCATCATCAACGGGTGCTGGAAGGCATGTTCGCCGACGCGGATCAGCGCGTGCTCGAACTGCCCCTGCTGTGTGACTCCGACGTTCGGAAGCTCGTCGATGAATACAACCGAGCACCGGTCACGCGCGCCCCGACGCGGTCCTTCGTCGAGCGCTTCGACGCGCAGGTCGAGCGGACACCGGGGGCGGTGGCATGCTGGGGCGAGGGCGGCGTCTCAAGCTACCTGGAGATCGCCGAGCGCGCCAACCAGGTCGCGCACGCGCTCTTGGCGCGCGGCGCCCGAGCCCGGGACCTGGTAGCCGTGTGCATGGACCGCAGCGGAAGCTTGCTCGCGACCTTACTCGGGATCTGGAAGGCGGGCGCGGCGTACGTGCCGCTCGACCCGGCATACCCGAAGGCGTACCTACGACAAATCATCGAGGACGCGCGCCCGAGTGCCGTGGTTTGCAGCGCCGAACACCAGAGCTTGCTTGAGCTCGACGAGGCCCGCTGTCTGAAGCTCGAGCAGATCTGGAGCGCCGAGTCGAAGTACCCGGTCACGCCGCCGGAGCTGCGCGTCGCGCCCGAGTCGCTCGCCTACGTGATGTATACGTCGGGTTCCACGGGCAAACCCAAGGGTGTGGTCGTGCCACATCGCCAGCTCGACAACTGGCTCAGCGCTCTCGAAACCAGATTGCCGTTCGAGCCGGGTGAAGTCGTTGCCCAGAAAACGACGTTCGTGTTTGCGGTCGCCGTCAAGGAGCTGTTCGCGGGCTTGCTCAACGGCTGCCCCCAGGTGTTCATCGCCAACGACACCGTTCGCGATACGGTCGCTTTCGTCAGCGCGCTCGGCGAGCACCGAGTCAGTCGTCTCAATATCGGACCCTCGCAGTTGGCGAGCGTCATCGAACACCTGCAGTCGAGCGGGCGGCGCTTGCCGGCGCTCAAGATTTGCATCACCGCCGGCGAGCCGTTGCCGAAGGCGCTCGTGCTCGCGTTCCGTGAGCTGTTTCCGAGCGCGCGTCTGCTCAACAACTACGGCTGCACCGAGCTCAACGACATCTGTTACTACGACACGGCAAGCTTCGATGAACGGCGCGATTTCGTGCCGATCGGCACGCCGATTGCGAACACCAAGCTGTACGTGCTCGATCGCCGGGGCCGGTTGGTGCCCGAAGGCGTCGCCGGAGAATTACACGTCGCCTCAGCGAGCGTGCCGGAAGGTTATCACGGTCTCGATGCCCTGACTGCCGAGCGCTTCTTGCCCAACCCGTTCGGTTCGGAGCCGAGCGAGCGCCTGTACAACACGGGCGACGTCGTGAGATATCTGGCGGACGGCACGCTCGACTTCATCGGTCGTTGGGACTTTCAGATCAAGGTGCGGGGCTTTCGCATCGACGTGCGCCAGGTCGAGCAGGTGCTCGCTGACTTCGAAGGCATCCGCTCTCGGGCGGTCGTAAACTATGGCGATCGGCTGATTGCGTTCTATACGAGTCTTCCCGATCGCGCGGTCGAGCTGTCACAGCTCCGGGAGTTCTTGCAAGAACGGCTACCCTCTTACATGGTGCCCGACGCGTTCGTCCGGCTCGACGCGATGCCGCTCTTGCCGAACGGTAAGCTGAATCGCCGCGCGCTCCTGGAGCTGAAGGGCGAGCTGCAACAGAGCTCCGAGTACGAGCTGCCGAAAAGCTCGGTCGAGCGCACGCTGGCGGAGATCTGGGGCGACGTCGTGAACGTGCCGGTGGCGCGCATCGGCCGCCAAACGCAGTTCTTCGACATCGGTGGGCACTCGCTCTCCGCCATGCGCGTCTTGGCCAGGATCAAGGACGTTTTCCGGGTGGAGATCGACGTCTCGCAGATCTTCGACGAGCCCAGGCTCGAGTCGATCGCCCGCGCGATCGAGCTCGAGATCGCGCGCCGGCCTGCCAGCGAGCACGAAGCAGAGCCCTCCCGCGCAGCTCGACGCGCGCCGATGCCGCGGGCGGGCTCGGGCTTGCTCGCGGACAAGGTCGCGCTGGTCACTGGCGCGAGCCGCGGCATCGGGCTGGCCACGGCGCTGTTGCTCGCGGAACACGGTGCAAAGGTAGCCATCAACTACCGGGACAGCGAAGCGCAAGCGCGCAGCGTCAAAGAACAGATCGAAGCGGAAGGCGGGACGGCCGAGATCTTCGCGGCAGACGTGACGCAGGCCGACGACGTCGAAGCTCTGATTGCGGCCATCCAGCAGCGGTTCGAGCGCGTCGACGTCTTGGTGGCGAACGCCCACATGAGCTTTCGTCATCGGCCGTTCGTCGAGTACGAATGGCAGGATCTCGAACGAAAGGTCAACGACGAGCTCAGAGCGGTCTTCTATCCTTGTCAAGCCGCTGCGCGCGAAATGCTGCGACGCAAGAGCGGCAGCATCGTGGCCATCTCCAGCAGCCTGTCCAAGCGTGGCAACGAGGGCTTCCTCGCGCAAATCACGGCCAAGGCGGCCGTCGATGCCTTCGTGCGGGCCCTGGCTACCGAGCTCGGTCCGGGCGGGGTGCGTGTCAATACGGTGGCGCCCGGGGTCACCTTGACCGACGCAGCCATGCCCATGTCCCCGATCGTGAAAGAGGCGATTGCCTCCAGGTGCCCCCTCCGCCGCAATGGCCTGCCGGAGGACATGGCCGGCGCGGTGCTGTTCTTGGCCAGTGACCTTTCGCGTTTCACGACCGGCACGTATCTGCCGGTCGATGGCGGGTTGACGATGCTATAGCGGCCGGCCGCATCTCCTTCGACGAAAACTCGAGGCCAGCATGACTGCCAAGCTTCTCGTGATCGACAACTACGACTCCTTCACCTTCAACCTGGTCCAGATGTTCCGGAGCTACGCTCTGGACATCTCCGTGTTCCGCGCCGATATGCTCTCAGTCGAAGACGTGGCGCAGCAGCGGCCGGACTACGTCCTCGTGAGCCCTGGCCCCAAGAGCCCGAGCGCGGCCGGGATCTCGACGGAGCTCATCCGTCGCTGCCAGGGCGAGTTCCCGATGCTGGGCGTGTGTCTGGGCATGCAGTGCATGAACGAGGCGTTCGGTGGCGTCACGGTGCATGCGCCAGTGCCGATGCACGGCAAGACGAGCACCGTGCATCATGACGGCACGGGCCTCTTCGCCGGCGTACCCGAACCGCTGACCGTGGCTCGCTATCATTCGCTGGCCATCGCCGGTGTCAGCGAGAATTTGCGGGTCTGTGCCCGCGCCGCAGACGGCGTGCCGATGGCAGTAGAGCACGTGCACCATCCGCTGTTCGGCGTGCAATTTCACCCCGAAAGTTTCCTCACTCAGCACGGCTTTTTGCTGATTGAGAACTTTCTGCGCTCGGGTTCGCTGAAAGGCAGGCTGACGTGAAGGGAGGCGCGAGCGAAGCCGACGTGCCCTGGCTCGGAAGAGTCACGGGGGTTCATTCGGAAGCCCTCGAGCTCCAGGAACCCTTCATCGACGTGGTGCGCCGATTTTCGCAGCTGCCGGGCACCGTCGCGCTGATGAGTGGCGGCGAGCACGATTCCGCGCGCCATCACATCCTCGCCGTGTACCCCTGGCTTTCGCTGCGTGGCCAGCGGACTCGGACGACCATTGCCGACGACGACCACTCGGCGGAGCTCGACGGCGATCCGTTCACCATCCTGAGCCGCGTGCTCGAGCAAGCGGGCGTCACGGATTCGGCCGCGCCGTTGCCTGTGTGCAGCGGCCTATTCGGCTATTTCGCCTATGATTTGAAAGACTGCCTGGAACGGCTGCCGAGAACCAGCATCGACGATCTGGGTCTGCCGCTGATGTACCTGGTGGCGCCCGCCATCATCGTGATTCAGGATCGGGTCTCGCAAACCACCACGCTCTCGGCGGTGCGCCTGCAAGGCGATGAAGTCCAGTTTCCAAAGGAAGTGGCGCGCTTCAAGCAGGCTCTGAGCGCCCCGGCGGCGCCCCCCGGGCCTACGCCGCGAGCGAGCGGAAAATGCGCTTCGGTCTTTTCGCGTTCCGAGTACCTCTCGGCGGTGGAAGCGATCCGCAGCTACATCGTCGAGGGCGACGTGTACCAAGTGAACATGTCTCAGCGCTTTCAGGCGCGGTTCAACGGGGATCCCTTCGCTGCCTTTGCAGCGATGTTCGAAGCCAATCCGGCGCCTTTTTTCGCGTACATCAACGCCGGAGACCACCAGATCGTCTCGACCTCGCCGGAGCGGTTCATCAAGCTCGAGAACGGCCAGGTGGAGACGCGACCCATCAAGGGCACGCGACCTCGCGGAAAGACGCCGGCCGAGGACGCTGCCCTGCGGGAGGAGCTCGCGGGCAGCGCGAAGGACGAGGCCGAGCTGTCCATGATCGTCGATCTGTTGCGCAACGATATCGGCAAAGTGTGCCGTCCGGGATCGGTGCGCGTGCTCGAACACAAGCGCCTCGAGGCCTACCAGAACGTCTATCACCTCGTCTCGATCGTGAAGGGCGAGCTCGACGCCGGGATGAATGCCGTGGACCTGCTGCGCGCGACTTTCCCGGGCGGGTCGATCACGGGCTGCCCGAAAATTCGGGCCATGGAAATCATCGACGAGCTCGAGCCCGTCCGCAGGCACGTTTACACCGGTAGCATCGGCTATCTGGGGTTCGATGGTGGGCTGGATCTATCGATCGCGATTCGAACTGCGACCTTCACGGGCGGCAAAGTGGTGTTCTCGGTCGGTGGCGGCATCGTGTTCGACTCGGATCCAGGCAGCGAATTCGAAGAGACGCTGCACAAGGGCCGCACGCTCATGAACGCCTTGGAGGCCTCGAGTGCCGCAGAGGGAAGCGCCAGCACCGTGTGGCACGACGGAGCCTTCAAACCCAGCACGGCCGCTTCGCTGCCGCTCGATTCCGAAGGCTTTTCGTATGGCTTCGGCTTTTTCGAGACACTGCGGGTGCAAAGGGGCCGTCCCATCTTGCTTTCGGCCCACGTGCAACGCTTCGAGCTCGCCTGGCGGGAGTTCTTCCAGACCGCACCTCCAGACGTCACCTGGGCGGACGTCATCGCCCAGCTCATTCAGAAAAACGGGCTCGCGAGCGCGATCGCTAGGGTCAAGCTGGTGGCGGCAGCAGGCAAGCCGGGCGGCGCCCGGGGGTCCCAAGTGCTGTACGCGAGCGCCAAGCCCTACTCGCCGCGCCCGGTCCTGAGCTCGAGGCCCGGGCTATGCCTGCGGGTGTATCCGCACCTTCGACACACGCACCTCGCGGACCATAAGACCCTCAACTACATGTTTTACAAGCTGGCTGGGGACTGGGCCGCCGAGCATGGCGCGGACGAAGCCTTGATCCTGAACGTGGATCGTTCCGTGTCCGAGACGAATACGGCGAGTGTGTGCTGCGTGTTCGGCAACACGGCGTGCTTTCCCACTTCGGAGCACGCGTTGCCCGGCACCATGGCCGCCGAGGTCCGGCGGCTCTTGGCGCTCTGGGGCTTTGCCGTCGAAGATCGCCGCCTCACCGTCGAAGATCTCCTGGCCGCCGATCACGTGTTCTTGACGAACGCCTTGATGGGCGCAGTTCCCGCGCTGAGCCTGCATGATAGCAAGCTCGGCCACGACTCGGCGCTCTGTGACCGGATCAACCAAGCCGTGTTCGGCGGACCCTGAACGAACACGCAAAAGCCCGCCCCCGCCGGGCTCGTGGCGGGGGCGAATGGTCGCTTTGGCAGGGCGAGAGCTACTTCGGGGGGGCGATCATGCGGCAGCCGGGGCAACCGTCTCCGCCGCCGGGGCCATTGTCGCATTGCTCGGGCGCCTGAACGATGCCGTCGCCGCAGAACGGTCCGAGTTTGCACCCGACATCGCACTCGCCGTAGCCGCCGTCGTTCTTGCCGTCGTCGCACTCTTCGCCGAAGCTCAGGATGCCGTCGCCGCACACCGCGCTGCAGTCACTGGGCGTGGCTTCGAAGCCCGACAGCGTCAGCTTGAACGTCGAGCCGTAGCGCTTGCGCTCGGCTTGGAAGACCACGATCTTGTACACGTTCCCCGCCTTGAGCTCGAACTTGGCGGCAGACTGGGCGTTGATCGTGACCGAGCCATCCATCGGCACGTGGATGCCGCCGAGATCCACCGCCAGGTGACCGTTGACGAACACCCAAACGTCGTCGTCGCCCGAGAAATCGAGGCGCGCACTGGTGCCCTGCTCGTAGCGGAACCAGTACTGGACTTCGCTCGTGAACGAGAAGTTGTGCTTCGTGGCGCCGGGAAAGTACGTCTGCTCGGACGGCCAACCGTTGTAGCCGTATTGTTTGGGGAGCTTCGCAAAATCCGCGTCGCGGGTGGCCCCCATCACGCTGTCGACGGGGAAGAACAACGGGGTGCCGTCGTACTCCACCTTCTTGCCACCCGTGCAAAAATGGGCCGGATTGTAGCTGCAGGGTTTGCAATCGGCGACGCACTTGTCGACCTGGCCGTCGAAGTTCGTCTGGCAGTCGGTGTCGCACTTGGTTGCGGCAGTGGTGAGGGTATCGATCGTCGTTTGTTGGGCGGTGATCTTGTCCTCGGCAGCCGCGATCGCCGTTGCGTCCGGGGTCGCCGCGTTCTGCAGCTGCATCAGCTGGTTCTGCAGCTGCGTGAGCGTGTCCCCCGCCTGCCGCACTTTGTCGTGGTCCGGGCGGCACACGTTGTCGCACTGAAGCGAGCTGCGCACGCGCGAGGCGCAACCGGGTTGGCAAGTCGTTGCACTGGTCGCGTTCGGAACCTGCTGCTCGTTGCCTTGGCCGGTCGCTGGGGCCTGATAGGTGACCAGCTTTCCGCCGTTCTTGTCGAAGCGGTTCACGTAGCCGCCCATGCCATTGTCGAACAACACGATGTCGCCAATGACCTTGACCGTGCCCGTGTTGTCGCGGAACCAGCGCGCAAACGACTGAGTCGATTCGATGCACGCTTCCTTGGGCGCGGTGCCGAGCACCGGGCGCCCGTCAGCGTCGAGGCGATCCTTCGCGATGCCGGGGACGATCGGCTTATCCTCGGGGATACCGCAGGTCGTGTCGTTGTCGCTGGGCCAGCCGAAGTCCGGATCGTTGTCCGAAAAATCGCGGAAGATGGCCGGAACCCGCAGCACACAGGCGCCGTTGATCTTCTCGCACTGGGGCTGTTGCTTACAGGTGAAGCCGGTCTCCGTCTTGCACTTGGAGGAGCAGCCGTCGCCGTCAATCGTATTGCCGTCGTCGCACTCTTCGTTGATCAGCAGGCCGTCACCGCAGCCGGACGTGCAGGAATCTCCGGAGCAGTTCGGTTCACGAAGGCAGAGCGCCGAGCAGCCGTCGAACGGGGTGGTGTTGCCGTCATCGCAGCTCTCTGCGCCTTCGACGACGCCATTGCCGCACTTGGCGTTCGAGCACACGCTCGGTGAGCCTTCACACTTCTTGCCGAGCTCCACTCGGCAGCGCTCGGAGCAGCCGTCACCGGCGGTGGTGTTGCCGTCGTCACACTGCTCACTGACCGCGACGATGCCGTCACCACAGCGCGCGATCGCTTTACACGGCTGTCCCGGATTCGGGCAGCTGAAGCCGCGCTCGAGGACGAGGCAGGCTGAGTTGCAGCCGTCACCGGATGTGTTGTTGCCATCGTCACACGCCTCGTCCGAGGTCAGCATGCCGTCGCCGCAGCCCGGCGGTGGGGGCATCTCTGGGGGTTTGTCGTCGATGCCGAGGCCGGGGTTTCCGCTCGTGCCGTCGCCCGGGCCAAAGGGACCGGGCGTATCCGAATTGCCGGCTCCTCCCGAAGAACCCGGAGTGCGGAAGGGTGGCGGCGCGCTCTCGGGGGCGCTGCAGGCGGCGAGGAACAATCCAAAAAGCAGCCCGGACACGAGCTGAGGAATAAGCGGGTGCGAGTGGCGCATGACTGTTGATTGTTTGTGCCACGGCGACACACAGGGATCCATGAGCGTTCGGGGGTCGACGCGAGAAGTCTTGCTGGCTTGTTCAATTTTGCGCGCTCACTGCTTTGAGCCGGTCCCCAGCCCCCCTTCTGGTCTCTCGCGCCTTGCTACTTCCGGCTTTGGCGGCCGCGCGCACGCCGTCAACTCCGCGTCAACCCAGCTGGCGCCGGGCCGAAGGACGTGGACGAGGCCTCAGGCCGACCCGTCACGACGCATGACTCGTCACCGCTGTTGCCCTCGCAGGCGTGGATTGTGTGCAGCTCGGCATTGACGTGTTGCCCTGTCGCGTCTCCGCAACTGACTCGAGCACAGTAGTTGCTCCAAACGATCAACCGGACTCGCAAATCAAGTTTGGCAGGAGCGGTGCAGAGTCGCTTCGCTGATTGCCTCGACCACTGCGCGCGCCGGCGCAGCACGTCGAGCGCTCTCGCTGAAAGCAGACGCGTGGTGAGTGTCGCACCGAACCTTCCTGCGTCGATCTGCATTTGCACCATCGCACAGCACAAGCGAACGAAGCGTTCGGCACCGGGCGCCGAGCCTATCCAGTGATGCTTAACATTCTCGTGCAGTCGAGTGGCCTTTGTCCGACTTTCGGTGTCGGCTTTCGCGACCTCGCGTCGTAGCCAAAATCCCGCGGATCTGTTTCTTGAAGTTGCTACCACGATCAAGCTAGTTTCCCCGCGCTCGCTCGGGTGTGTGGTTCGAGCAGCGAGAAAGAGATGAGATGATGATCCGATCGAATGGGCGGAGCGGTCGCTCCCTTTTCCCATTGTTTTTCTCGAGCACGATGGCGATCGCAGGGTGCGCCTCTTCGCCCCTCACTGAAAGTGGCGACGAAGCGCGCCAGTCGTCAGTTCTCGACGTCGCGCCGGCAGTGTCGGGTTCCGCCAGCGCGCAATCGGCAAAGTCGCCTGTTCCGCCGAGCTCGGGTGCTTCTGCTCAGCTCGCGCCGAGAGTGGGCGGGCTGCCCGTCGTGCCCGGGCAGCTCGTGGTGAAGTTCAAATCCGATCCAGTGAGCGGCATTACCGACGACGTGCAATCTTGCCTGCGCCAGCGCCGTTCGTTCGCCAGCGTCACTGCCGATGCTTCCTCTTCTTTGGATGCGGCCGTGCGGCGGCACGGGATCTTCCGCGCAGCCAGCCTTTTTCAGGGGCGAGAAGGCCTGTCCACGCGAGATGCCAAAAGCTTACTGCGGGCGCGTGCGAGCCGCTTGGCTTTGACGAAGAGCCACGGGCGGAGTGCGCCGCTCGAGGAGTTGGTCAATGTGTACCGCATGGACCTACCCCCGACCGCCGACTTGGAGGTCGCGATGGCGGATTTGCGCGCCGACCCGCACGTCGAGTACGTGCACCCCAACTACGTCGCGCATCTCGTCTACACGCCGAACGACCCGTATTGGTCGAGCAGCGGGAGCTGGGGACAACCGCGTGCCGATCAATGGGATCTCAAGCTCATGCACACGAGCGCTGCCTGGGACGCGACCCGCGGCAATGGCGTGGTCGTGGCCGTGGTCGACACGGGGGTCGACATCAATCACCCAGATCTGGCGGGCAACGTCTGGACCAATCCCGGGGAGATCCCGGACAATGGTCTCGACGACGACCGCAATGGCTTCATCGATGACGTCCACGGTTGGAGCGTGCTCGGCAACAACAACAACGTGGACGACAACATCGGTCACGGCACACACGTCGCCGGCACGATCGCCGCCCAAGACAACAATGGCATCGGCGTCGCGGGCATTGCGCCGGATGCGAAGATCATGCCCGTGCAGGTGTTCAGCTTCAGCTCCGACGCTTTCACGCTGAGTCAAGGCCTGCTTTACGCCGCCAACAACGGCGCCGACGTCATCAACAACAGCTGGGAGATTTGCTCGTCTTCTTGCCCCTCGGTCGCTGTGGTCGAGGATGCGGTTCGCACGGCGCACGCCGCCGGAGCCGTGGTGGTGTTCGCGGCTGGCAATGAAGGCGCCAACATTCGCGAGCGCTCGCCGCAAAATCTGCCCGAGACCATCGTCGTGAGCGCGACCACGCCTGGGGACACGCGGGCGGAGTTCTCGAATTTCGGGCTGGTCGACGTTGCTGCGCCGGGCTCCGGCGATCCCAACGACGCGAACGTGATCGAGCCCGCTTACGGCATCTTGTCGCTCAAAGCCGCTACCTGCCTCGAACCGTGGATCTGCAATCCCGATCGTCTGGTGGGAGACCACTACGTCCGGCTTTCCGGTACGTCCATGGCTGCACCGCACGCGGCCGGCGTGGCGGCGCTGGTCCTGGGGCTTCACCCGACGTATTCGCCGGAGCAGGTGCGCCAGGTCCTGCGTCGCACGAGCATCGATGCCAACGGCAACGGCTACGACAGCGATCTCGGATACGGTCGAATCGACACCGCCAAGCTCAGCACCGAGCCGACGCCGCTCGAAGCGCTGATTCAAGCTCCGCGCGTGTTGCAGACGGCGCAGCTGCCGATCCTCGGAAAGGCCAACGGCGCGCAGTTCCAGAAGTACGTGCTCGAATACGGCAAAGGCAGCGCGCCGGCGACCTGGACCACCATCACCAGCAGCACCACGCCCGTCACCACGGGCACGCTCGGAACCTGGGACGCCTCCAAGCTCGCCGACGGCGACTACAGCTTTCGGCTGTCGGCTTACAAGACCAACGGAACGCGCTACGAAGATCTGCATCTGTTGACCGTCGATCGCGTCGTGCTCAGCTCGCCCACGCCCAACGTCACGCTCGCTACCGGCGATATTCCGATCGTGGGCATCGCGAACCCGGGCACGTTCAAGAGCTTCAAGGTCCGCGTGCAGACGTTCGACGCTGGCACTGCGGTGAATGCCAATCTCGCTTTGACCAACGGGGGTAAGCTCCCGGTGGCGAGCGGCGTGCTGGCAGTGTGGCACGCGCAGAACATCGCCGCGGGGCACTACCGCGTCATCCTCGACGTGACCAATACGGACGGCTCCGTGGTCTCGGAAAATGTCGTCTTGATCGTCGATCCGCTGTTGCACGCCGCTTGGCCCGTCAGCTTGCCGATTTCGCTGTATCAGGATCGAGGACCGGCTCCGCCCTCGGAACCGATTGCGCTGTCGGATCTCGACGGAGATGGGAAGGCGGAAGTGCTGGCCGGTTTCGGTGACAAGGTCACCGTCTTTCGGGGCGATGGCAGTGTCCTTCCGGGTTGGCCGCAATCGGTGATTGCTGCCGAGAATTCATTCGGCACGGTCAAGGGCATGCCGATCGCCGGAGACATCGACGGCGACGGCGCCAAAGAAGTGATCGTGGCGACCGTCGAAGGGTACATCTACGTCTGGGGGCGGAACGGCGTCTCGAAGCCGGGTTGGCCGCGGCTGATCAGCTACACCACCGAATGGGGTCCCAACGCCGCCTACCTCTCATTGTCGCTCGGTGACGTGGATCGGAACGGCGTGCTCGACCTCGTCGCCACGGACGCGACGCAGACGGGCGTCCACGTGTTCAAAGGCAATGGCAGCTATTTGCCGGGCTGGCCCGTCTCCTCATGGCAAGGGATCAAGACGCCCGCGACCGTGGCCGACCTGAACAAGGACGGAAAGAACGAAGTCGTGATCGGCGTGGACGGCAACCCTGCCCAACTCGTGGTGCTGAGCGCGAACGGGTCCGTCCTCACGGGTTGGCCGAAGACCATCATGACCTCCAGCAATGGCTCGACCGGCAGCTACCCGGTGGTCGGCGACTTGGACGATGATGGCGACCTCGAAATCGCAGCCCTGACCTGCGACGGGGGAGACGACACCCTGTCCAAGGTGGTCATCTATCACCACAACGGGCGCTTGCTGACTTCATGGTCGACCGCGGCGACGCAAAACGGGCCGCTCGTGCTCGCCGATCTGGATGGTGACGGCTCGCTCGAAGTGCTGACCTCGCTGACGAAGATGGACGGCACGGGCGGGCTTTACGCGTGGGATCGCAAAGGCAAGCTGCTGCCGGGCTGGCCGCAAAGCAGCCCCGCCACGTGGCCCATGTTCAATGCGCCCATCGTGCTGGATTTGGACGGCGACGGCCGGAACGAAGTCATCGTGTCGCGCCAACCCGAGTCTTGGTCCGACGAGCTCGGGATCCACTTCGGATATCCGGTGCAAGCCTACCGCTATGACGGTTCGCTGAT
This sequence comes from Polyangiaceae bacterium, assembly GCA_035688655.1. Classification (GTDB taxonomy): domain Bacteria; phylum Myxococcota_A; class Polyangia; order Polyangiales; family Polyangiaceae; genus PMG-095. The sequence goes on along the minus strand of DASSMT010000419.1, from coordinate 11,474 downwards.
CCCCAGCATGGCGCGGCCGGCCTATGGTTCGTGGAATGGCTTCGACGGCTCGCCCGGCGTGGCTGACATCGATGGCGACGGCCGGCTCGAGCTCGTCTGGGCCGAGACTCGCGACCAAGGGCCGAGCGCGGATTTCGGGTTGCCGCGAGTCTTCGCTTGGGATCTCAGCACGCCCGTGAGCAACGCCCAGCCGTGGCCGATGTACCGCGCGGATGCGGCCCACTCGGGCGTGGCCGACGCCGTGGTCCCGATCCAGAAGCTGACCACCCGCAATCAAACCTACCGCATCAATGGTCTCAGCCGATTCCAATTCCAAACCGGCAGCGGCGGCATCATCCAAATCAAGCATTCCTGGCAGGCCGCGGTGAAATACGCCATCGACAGCGCGCCGCTCAAAGCCACGACCCTCGGCTGGGGCGACCAAATCACGGTCGCCCCGTTGAGTCAGGTTTTGTTGCGGGTGGCCACGACCAGCCCCATCGACGTCACCATCGATTGGTGGTGAATGCCCTCGGGGCTGCTTCGGCGGCCCCGAGTTCGAGCGTTCCGAGGCGGGCTGCTGCGTTCCGAGGAGCCCGCCCCGGTGCGCCTTCCTCGAGCCGACTGAGGCAGACGGAGCGCTGCTCTTGCAAGCCGCGGGGCGCGGTGCACTGAGCACAAGCAAAGAAAATGCGCGCTCAGGCGACGTTTCGCTGCAAGCGGGCGTTGGTCGCGCTATGGGGGGCGCCCAATGAGTGATAGCCCGTCCCGTCCTCGCTTACTTCGTTATTCCGCGGATTGGCGTCCGCTCACCTTGGTGCTCGGAGCATTTGCGCTGCACGTCGCCATCTACGTGTGGGCGCGGCCCTGGTTGGCGCTATTATTGCTGCCGCCGGTCTTCGCCGTGAGCACGGTCGTTGCGGCCTTCAACCACCACCACCAGCATGTCAACGTATTCCGTTCCCGACTGCTGAACCGCGGGTACGACGTGATCCTGGCGCTGCAGACCGGCGTCGGTCCGTACACTTGGGTTTTGCATCACAACCTGGGGCACCACAAGAACTACCTCAACCAGCCACCCCTGCAGAATCCGGACGAGTCCCATTGGACGCGCGGCGATGGCAGCCAAATGGGTCGACTGGAGTACACGCTGCACACATTTCTACATCACCAAGTGGACGTCTATCGCGTTGGGCGTCGCCACCCGCGGGTGCTGCGCCGGTACTTGCTCATGAAAGTGCCTTGCTACACGTTCATGGCACTGGGCTTCTACCTCGACCCATTGAACTACTCGCTCGCGTTTTTCGTACCCAGTCTGCTTACGCTGCTTCACACCTGCTACGCCACGTACGAGCACCACGCTGGGCACCATGCTACCGAGCACCTCGACGCGAGCGTGAATCGAGAGAACCGGCTATTCAACTGGCTCACTTGCAACCTGGGGCTGCACACCGCACACCACATGAAACCGGGCCTTCACTGGTCGGAGTTGCCAACGCTGCACGCGAGCATGCGCTCACGAATTCCCGAGCGGCAGCTGCTCAGCTCCTTCTGGTGAGCGCATACTCGTCGATCTCGCGCCTACCGCGCGTGACGACTTCTTCAAGGTGGCCCGAACTGCGCCGGCTTCTCAGCGACATTCGGAAGAAATTGTCGTGACCGCCGCGCGCGGAGCGCGTCCGCGCGGGCGAATCCAGTCAGTGAGAGTGCCCGCGATGCGGCAGCGTGAACGCATAGAAAGTGTGGGACTGGGTTCCGCCGTTGTGTAGATAGCCGTTCCCCCAATAAATGCTGCCATCGACGATGGCAGCACCGCCGATCGAGGATGCTTCCCCGAGAAACTGCCAGAGCACGGCGCCGGTGTCGGCATTGAGCGCGTACATGTAGCCGTTCATCGCGCCCGCATAGACGACGCCGTTCGCCGTGCTCACGGCTCCGTGTGCGAGTGCACCGTGGGGTTCGGGGACCTGCCACGAAATCTTTCCCGTCTCGGGCTCGAGCGCGCCGAACGAGCTCCAGGTGATGGTCTGTCCGTCCGGCAGCGTGTAGGGCAGGTGGTCGAAGTCCGATTCCGTGAAGTAGATCCGCTTCCCGTCGGAGGCGGTGCCCCATTCGATGCCGCCCAGCACGCCACCGGGCCCGACGGACGCGCTCCAAAGGACTGTGCCCGTGCCCGCGTCGAGCATGAAATACTGACCGCCCTTGTCGCCGCCGCCCACGGCCAGGGTCGGGCCGCAGCCTTTGGGCTGCAGCAAGAAGAGGTGAGGACCGTCACCGAAGTCGTAGTCCGGCCCAGTGGGGACCGGGCAGTTGTTCGGTGGCGGCTGGTTCAGCAGGCAGGAGACGTTCCACGTATCGAAGCTGTTTTTTCCGGTGGTCCACTTGATCGCGCCCGTGCGGCGATCGAGCGCGACGAACGAGTTGATGATGTTGGACGCAGGGAAGCAGTCTGCGGGCGTTCCCCCGGCGAGCTCGCAGGCTCGCGCGCTGTCCGGGATTTCGTAATTGTTCCCGGTCGTGACGAAGACCGTATCGCTGAAGGCATCGATGACCGGCGTGCCGCCCCAGACTGCGGCGCCGCTGAACACATCGGTGCCGGGCCCCTGATCGGGGATCATGAAGGTCTGCCAAAGCACGCGGCCAGTCTGCGCATCGACCGCGGCCAGGCTGCCTCGGAACGTGCAGCACGGGTAATTGGGATCAGTCGCCGCGCCTTCCTCGCCGGAGGAGACTCCTTCATAAACGACGCCACCGTACACGATGGGGGACTGGGTGAGGATGGCCTGCGGATGTCGGTCGAGCTGTCGCTTCCAACGCAGCGCGCCGCTATCGGCGTCGATCGCCAGGAGATAGGCTCCTTTCTGAGTGCCAATGTACACCGTGTCACCGACGAGGGCGGGAGCGGTTCGCGACACCGAGTCCGCGATGCCCACGTAGTCCGCAATGTGACGTTGCCAGATGACTCTTCCGCTGCGCGCGTCCAACTTCCAGAAGTTCCCACTCCAATCGGGGAAGTATACGGCGTTGCCTTGCACCGCCGGTGTGGCCGAAACATCGCCGGTTGCCGCAGTCCATTTCACGGTCAAGGCCCCTGCGTTCGACGTTCGAATGTCGTGCTCGAAAGGGTTCGAGCGAGTCGCTGCGAAATCGTGCCCGCCCATGGTCCATGCCGAAAACCAATTGCCGAGCTGATTGGCGAATGCCTGCTGCGAGACGAACCCGCCCGCGAGGATTGCCGCCGCGATTGCGAGGTAAAGGCCGTATGATTGCGTTCGATTGCTGTTCGCCATGTTTCTTCTCCTGCGCGTGAGCGCGCCCATCCGTGAGCGCGCATAGGCGCGCCGCCCGTGTGCACGAATCAAACTCCGAGTGCCAGGCGATCGACAGCCACTATCGACACAGCCGCCGGCGCCGCCGCCAGCCTAGCTCATTCACTCTCGCTGAGCCGTGTTCAAAACGCAGCGCGGCGTCGTGTGACGAAGCAGCGGCAGAGTGGGGCTTGCGCTGTCATCGACGACGATGTCTCAGTGTCATCGTCATGCTCGCTTGCGTGGGTGGTAGTGCGCAGATCGACATCGAATGACGAGTGTCGTTGCAGGGATCGAGCAATGATGAGGCATGTCGCGCGCTCTCGATGCGCGGAAACGCGCACACGTCGCGCATGCGCCGTGCACCCTTGCGCCGCCTACGGATTCACGGTCCACCAAGAATCGTCGGTGAACGGCTGCGCGAGCCGAGTCGTTCTTTTTCTTGTGCACGCGGGCTGCGGGGGGCGGCTCATGGAGAAATCCACGGAGCCCGACCGATAACGAAAGCCAAAAGTGAGCGATTTGCGAGCCACCGGCGGTCGGCGTAGGATGTCAGGTCATGGGTACCGGTGGGTCCGAGGTCGATCGCGAGTTCTTGGTGCACACCCCGATCTTCGCGGGGCTGCCCGAGCGAGTCATCGATCTCATCGCGGCTGCGATTCGCGTCCTTCGGGCGGCGGCGGGCGACGAGTTATTGCGCGAGGGCGATCCGGCCCGCAGCATGTTCGTCGTTCACGACGGCGAAATCGAGATTTTCAAGGGCGGCAGGGGCCGTGCCGAGCAGACGCTCGCGATCCTCAAGCCGGGCGATTGTCTGGGAGAGATGTCGCTCATCGACATTCAGCCCCGCTCCGCGACGGCGCGCGCCCGCGGGGCCGCAGTGCTGTACGTGCTCGAGCTGAGCGAGATTGCCAAACTCTATGCCAGCGACGTCGAGGCGTACGCTCTGCTCGTGCTCAATATCTCGCGCGAGATCAGCCGGCGGCTGCGCTGCGCGGATGAGTTGATCGCGACCATGGGCATCACCGCCAACACTCTGTGGAGCGACGCCGCCGACACCGCAGCCCGCTCCTCGAAGTTGGTTGCGCCGGAACCGTCCTAAGCCCTGCGGCGCGACGTCGCCGGTGTAGCTCGGGCGACGCCGGCCCCGTGCTACTTGCCGGAGCCGCCGTAGAGCGCGAACACTTGCGGGAACTGCAGCTGCGCATTGGCGAATTGCAGTTCCAGCTCGGGCGACCAACGGAAGGCTTTTTTGGCTTGCGCCTCCAGGTTCACGCCCGCAGCCCCCGACATGAAGTGAATGTACTCGCCCAGGTTCATCTGCTTGCCACCGTAGGTAGAGTCGAGCTTCGGCAGATATTGTGCGAGCAGTTGGAAGTAGCGGCTGTACAGCGCGGAGCCCTTGTGGCTGGAATCCGTGTTGCCCGCCTTGCCCTGATAGAGCGGGTAAGTGAAATCGCGGAACCAGTAGTTTCCAAAGTCGTCGGTAGAGGCATTGAATTCGGTCAAAGTCCGATCGAGCCAGCTCGCTGGCAGCAGGGTCGAGTGAGTGAGCGCGTCCCAGACGAAGATCTCACACCACTTGCTGTCGCCCCAGGCGGAGAAGCTGGGTGATTCGAACCAGCCGTTGTTGTTGGATTCCACGATATGCCCCAGCTCATGCGTGAGCGCGTTGATGTTCCAGAGCTCGTTCTGGTCTGCCCAATCCTTGCTCGCGGCAAAGGTGATGTTGCGGTACGAGGCCTCGGGCGTATTCACGTAAATGACGCCGCCGATGCTGTACAGGTCCTGGCTGTCTTCGGGTCTGCCGCGCTGCTCGGCGATCACGAACAACTGCGGGTCGCTGAGGCTGCCGTAATTGGCCTTTGCGAACTTGAAGTTTTGATTGAAGATCGGGCGGAGCCAATCCAAGCTGCTGGGCGCGACATAGGGGTCGGTGTAGAGGGCGATGTCGGACTCCACGGTGCGCAGCGTCACCTGCCGGTCGTGCCCGCCGTACCAGCCGGTTTCGGTCCAGGTACTGGGCGGCTTTGGCGCTGCAGGTGTGGTGGCGCTGGAGGTCGCCCAGGCCGAGCCTCCCGCCGTGTTGGCGGCGCGCACGCGGAAATAATACGCCTGGCTGGGCGCAAGCGACGTAGAGCGGAATTCAGTGCTGCCCGCGCCCGTCGTGAAGCTCACCAGGTTCTGCGTGAAATTGCTGTTCGTGGCACGCTCGATCACGTAGCTCGACTCGGAGTCGAGCTGTCCTGCCGTGTCGGTCCACGTCAACTTGATCTGATTGCTACTGAGCACCGTGGCGGTCAGCCCGGTCGGGGCGCTGGGGGCGGAAAGCGTGCTGCTGGACTTGCCGAACAGACGCCACTCGGCGAGTTGAGTGAGACCGCTGCCGTGGTTGGCGGTGATGGTCAGTCGATAGTAGCTGTAGGCAGTGCCAGCGGGATTCGCCGTGAACACGCGGGTCTGAAATTGGTTCACGAAGCCCTGATCGGTGCGCGTGTCCAGCACGGTCCAGCTCCCGTCGGCGCCCGAGCTCGAACCTTCGAGCTTCCAGCTCAGCGGGTTGCGGTCGGGAAAATCGTTGGCCGAGGTCAAGCTGTACTGGCTGACGACCGAGCTGGCCCCGGTGCGCTGCTGGATCCAGGTCGTTGCAGCTTTCGCGAGGTACTTGCTGGTGAAGACGTTGTCCGTCAGCCGTTCCACGCCCTCTTTGCCGCTCGTTCCATACTGATCACTAGGTGAAAGCGAGGAGAGGGCCGTCAGATCCTGAAGGCCCGCGGCGGCGGGCGCCACTAGCACGCGATTCGCGGGCGTCGGAAACGCGCGCAGGCTGTCGTTCCGGGCCTGCACTTGGTAGAGGTACGGGGTCCCGGGGGACAGATTGGCATCGCTGAAGGTGGTCGCGCTGGTGCTGAGCTCTACCAGACGTTGCCCGTCGTCCCCGATGCGCTGCACGAAGTAGCCATTGGCGCCGCTCACCTTCGTCCAACTCACGGTCGCCGTCGTGCCGCTCACGCTGGCCACTACATTCGTCGCGGCGGCGGGCGCGGTGCCGCTCGGCAACGTGCCGCGCATGCGCAGCTCCGACAGCTGCGTCTCGTCCTCGCCCCCCTGGTTCGCCGAGATATTCAGCCGATAATACAGGTAGGGGGTGGTATTGCTGAACGTGTAAGACTTGCTGACGAGGCGGCTATTGAAGGTCTGGTTCGTGCGCGTGTCGAGCACCGACCAGGTGAGGCCGTCGAGCGAGCCTTCCAGCGTCCAATCCTTGGGATCGCGCGCCGGAGTATCGTCGCCGGAGGTCAGTTCGTAAGTCGTGATCAGCGTGGGTCGCGTCATCTGATAGCGCAGCCACAGCTGCTGCTTGCCCACGAAGTATTTCGTTGCGGTCTTGCCGTCGATCAAATTCGCGGGGCCTTCGCCGCCCACTACATTGCCCGGATACAGCGCGAGCACGTTGCTCGCCGAGGTCGGGGTGTAGTCCGACACCGCCTGCGTGGCATTGGGTTGCTGCGTGGCGTCTGGTTGTTGCGTCGTACCAGGCTGTTGCGTCGTATCGGGCTGTTGCGTCGTATTGGGGTTGGCGTCATTGGGCTTTTCGCTTCTCGGCGCCTCCGTGCGCGAGGGCGGGGGAGTTGTGCGATCTTCCGCACAACAAACCAAGCCGGAGCTGGTCAGCGCCAGGAGAAGCCACGCTGCAGTCTGGGGCTCTCTCGATACACGTCCGTTGTCTCGATGGGGCTTCGAATGGAACACGGCTTTCCTCCGGCTGATATGGATCACGCGCCAACGCGGCTACTGGCGTGCACGGCACACGCAGCGGTTGCGTCGAGTCGATCGTGTCAAGCGGAGAGAAAACGGGTGAGTCACGCAGGGAGGCGGGGAATCGTGCGGCTCTTTGCCCTCAGGGCTCCAGACAGGCCAATGACGACGCCCAGCATGAGTAGGAAGCCGCCGATCGCGATCACTTGGTGCCAGGCTTGGAATTCGGGCAGATAGTTGAAGTAGCGCCGCGGCATGCCGCGACTCCCGACGAGGAGCATGGCGAAGCCCATGATTTGCGAGCCAACGAGCGCGAGCAGGCCGGCACTGCCAATGAACCAACGGCGCTCGTTCGCCGTTCGGTGTCGGTAGACCGCCGCGAGAGCTGCCGAGAGGCAGGTGGTGACCCGAAGATGAAACAGGCCGACCACGAAATAGGTGTCGTGCAAGTGAATTTCGCTGCTCATCAAGCACAAGAACTGTTCGAAACCGGTCGCTTCCAGAAAGCAGAGGGCGGCCAGCGCGGCGAACGCGCTTTCTCCAGCGGCCCGTGGCACTGGGCGGCGCTTCAGCGACAACACCAGGAGCCACCCCGCAGACACGGTCGCGGCGAGTACCGCCAGCAATTTCGCGAGCGATTCACGAGGCACGACCGCTGCCAGTGCGAGCAGCACGACGGCCATGATCGGGCCGCGTCGGCCATTCGGCTCGCCGAGCGCTGCCGTGACGGCAGCCAGCGCCGTCGCCTCGACGACCCAGCCCGTGAATACGTGCCCCAAGCTGAATAGCTCTGGATGGGCAAGCGGGTCCAGCGCAGGTGCGAAGGCGAACGGCAAGCTGAGCCCGAGGCCCAGGGCCTGCACGACGCCGGCGAACGAAAGCGCCAAGTCGCGCGCTCGAAGGGTTGCCTGCAGTCGCAGCAGCACGCTCAGCGCGACCAAAAAACACGGTGCAATGATGGCGATGCCGACCCATTGCCCCGACACCAGATCCTCGTCACCCGAACCCGAAAGGCTCGAGCTCACGAGCGTCGCGCTGACTATCAACGCTTCCAACCCCAACGCGAGCCACGCTGCGACAGGCAGCCAACGCGGCCGCCATACGGGAGGCGCTTCTCCAAACTCCGAGAGGAACAATACGAGCGCGGGAAACAGCATTGCCACGAGCGCGCCATGTACCGTGAAGACCGAGTTGTACGCGGCGTGCGTGATCAGCCCCGCGGGCGTCCAGTGGCTGACGACCAGGATTGCCGCGCAAACGAAGGTCACGCCCAGCGCTATGATGGCCAGCGCGACACCCAACCCAAACGCAGAAAGCTTTTCCAATCCAGCGCACGATACGACATGCCGCGGCGCGAGTCAGGCGCTCGGTTGCCGAGCGAGCGCGCGTAACGCTTTCTTGTCGAGCTTCCTCGCGTTCGTGCGCGGCAGGCTGTCCAGGAAGGTGACGGCCACGGGCCTGCGGTATTTGACCAGGTTCGCGCGGCAGTAGTCGAAGAACTCGTCTTCGCTGAGGGTGGCGCCGGGCGTCCGGACGACGAACGCGACGAGCACCTCGCCGAGCATCGCGTCGGGGATACCCACGCTCGCGACTTCGGCGATTTTGGGGTGCTTGAACAAAACCTCGTCCACCTGGCGCGGGTACACGTTGAAACCGCCGACGATGATCATGTCCTTCTTGCGGTCGACGAGGAACAGATCGCCTTCAGCGTCCAAGTAGCCGATGTCGCCCGTGTAGAGCCAGCCATCGCGCAGGACCTCGCGCGTTGCCTCGGGTTTAGCGCGGTAGCCCAGCATCAGCTGCGGTCCTCGTATTCGCACTTCGCCCGCTTCGCCCGCTCCGAGCACTCTGCTGCCCGTCTCGAGATCCACCACTTCCACCTGGGTACCGACCACGGGTCGCCCGACGGACAGCAGTTTGCGTGCACCGGGTCGGCTCAAACACAGTGGCGCGGCTTCCGACATGCCCCAACCTTCCAGCAGCGCACAGCCTGTCTGCTGCTCCCAGAGCTGATGCAAGTCCTCCGGGCACGGCGCGCCACCCGTCAAGCAGTACTTGAGACTCGAGAAATTCGTGGTCTTGAAGCGGGCGTGCTGGGTGAGCAGCATGTAAACCGGCGCCGGACCACCGCTAAATACGGTGATCGTCTCGGCCTCGAGCGCTAGTAGCACCAGCTCGGGATCGTACTTCGAAATGATGACATGCGCGCTCTGGCAATAGATCGGAATGAAGGTCGCGTAAGCGAGTCCCCAGATGTGAAAAATCGGTGCGGCGCTGAGAAAGCGTTCGCCCCGGGGCACCACCGGCCAGGCGCTCACGTGTTGGAGCAACGAGACCGAGAGGGCACGGTGCGAGTGGACGACCGCCTTCGGTTCGCCGGTCGTGCCGCCCGTGAAAATCAAGAGCGCAGCGTCGTCCGGCGCGGGGTCGCTTGCGGCGTCGAGCGCAGCGAGGTTTGGGTCCGCGCTGGGCGTCCGATCGGACCAATGCGCGCGGGAATCGAAGCCAGCGGGGGTGCCGATCTCGAATGTGTGCGCAACCCCGAGCTCGCCGAGCAAGCCCGCCACTTTGTCGCGCGCCTCGGGCCCCACGAGCAGCAGCTTCGGCTCCGCCTCCTTCAACACGACGCGCAGCTCAGGCACTTTGAAAAAGGGGTTGATCGGTGCGGCTTGCGCGCCCGCTGCCATCGTTGCAAGGAGCGCGATCACGGCTTCGATCGAGCTCGGCAACAAAATGGCGACGCGCTCACGCTGCGCTCCGAGCTCGAGCAGTTGCTGGCGCAGGCGCCGCACCTGGAACCCAAGCTCCCCAAACGACACCCGACGCTCGCCGCAAGCGAGCGCGAGCCCTTCATGGTTGTCGCGCACCGCGGCCCAGAGCGCGTGAACGATGCTCGGGTAGTGGGGCAGGGCGGGGTCGAACACCGCGCTGCCTACCGGTTGTTGTCTTTGTCACCCGCGGCGTCGCGACTCGTGCGCGCATCGGGGTTGAACGTCTCCAATCCGGGCCGATACGTCTTGTCGTCCAGAAAGCCGCGCATCGCTTGCTCGCGGTTTGCTTGCCCGCCGAGATGCAGCGCCTCAGCCGCCTTCGCGTACAAGTAATCTGCCGACGTGTCCCAATCGAGGTAGCGGCAGCGCTTCATGGCGATTTTGGCGCCGCGCAAAACGGTGGGATTCTTTCCGAGCAGCACCCTGGCCAGCGTACGCGTGCGCTCTCGCAACTGCTGCTGCGGCACCGCCTCGTTGACGAGCCCCATCTGCTTGGCCTTCCGACCATCGAAGGTCTCGCCCGTCATCACATAATAAAGGGCATCGCGATGACCGATCACTTCGGTCACCGCTTTGGTCACATTGCCCGCAGGCAAAATGCCCCAGTTGATCTCCGATAGCCCGAAGACCGCGTCTTCATCCGCGATCGCCAGATCGCACGCAACCAGCGGAGTGAAAGCGCCACCAAAGCACCAGCCATTGACCATGGCGATGGTCGGTTTGGGATAATCTCTGAGCCGGCGCCACTGCCACTCTTCGGTCATCCTGCGAAGATTCAACAGTAGCGTATCGGGTCCGTGATCCGTTTCCCGAAAATATTCCTTCAGATCCATCCCTGCGCTGAATGACTCACCTGCGCCGGTCAACACGAGCACGCCGCAACGCTCGTCAATCGCCAGTGCTTCGACCACGTTGCGCATCTCTTCGATCATCGCCGGATTCATCGCATTGCGTTTGCTGGGCCGATTCAGAGTTACCCATGCGATGCGGTCTTCGAACTCGACCAAGACGGTCTCACCCCAAGGCTTCTTCGCCTGGGCTGTTGTCTCATCAGGCATGCGCTGGTGTCTACCAGCGGCGTTCACGGAAGTCCATCTTGGGTCTTCGCTGTTTCACACTCTTTTGCTGCGCTTTCCTCGAGGAAGCAAGCGCGTGATCACTCGGCAAGACGCAACGACCGTGAAGCACAAACGGACGAACGCGCCTGAACATCCAACCATCAGCGACGCGCGCAACAGGGGAAGCACAGTCATGACACCCGCGACGGGCGAGTGCTGACTCACGCCGGTTTCGCTGGCAAAGCAGATGTTCGGATCGGGGTCGGGCCAGTCTGCGGCTCGGTGCTCGCTGTTTTTCTGGCCGATCTCCTGGTGAATGGGGGCAGCGCATGGCAAAGGGATCGAAGTGCAGGCATGAAGACATAACAGCCTGAGGCTGCCTGCCCGGCAGCGTCAGGAACGGCCCACCATGACTCGCTTGGTCAATCAGATCGGTTTAGTGACACTCGTTGCCTGCGCTGTTTTCTTCGCATGCGGGAAGATCAGTGACAGTGACCAGCGCTTGGACGGCAGTCCCAGCGCCGGCGGCAGCCCCGGCGCGGGGGGCGGTCCCAGCGCGGGGGGCAGTTCCAACGCGGGCGGCGCCCCCAGAGCGTTCG
>DASSMT010000346.1:0-3384 GCA_035688655.1 Polyangiaceae bacterium | reverse complement strand
AGCATCTTTCACTACGACGTTCTCGAACTCGCTGACCTTCACGCGTTGCCCCCAGCTCACTGCGTTACCGGTGACGTGCTGAACCAAGACGCTCGAGAGCGAGCCGCTCGCGTCGTTTTGCAGGCCAACGGCCCCATCGCTCCCATACTCGACGATCACTTGTTCGAAGCGGGAGTCGTTGGAAGCGTCGCTATAGAGTTGAATCGTGCCCCAATCACCGGCGGCCTTGGCGGCCTTGGCCGAAGTGAAGCGGATCGCGCGACCGGACGCGCCAATCGCGTGCAGTGCGCCGCCCAATTGCACTCGGATGGCCGCGCCCGCGTTGAAGCGAACCACGGTGCAGGGCGCGATGTCCAGCGCGGCTTGGACATACAAGTTGCCGCTGATGACGTGTTCGCCGTGCCAGCTGGCGGCTTTGCTCAGCGTCTCACTCTCGTGGGTTATCGAGCTGTCCGGCGGCGCGCAGTCTGCGCTGGTGATGTCGACTGGGTCCGTGCTCGGTTTGGGGCCGGCGCCGGCCTCGCCCGTGTCTCCTGCCGCTGCCACCTCTGGCGGCGATTCGTCCTTCGTGCCGCCCGCGCCTGCGCCCTCTTCCTCGCCATTCATCGCGCCGCCCGCGCCAGCCGCGGCCTCGGGCTCTGTCGACGAGCCGAAGGGATCGGTGTGAATGTTGCCCTTCGCGTCCACCAGATCTTTCGTCGGGTCGGTGCTGGCGCATTCCCCGCTATTTGCGCAGATTTGAGTCGGCGTGCAGTCGTTCGCGGTCTTACACAGGTCGCGGCATTCGCCGTCGGCGGCGCAGATTTGCTTGCCCGGGCAGTTGCGATCGCTGGTGCATTGGATTTCTTGGTCGAGCTGGCAAACGTTGCCGTTTTCACCGCGCACGCAGCGCTCTTCGCCCTGCTTGCAATCGCGATCTTCCTGGCACGCCACGTGGCAGCGCTGGAAGGCGCAGACCAGGGGCGAATCACACTCCGAGTTCAAGGCGCAGCCCTGGGCAAGCTTCGACAGCCGCGGCGTGTCCGTGGAGCATGCAAAAGCGCTCAGCCAAAATGCGGCGAACAGCAGCCCGTGGTAGAAACAGCGGCCAACCTGCCGGCGGTGTCGAGCCTTCCCGCGGTGCATCATGGCCGAGCATGGTGGCATGCTTGGCCTCACAGCGGTGATGCGCTGAGCGCTCGGTCGTTTAATTACTATCGGCGCGCAATCAGCCGAGTCGCTCGCCGTGGGCGGGTGAGTAATTTTCCAACTTGCAGGGGCGGACGCACCGGCATGTGGTCGCGCTTCACTCGCTCGCCCAGCGGTAGCGGAGACCGAGCTCGGTGAAGTCACCGCCGGCCAGGCCGATGCGATCCGGGCTGACGACGGTGAAAATGAAACTTCCGCGCACGTCCACGCGGCGTGACAATGCCAAGCGCAAGACAGGGCCAATGCGGATCGTCCGCGAGTCATCGCGCTTGGGCACGTCCAGCAGATCGATGGCAGCTCCGATGCCATGCTGTTTGCGCGCGCCGAAAGTGTAGGCGTAGGCCAAGCGCGCACGCCAAACCAGCGGCGGCTCGACGATGATGTGCAGCGTTTCTTCGAACGCGTTGTAGCCGTCCGGCACGCCGCTCACGTACGACGCGCTGCCGCGCAGCAACAAACGCCCAGGGCCAATGTCGAAGTTCAGATCCAGCTCCGCCTCGTAAGTGAGTGTGTGCGCGGGACTGCCCGAGTTGCTCTCGAGGTCGAGCCGCGAGTAGCTCATTTGTGGCGGCAGGTAGGTGTGATTGAAAGAAGAGAAGTAGCGGGGGCCCACGCGCAAATCCAGATGCGGGAGCTCGAGGCGCAGCCCCGCGTACACGCCCAAGCCATTTTGCATCGCGATCGGATTGGCATCGACGCCGATCCACGAGGTGAAGGGACGACCATAGCCGAGCGACAATCGCGGTCTGAGATAAACGAAGCCGATATCCACGGTGGTGGCAACGAAGGTGCGCGGTGGCAAAGTCGCCCAAGAGCGCGCCATGCGCGGGTCGATCAGCGCGTCTTCCGGAGTGGGCAACAAGGCCAGCGGCGGCTTGGCATCCGGAAAGCGCTCGCCCGAGGGCTCGGCAGCGCGCAGCGCGCGCGTCACGCCGAGCGTCGAGACGAGCAAACCCAGCGCGCACAGGGAGTTGCTGAGCGCGCGCATCAAAATATCCCCAGCACGCCGAGCCCACCGGGGGTCGGGATCAAGTTCAATCGTATCCCGGCAAACGTGGTCGCCGACGTGTCGCGCTGGCTATAGTGAAGCAAGGGCACTCCGTAACCGACCAACGTCCCCACTAATGCTCCGGTGAGCACGTCGGTCGCGTAGTGCATGTCCGACACCACGCGAAAGGTGGCGGTGGTGGTCGCAACCGCGTAGCCGCCCGCGCAGCTCAGTGCGTCCCAAGGCGCGCCGATCAGATCGTTCTTGAAGTGGTGCACGCAGATCAACGCGGCGCTGGTGAAGCTGAACGCCGAGTGACCGCTGAAAAAACTGCGATAGCGTCCCGGGTTCGCGCAATCGATGGAGTCGGCCGGTAGCTCGGCGGAGCCGCAATCACGACCGTATGGCCGCTCTCGGCTGACCAGCACGTTGGTCACGCCTTGGACCGCCCCCGAGATCGCCAGCGTCTCCAGATCGATCAGCGCCATCTCCTGCGCCGCCTCGCGGCTGCCGCGGTACCACCAAGCCGTCGTGAGGGCGTCGGCCACGAATGGCCAGGTCGCCATCAACGACAAGCCGACATCCGAGGCGTCGCGAAAGATGTAGCGGTTGGGCAAGGTATCCACTCGCAACGCATTGCGAACGTCTTCATCGAACCACAAGCCACCATTCAACGAGTGTTGAGCGCGTGGGTGAACGATGGCGGTCGCCAACGTGAGCGCGCCGCCGAGACCCGTGATCAGGTAGTTTGCGGTAGAGAAGCGTGCCCACTTCCAAACCAGCGGCGGCGGCGCATTGACCGAAACCAGCGTCTCGTATGTCCGCGGCGCTGGCGGCACTTTGGCCGGCGCTGCCTGCTCCGCGGCCGCAGCTGCAGGCGCATCTTTTTCCGCTGGAGTCGCGCTCGGACCTGGGGCCGTGATCGTGACTGGCACGGACTGCTGCGCGAAAGCACGCGGCTCCAGCAAGAACATGCTCCCGCCGAGCAGGATCGCACAGACCGTGCACGCGCCAGAGCCCGCGCGCGGGCTGCAAGCGACGGTGTGCTGGCCGGGAGAGAGAGACACGGAAAGCTCTCCCTCGCGTTTAGCAGCTTTCCGCCGGCGCGAGCAGTCCGTCAGCTGCTCAGCTCAGCAGCGCCCGGACCTCGCTCGCGAGTCGTTCCGCACTCAGCTCGTTCGGAGCCAGGAGAGTGCCTACGCGCAGCG
>DASSMT010000343.1:0-19575 GCA_035688655.1 Polyangiaceae bacterium | reverse complement strand
GATGGCCGTGCCGCCGGCGAGCTCGATGAGCTCGGGCATCCAGGTGCCACCGAGCATCAAGGGCTCGATCCACTCGAGCGATACGACTCTTGGCCGCGAGCGCGTTCGTTCCGTGCGAAGGGCGATGGCGCGAATCCGTTCCGCTAGGGTCGCCACGAGGGTTTTCCCCGAAGCCTCACGCCCGATCGCCGTGGCGACGCGTTCGACATCTCCGAGAACGTGTTCGAGGAGCGTTGGTCTCAGGCTGACGATGCGTACGTTTTCGCGGCAGGCGAGCCGAGCCACGACTGCCCGAACATCGTCGAGGGAGACCGCGCAGACCTCACACAGATCTTGCGTCACGATCAGGTCGGGCGCGAGCGCACCGAGTTTTTCGTCGTCAACGCGGTAGATGCTGAGCGCATCGCGCAGGACTGTGCGAACCGCAGCGTCGATGGCAGCGCTTGAACCAGTCGAGTCGATGCGTGAGCAGGTGAGTACGGGACGGTCTCGGATGGCAGGTGGGAAGTCACACTCGTGGGAGATGCCGACGAGGTTCGTGCTCGCGCCGAGCGCGCAGATGATTTCGGTCGCAGACGGGAGGAGCGACACGATCCGCATCGCGGTGCGTTCTTCCGAGCTGAGCCTCATGTGGCGGCAATCTCGAGTCGGTTCATGGTCCCTTTGCTGACAAGTCGGCAGCTTAGGCCGCCCGCCGCTGGTGTCAAAAAGCGACTCGGCTACATTGGCCGCCGCGGTTCCAAAAGGAATAAACGATGCATCGCTCCCAAATCCTCGGCACGACGATTCGCCAGTTGCGGCGAATGGCGCTCGGCGGCGCCTCGGTAGAAGAGATCGACGCGTTTCTCGAGCTACGCTCGTTCGGCAGGCCTTTGCGTGTCCCCGAGTCGCTCGATCGCGCATTCCTGCAACGTAAACTCTTCATGTATCGGGTCGCCGCGCGCCGCGAAGACACGTACGCAAACTGGGCCGCGTTGATCCAAGAGCGGCGCGCCGAGTGGGAGCGCGACTTCGTCCCGGAACTGATGCGCCTGCGCGACTATTTTTCGTTCATGCAATTCGCGCAGCAAGAGCGCGTGCTCGTGCTCGTGTGCGCGGCCAATCCGGCCGCAGGCCAGTGGATCGGTCGACCGGGCATCCGCTGTTACGATGGCGCGCTGCCGGTGGTCTCGCGGGTCACCGCTCCCAACGAGGGTCTACTGGCAGCGGACCCGACCGACCCGCGGCTACAGCAGCTGCTGAACGCCTATGAAAAGCCGCTGACCTATGCCGACTATGTCGAACTGCTTCGCGCCCAAGGCCTGCGCGTGGCGCATGCAAACAGCGGTTACTTGCTCGAAGATGCCTTGGGCCTCCGCTTTCACGAAGAGTATCGGCTCCACGGCGTGTACGACGCCGAGACCAACGAATCCGCCTGGACTTCCAAAAACGCCCAGCGGCTACGGGCGGCTTTGAACCGACAACTCGGCGCCGAGCTCGTGCGCTTCGGACCGCACGATGATTGGGAGTTCAAGAACGACCGCGCCGCCGGGCCGTTCTTCGGGCCGCAAATCCCGGCGCTCTTCTTCGATCACGATCAATACATCAGCGAGGTGCTCACGTCTGACGATTTGTCGGAGCTCCCGCCGTATCGCTTCCGTTGGAACGACCTCTACCCGCACCATCCTATTCGCTAGAGACATAGATGACCGCGAACGATCTTACCAACCGCGAAGAACAGCAAGCGCTGGTGCAAGCGCACCGCGCCACGCGCGCGGCGTATAACCGAGCGCTCGACGCGCACGCGGCCCAGTTCGCGTTTCCACTCGAAATCGGCATCGACGAAAGCAACAGCGCGTTCGTCGACAGTGAGGCGTATCAAAAGGCACGCGCGGCCGGCGCGCAGCTGGCCGCGCTGGAGGCCGAATATTTTCGGCGTTTGCCGCGGCTCGCGCTGTCGTGCTGCCCGCTGTGTGAGAAGCCGCTCTATCGTAGCTTCGATCCGTTTGGGCTCGACGGCTTGTGGTGGCGCTCGGATTCCGAACCAGACGAACCGCAAGCGTGCCCCCACTTTTGCCTGCTGCTCGGCGCCGTCGACCTCGCCGGTCAATATCCGCAGCCGGACTTCGATGTCCAACCCGGGCCCGGCGCACCGTACGTGATCCCTCGCTTGCTCGAGCAACCCGGAATGGTCGCCGTGCTCGCGCGGGTCGCGTTGGCCGACGGCACGATCGCCTACCCGATTGCTTATTTTTCGCCGCGTCGCCCGCCCGTGCAAACCCTGACCGCAAGCTGGGCGCGCAGCAATTTCCCATACACCACCCAGTTGGGTGTGCACGCTTGGCGAATGGCGAGTGAACCCGCGCTCGGCCAAGCCCGCGACGCGTGGGACTACGATCTTGCCCGCTGGCTCACTCGCGACAAATTGCGTTGGTGCGACCCCGAAGGCGACCGCACCACCTTGAGCACCGCCGCGCCCAGTGCCTGCCCGTTCATCGGACTGCCAGGCACCAAGTATCCGGTGCTCGTGCTGGCGGCAGGGACGGTCCCTGCCTGAGCACTCAGCGTTCGCTGGGTTGCTCGGTACGTACCTCGACGCCGAAGGCTCTGACGCCCTGCCCCGCTCTCCGTGACCATCAAACAAAACAAGAGCGCGATCATTCGGTAACTCAAGGGACCATCCGCGATCGGTCGAGTCTCGCGCCTCGTCCTGCTCACGGCACGCGTGCTAGAAGTCGCGCCATGTGGAATCGTGCCGCGGCCATCGTTGGGATTCTTTTGAGCGTCGGGGGCTGCGTTGCAACCCCGCCGACGTCGGTGAGCGCGAGCCACGGGCCGCAGGCGACGTCGAACGCAGCCAAAGCCGTGGCTGGCGCGTCCGCCGGGCGCAGATTGCGTGTGCGAATCTCCGCTGCAGGGTTCGCGCTGGATGGCGAAAAGATCGCTTCCGATCGAGCGGCACTCAAGGTGGCGTTGGGGCGGGCCGATGTGCTGGCCGTCGACATCCAAGCTGAAGCCAATGCGCCCGCCCACCTCATTTTCGAAGCCTTGACGCTCGAGGCCGGCCCGAACCTCGTGCGGCGATCGCTAAGTTGGCAAGATCTCGTGCTCGAGTTTTCGGATCGTCGCCGACGAGAGTTCGAGCTCGCCCAAATGCCGGCGTCGATCTTCTCGTGGCGGGATAGCCGAGCGAGCCAGCTCTGGAAGGTCGACGCGGGGTCGGCGGTCGAAAACTTGGGGCCGTATCAACCCGGGGAAGACAAGGCAGAACCGGCGGTCATTTCCCGCCTGACCGAGGCATGTGCGCGCAAAGGCTGTGAGCTGGTCGTGGAGCTTCACGAAGAACGGTTGGCGGCCGAGCTCCGCGCTTGGCAGCGCCTGCTCACGGCGGTGGGCATGGTTGCCGACGCAGGCGCGCGGGTCGAGCTTCGCGCGCAAAGACCCGTGCCTTCATCTCGCAACGTCGATCAGTTGGTCCACACGCGCCTGCCCGCGCCGCTCATTCAGGCGGTCGTGCGTTTCAGTTATGGCCATTTCCGAGCTTGTTACGAAGCTGGTTTGGCCAGAAACTCGAACCTCCAAGGCCGGGTGACGGTCAAGTTCGTGATCGAGCGCGATGGCGCGGTCACTCAGTCGCGCGATGAGGGGTCGGACATTCCTGACGCCGCGGTGCGCGACTGCGTCGTGCACGAATTCGTGGGGCTCAAATTTCCCGAGCCAGAGACTGGCATCATCACGGTCGTGTATCCGATCATGCTGTCGCCGGGTTGAGCGTCGGTCGGGGAAGTGTGAGCACGCCCGCGCGTGTCAGCGGGGCGCCACCGCTGGGGGTACGACCCAATCTTCTTGATCCTGAGGCTTTGGTTGCGGGCCGGCCACGATGCCGGCGAGATCTGGATCTTCGCCATCCGCGCTTTGCACGCGGCGCACCTTGGCCGCGTTGCGTTCTTCCTTCTTGGCGGCCTTATCGCGGGCATGCTCCTGACGAGCAGCTTCTCGTTGACGTTTCTTGGCACTCTGGGGTCCTGGCATCTGAGCAAAGCTTTCTATCGCTGTTGAATAAGCGGTCCCGCGCCTCGCTCGGGGACCTTCAACAAAACTAGAGCGCCCGAGGTGGGGATCCTCGGGCGCCCGACTGTCACGCTTTTTGTTTCAGCGATTTCAGTTCGTGCTTGGTTGCGGAGACGCTTCCTTCTTGGCGACCTCATCGAGGTACGCCTGAGAGGGCTGGGGCATGCGCTCCAGCGCGGCTTCTAGCACCTCATCGAGTTTGTGCACGAACACAAACTCGAGCTCGTCGCGGACTTCTTTGGGCACTTCATCCAAGTCCGCTTTGTTGCGCTCGGGGACGAGCACGCGCTTGATGCCAGCGCGGTGTGCGGCGAGGGTCTTCTCTTTGAGACCGCCGATCGGGAGCACCCGACCGCGCAGCGAGATCTCGCCGGTCATGGCCACGTCGTGCCGGATTCGAATGCCCGTGAGCAGTGAGACGATGGCCGTGAACATGGTAATGCCTGCCGAAGGACCATCCTTGGGCATGGCGCCCGCGGGGATGTGAATGTGTACATCGCTCTTCTCGAGGAAGTCTTTCGGGATGCCGTATTTTTCGGCGTTGGTGCGCACGTAGCTGAGGGCTGCGTGAGCACTCTCCTTCATGACTTCACCGAGCTGACCGGTGAGTTGCATCTTGCCCGAGCCGAACATGCGCGTGGCCTCGATGAAGAGGATTTCGCCGCCCACGCTGGTCCAGGCAAGCCCGGTGGCGACGCCGGTTTCTTCCGTGCGCTCCGCCACTTCACTCGTGAACTTGATCGCGCCCAAGAATTCGCGGAGGTCGTCCTCGCTCTTGATGGTGCGTTGGCTTGAGTCGCCTTCAGCGACTTTCACCGCCACACCGCGGATCACGCTCGCCACCGTTCGCTCGAGCGAGCGCACGCCGGCTTCACGGGTGTAATGTTCGATCAGCTCTTCGACCGCTTCGTCCGTGATGGTCAGCTGATCGGGCTTGAGGCCGTGCTCTTCCAGCTGCTTCGGGATCAGGTGTTGGCGCGCGATCGCCAGCTTTTCGCGCCGCGTGTAGCCTGGGATTTCCAGGATTTCCATGCGGTCACGCAAAGGCGGCGGGATGGGATCGGCCACGTTGGCGGTGGCCACGAACATCACGCTCGACAGATCGTAGGGGATTTCCAGGTAGTGATCGGCGAACGTGTTGTTTTGTTCGGGGTCGAGCACCTCGAGCAAGGCCGCGCTCGGGTCGCCGCGGAAATCGTGCCCGATTTTGTCGACCTCATCCATCATGAACACCGGGTTGATGGTGCCCGACTTCTTCATGCCCTGGATGATTTGGCCGGGCAGAGCGCCGACGTACGTGCGGCGGTGACCGCGGATGGCCGCTTCGTCGTGAACGCCGCCGAGCGAGACGCGCACGAACTTACGACCGAGCGCGCGCGCGATGCTCTTGCCGAGCGAGGTCTTACCGACGCCAGGCGGGCCGAGCAGGCACAAGATCGGACCCTTCTTGTCCTTCTTGAGCTTGCGCACGGCCAGGTATTCGACGATGCGCTTCTTGACCTTTTCGAGGCCGTAGTGGTCCTCGTCCAGGACGCGCCGCACTTCGGCGATGTCCATGTTGTCGTCGGTTTGGTTGGACCACGGCAGATCCAGGATCCAATCCAGGTAGGTGCGAACGACCGTGTATTCGGCCGAGCCCACTTGCATCGAGCGTAGGCGCTTCAGCTGCTTTTTGGCGACGCTGTCGGCTTCGTTCGGCAAGTTGGCTTTGGCGACGCGCTCTTCCAGGCCATCCAGATCGCCTTGATCGCCGTCGTCTTCACCGAGCTCTTCTTTGATCGCTTTGAGCTGTTGGCGCAGCACGTACTCGCGCTGGTTCTTGCCCATCTCCTCCTTGATCTGGGAGTTGATGCGCTCGCGCATCTTCAAGATCTCGAGCTGACGAGTCAGCAAGCGCAGCACCTTGCGGATGCGCTCTTTGACCTCGACCGTCTCGATCAGCTGGGCTTTCTCTTCGACCGGGGCGTCCAGGTTGGCGGCGACCAGATCCGCCAGCGCACCGGGCGCTTGGATCGAGTCGATGAGCGAGCCCGCCTCGCGCGGCAGCTCCGGCATCAGCTGGATGACTTGCTTGGCGACGTCGCGCAGGCTCATCGCCAGCGCTTCGGCCTCGACATCCTCGGTCGACGGCGTTTCGACGCGCGTGACCTTGGCGCGCAAGAACGGCGAGGTCTGCGTCACCGAATCCAGCCGAATGCGGGTCAGGCCCTGTAGAATCAGCGAGTAGTTGCCCGAGCTGTGTTTGAGCGCCTTGAGCACGCGCGCGGCGCAACCCACGGGGTACAGATCGTCAGCGCCGGGATCGTCCGTCGCGGGATCGCGCTGCGCGAAGATCGCGATCACGGGCGTGGAGAGGTTGTGCACGTCTTCGACCAACGCGACGCTCTTTTCGCGCCCGACATCGAAGGGGGCGACGGCGCCCGGGAAAAGTACGGCATTCCGAATCGGCAAAACCGCTAACTCGTCTCCGAACTTGATCTCGTCTTCGGTCGGAGGCGGAGGCTGCGGAGGCGGCGGCGGCTTCTTCTTTTCACTCATGAGGAGTCTCCATCTTGTCACTCGCGACGGGCCAAGCGATACCCTTTATTCCTAACATTTGTCGGGCTCGGGCTAGCTTGGAACGGCGCCGTCTCTCGACGATGCTCTACAACCCAGGCAGCTTAACCACGCTAATTCGCAACGCTAGCCCTTCCGGGTGACTTACCTCGGCCCCATGAAGTGGGCGTAGGCGAAACGGCTGCGCTCTACCTGCCGATCTGGGCAGACATGGGCAGAGTAAGGGCGGCGGGCAACGGGGGCATCTGGTATACGCGGCAGTGTGCGTGCTGTGTTTTTTGGAACCCCGGCCATCGCGGTCCCCGCCCTGCGATCGCTCGCGGAAGTAGCGGAAATCGTGGGTGTGGTTTGCCAACCGGATCGGCCTGCGGGCCGCGGTTTGAGCCTACAGCCGCCCGCGGTGAAGGTGGCAGCGCTCGGCATGGGCCTCGAAGTGCACCAGCCGCTCAAAGTGAAGACCGGGAACCTGGCCGAATGGCTGCGCGAGCGCACGCCGGATGTCGCGCTGGTCATGGCCTATGGTCGCATCCTGCCGCCTGACGTGCTGGCCGCGCCCCGGCGCGGTTGCATGAATTTGCATGCTTCGCTTTTGCCGCGCTGGCGCGGCGCGGCGCCGATCAATTGGGCGATCGCCCACGGCGACACGGAGACCGGAGTGTGCCTGATGCAAATGGACGAGGGGCTCGACACCGGCCCCGTCTACGCGCAACGAGCGATCGCGATTGGCAGCGAGGAGACCGCGGGCGAGCTCAGCGAGCGCCTGGCCAGCACGGCCGCGGATCTGGTGCGCGATGAGCTCGCCCGCGCGGTGCACGGCTGGATCCACGCCGTGCCGCAAGAGCACGACAAGTCGACACACGCGCCCCCGCTCGAGCGCTCCGACGGTGCGCTCAATTTTTCGAAGACCGCGCGCGATCTGGTGAACCTGGTGCGCGCGCTCTCACCGCGGCCAGGCGCTCACACCCTGCTCCACGGCAAACCCCTGAAGATCGCACAAGCTCGCCTCAGCGAGAGCCCAGCGGCGGGTGCGCCGGGCACGGTCAGCGTCGATCGAAAGCGCGTGCTGATCAGCACCGTCGATGGCAGCTTCGAGCTCGTGCGCGCGCAGCTCGAAGGTCGCAAAGAGCTGCCAGCCCTCGATCTCGTCAATGGGCGAGCGCTCAAGCCGGGCGACCAGCTGGGTTCTTAGCCATTCGGCCACGTGGCCGACAGCGAAGCGCGCTACCCTGAGCGGTACGCGAATGGAGCTCACCGATCGCTTCATCGAAACGATTCGGGGAGAGTTTCCGACGTTTCGGATTGTGCCCAAGCGCGGCCACTGGCCGTCGCGGGTGCTCGACCTGGCGCTGAAACTGGTCACATTCGGCGGCCAGCGCAGCTATCTCACTCGCTACCACACCGTGATCGGCAACACGCTGTACGTCCCGCCCACCTGGGACGCGATGAGCGACCGCGATCGGGTGATCCTCTTGCGTCATGAGCGAGTTCACTTGCGGCAGCGGCGCCGCTACGGTGCGCTCCTGATGACCTGGCTGTACCTGATCCCCTTCTTCCCTCTCGGCTTGGCTTACGGCCGAGCCCGCATCGAATGGGAGGCGTACGAGGAGACGCTACGCGCAACGGCCGAGTTGCTGGGCCTCGAAGCCGCGCGTTCCCCCAGGCTGCGCGCACACATCGTGCAGCGCTTTGTCGGGCCGGAGTACGGCTGGATGTGGCCTTTCGAACGCACCGTGCAACGCTGGTACGACCGCGCGCTCGCGAACCTGTCGGGGATTGCTGAATAGAACATGTCGACGGTCATCGGTATCGATCTCGGGACCACGAACACGGTCGTCTCGGTCGTTCGCGACGGGCAAGCTTCGGCCCTGCTCGACGACGCGCAGCAGGTGCTGATCCCATCGGTCGTGTCGTTTCACCCGAACGGGAGCGTGCTGGTCGGGCGCCCCGCCAAAGACCGCCGCATCGTGGACGCGGCAAACACTGTCTATTCGATCAAGCGCCTGATTGGTCGCAGCTGGGACTCGGAAGAGGTGCGCCGCGCGCGTTCGCGTTTTCCGTTCGAAATGCGAGAAGGACCCGGGCAAGCCGCGCTCGTGGTCGCCCGCGGGGAGACGTACACCCTGCCGGAAATCAGCGCTTTCGTGCTGCGCAAGGCCAAGAGTGTGGCCGAAGCGGCGCTCGGCACGAACATCGACCGCGCGGTCATCACCGTGCCCGCGAACTTCAACGACCTGCAGCGCGCCGCGACCAAAGTGGCTGGGCGCGTCGCCGGGCTCGAGGTGCTGCGCATTCTGAACGAGCCGACCGCCGCGGCGCTCGCTTACGGCTATGGGCGTTCGAGCTCGGAGCGTGTCGCCGTGTACGACTTTGGCGGCGGCACCTTCGACGTCACGCTGCTCGATCTGTCGAACAATGTGTTCGAGGTGCTGGCGACCGCCGGCAACACATTCCTCGGGGGCGACGACTTGGACCTCGCGATCGCCGAGCGCATGAGTGAGCTGCTGCTCGCTCAACACCGCGTGGATGCACACGCCGATCTGCAGATTTTCGAGCGCTTGCGAGCGGCCGCCGAGATCGTCAAACATCGCCTTTCGACCGAACCGGACGTGCGCGTCACGGTGAGCGAGGTCGCCCATGGCCTGGGCGGACGCGGCCTGAACTTCGATTTTTCGATGACCCGTCGCGAGTTCGAGCAGCTGGCCTTGCCGATCGTCAACCGCACCTTCGACGTGTGTCGAGAAGCGCTGGGCATCGCGCGCCTGAGCGCGAACGACTTCGACCAAGTGCTCTTGGTCGGAGGTTCGACCCGGATCCCTTTGGTGCAAAGCCGCGTCGAAGAGTTTTTCAAGCGACCGCTGCGCTCGAGCATCAATCCGGACGAGGTGGTGGCGATTGGAGCCGCAATTCAAGCCGCAGCGCTGAGCGGTGCCCAGAAGCGCCGGGGCACGGTCCCGCCCGCGCCGAGTCCCGCTGCACGTCAAACTCAGCCCAAGTTCAGTGACGCCCAGCTGCCACACGCCGAGCGGTCGAGCCCCAGCGCGCGGCCGAGCGCTGCAGCGCCCACGCGCACGCCTTTCGAAACGACAGCAGCAGTTCCGAGCACCCAGCCGTTCTTCGGTCGGCCGCATGTCTCGACGACACCCGGACTCCAGCCCGGTTCGCGTCCGGTGGGGCCGACCCACGAGTCGACGCTGGGCGCGCTGCGCAAGACGGCCGCGACTGCGCCGCCCAGCACGCTCGGCGGCCTCGGTCCGCGTCAGGGCGTGAAGACCGGTCGCGGTTTGGGTCCGGAAGTTGAGCGCGCGCTCGGCGGACCCACGCTGCTCAGCGCCGCCGACGAGGCGCACAGCGCCCGCGACGCATTGAGTGATGCGCTCGACCTGACCTTCAGCAACCCGCCCAGCTCCCAGCAGCACGAGGACAGCCTCGCGTTCACCCTGGGCGACGCCGATTTCTTGGACCTCGACTCAGCGCCCAGTCAGCCGAGCGCACAGCCGTCGAGCCCGTACACAGCGCCGCCCTCTTCCCGACCCGTCGCGCTCGACGACGAAGACGCGCTGCCCTTGCCGGAGCTGCCCGAGGAAGAGATCACGCATGTGACCGCGCCGGCCGATCCCAGCGCCGCGCGTGCGTCGAGCCCCGCGCTCAACGGTCCATTCGGCACGGCCCGCATCCCAGCCGTGCCCACCGCACCCCTGGTAGCAGCGGCCGCGCCGTTCGTGCCGCCGCCTCAGCCGTTCGCGCCACCGCCCCAGCCGTTCGCGCCGTTCGCGTCGCAGCCCGCCGCCGACTCGAAGCCGCGCTCCACGCCACCTCCGCCGCTGTTGATCGACGTCACGCCGCTCAGCTTGGCGGTCGAGACGGTCAACGGCTTTTGCGACGTCGTGATCGAGCGCAACACGCAGGTCCCCTGTGAGCGCACGCGTGTGTTCGTGACCGCGGTCGACGGCCAAACCGTGGTGCATGTGCGTATCAGCCAAGGGGAATCGAGCCGGTTCGGCCAAAACACCCTGCTCGGGGAGGTGGAATTGAGCGGCCTCCGGCCCGCGCCGCGCGGCGACACCCAGATCGCCGTCAGCTTTTCGCTCGATACGAACGGCATGCTCAGCGTGAGCGCCAAAGACGTCGCCACCAACCGAGCCACCAGCACTCAGGTGCGCTTGGTCGCCCTGCCCGAGTCCGCCGAAATCGCGCGCATGATCAAGCGCCACGCGGTGCGCTGAGCAAAAAGGCATGCTCCGAGACCAAGCCGACCTCGAACGCTTGTACGAGTGGGCTGCCGTACTCGACGCGAGCAACTACTACGAGCTGCTCGGCCTGCTCGAGATCGCGGACGACGACGCCGTGAAAGTCGCCTTCCACGAGTTCGCCCTGGCCTTTCACCCCGACGCCCACATCGACTACGACGCACAGGCGGCCGAGATCTCGCGCCAGATATTTCAGCGCGGAGTCGAAGCGTACCGCGTCCTGTCGCATCCGCAGCTCCGCTCGCGCTACGACCTGGCGCTCGCCAAGGGTCAGCTCCGGCTCGGCGGCAGCGAGGTGCCGCGCCTCGCCAACGTGGGTGTGGGCGCCAAATCGCTCGACGACCTGTGTCGCACCGCCTCGGCCAAGCGCTACGCCGAGCGCGCAGACCAGCTGATTTCCGAGGGCGATCTCGCGGGCGCCAAGCGAGAGCTGCTGCTAGCCTTACGGGAGGACGGCCCCAATCCAGAGCTCGCCGAGCGGCTGGACGCCCTGGATCTGGCTCTATTTGCCATGGGCGCCTGACCGCAGCGGGCGAAGCGGGCCGCGCTGGCCCTTGGAATATTCCGACCAAAGGCGACCCCAGCCAACCGGGTCCAAGGCTTGGGAACCCCTGCGTGGGGTCTAGCGATCTTCACCAGGAATGATAAAAGAGTGGCCCGCTCGGCTCCCGCCGAGACCGAAAATTGAACGGAAGCGTAGCTATTGTCTAGCGCTCCGGGATCCGTTAGCGCAAAAGCTTCCTGGCTCCTCTACTTAGTCCAGAAAGCGTATCCGCGAGGCTGATTGTGAAGATTTCCTGTCCTGCGTGCCAAGCCAAGTATTCGATTGCAGACGAGAAAGTTACTGACCGTCTCGCCAAGATCCGTTGTCGCAAGTGTGGCGCCACCATCGTGATCGATGGCAAGACCTCCCCTGCAAACGTGTACACCGCCGCGGGTGAGGCCGCAGATACCACCGGCGCGGTCGAGCAGGACGCGGGCGGCGGGTCGCAGTACTCGGTCGACTTCGGCGAAGGCGATCAGCGCAACCTGACCGTGGCGGAAATCGTCGCGGCCTACAACGCCGGACAGATAACGGCTGAAACCTACTTGTGGGCGGACGGCTTTGCCGATTGGAAAGCGCTCGGCGAAGTCGAAGAAATCGTCGAGGCGCTGCACGCCGCGACTCAGGCGCCCGCACCGGCAGCGCCGGCCGCCACCGCGACGCCATCGCCGTGGTCGGCGCCCGCTGCATCGGCGCGTGCCGCTGCGCGACCCGCGCGCGGCGCAGCAACGGATCTCTTCGGTGGCATCGACCAAGCAGGGAGTGAAGAAGAAGTAATGACCAGCGCACCGGAACCAGCGGGACGAAGCGGCGGACAAGCGGCCCCCGCCCTCGGCGGCAGTAGCTCGAGCACTGGCGCACGCAACGAATCCTCCGTGTTGTTCTCACTCAGCGCGCTCACTTCCGCATCGAACCCCGTTGCTGCCAGCCGCCCTGCGGTGCGTTCGTCGACCTCCTCTGCTTCGCGCGACGACTCGGGCTTGATCGATTTGAAAGCGCTCACCGCGGCTGCAACCAAGAGCGAAGTCTCGCCGTCCTCTGCGACAGCCGCGCCGATTGCGGTGGCTCCTCCGCTCGGTATCGCTCCCCCGCTCGGAATCGCCTCGCCGCTCGGCGGAGGCTTTGCTGCCTCTGCGCAGCCGAGCGGCTATCCTTCCGCAGGCAAGAGCAAAGCTCCGCTCTTCATCGGCGGTGGTGTGGTGCTGGCAGCGTTGATCGTCGCGGGCGCCATCGTGCTCAAGCCGCAACCGCCGCCACCTGCACCCGCGCCGGTCGCGCTCGCGCCCACTCCACCCGCGGCGCCCACGCCAACACCTGCGCCGGTCGTGACGGCAACGCCACCCGCCACCGGTACGGGTCCGGAAGAGCCCGCGCCGAGCGCCAAGAGCGCGACCGCAGCGGCTCCGAAGAAGGTCTACACAGGTGGCGGCGCGGCGGCTCCGAAGAAGCCTGCAGCCGCAGCCGCCGCGGCAGAGCCCGCAGCGGCGGCAGCGCCGCCGAAGCCCAAGAAGAGCTCGTGCGGCTGCGCGCCGAGCGACCTGATGTGCAACATGTCCTGCAGCGCCAAGTGAGCTGAGGCTGCGCGCCGTTTGCGTGGATCCTTTCAGGAGGATCCGCTCGCCCCGGCGCGCTCGCCTCTCAGCGCCGAAAGCGCCCGCTCACAAGCATGCCCACTTGTCGTTGGTGCAGACGCAGCCACCGCCCGAGTAAGGGCAGGAGTCCGTCCCCGTACACGCGCTGTCGGCAGCCGGTTTGGTTGCCGGACAGTTGCTAGTGCTGCCGCCGGGAGTTCCGGCACTGCCCATGCCGAAGCCGCCGCCGAAACCAGTCCCGGAACGACCGCCCACGCCGGTGCCAAAGCCACCGCCGAACCCGGTGCCGAAACCGCCGCCGAACCCGGTGCCGAAACCACCGCCCACGCCGCCGCCGAAGGCGCCGCCCGTGCCGCCACCGACGGTGCCGCCGCTGCACGCCCACTTGCTGGTTTGAGCGCTGCAGCTACAGCTGCCCATGCCTTGGTAGCGGCAGCTGCCCGCAGCCGGGGTGCAAGCGTCACCGTTCGCGGGCTTGGTCGCTGGGCAAATGAGCGTCGCCATGCATTCCCATTGACGCGTGGCCATCGCGGTCCCGCCGGCCATGCCACCGGGGAACATGCCGCCGCCGCCCGCGCGCGCGCAGGTGCAATTTGACCCCGTGTACGAGCACGTCGTTTGCCGACCCGTGAGCGTGCAGGCCGTGGCGTTCGCTGGCGCGGTCGCCGGACAGCTCGGGTCGTTGGTGCCGCTCGGGGCACCGGGTGTGGAACTAGTTCCAGCCGTCGACGTCCTGCCTCCGGAACCCGCGCTGCGCCCGCCTGTTCCACCGCCCGCGGTCGAGCCTTCGCTGTCGGATGAGCCCCCACATGCGGCGAGCGATGCGAGGCCTGCGGCAAGCAAGCAACTGATTCCGTATCTGAGGGCTTTCATCGGATTCCTTTTCGGGTCCGCCGAGCATGCCCGGACCCCGAGCAAATTGGCGCTCCTACTCCAAAGTAACCTGCGCGGCGCCCGGCCAGGCAGCCATTTCAGTGTCGCTGTGCCCGCAGAGAACTCAGCGCCAGATCCCGCGCCTCGTCGCGCGCGAAGCCCTGGGGGTGAAGGGCCAGGTAGCGCCGGGCTTCGGCAGCGGCCGCTGTCGTCCGACCCAAGCGTTTTTGGGCGCGGAACAGCTGCACTTCAGCTTCTTCGTAGTTCGGGTAGCGCGTGAGCAAGCGACCAAAGAGCTCCGCCGCGCGAGAATCATCGCCACGGTTGCGGGCGTCGATCGCCTCTTGGAACATGCGACTCTGCTCGGCCAAGGTGCTGGCCTTGCCCTCACCCTTGCCTTCGTTCGCCGTGGCGCGCGGCGGCACGCGCACAGGCATG
The DNA here is from genome assembly GCA_035688655.1 of Polyangiaceae bacterium. Lineage (GTDB taxonomy): Bacteria > Myxococcota_A > Polyangia > Polyangiales > Polyangiaceae > PMG-095. Next base: position 5,275 of record DASSMT010000343.1, on the reverse strand, counting down.
TCGCGATGCGGCGTGGCGTCGCTCTCGCTCGCTGACACCGGCGCGGCGCTCGCAGGCGGCGAAGCGGGGGCCAGGCTCGCGGGTTCGACGTCCGACGCCCAGCGCTGACCTGGGCCGAGCACGGCCACTTGGGCCCCGCGCTGCAGCACCCAGACCGAGCCGCGCGTGACGCTCACGTCGGTGACGGTCCGCTGGTTGCGCGTCGAAACGTCGACTGCGAACACGGTGCCGTGCACCACGACCTCCGCGTTGGGCGTCTCGACGACGACGCTGCGTGTGATGGGGGAATCCTTGTCGACCGAGAGCTCGACACGGCCGACCGCCAGCCGATAGCGCTCCTCCACGGCGGTCGTCCGGGGTACGGTGAGCTTGGTCGCAGCCGACAGATGCACCGTGCTCTTTTGCGTGCGAATTTCGGCGCGAGCTTCTTGAGCGGTTTCGATCTCACCCTGCGCACGCAGGGCAAACTGGGAGCCCTTCGACAGCACGCGGCTCTCGCCGTTCTCGGTCACTACCACCGCGCCCGTCACTTCGGCGACGGTCGAGAACACCGCGGCAGCCTCCGCCGAGCTCTGCCGAGCGTGCGCTGCCAGGCCAACGCCGAGGGCCAGCGATGCCGCGATGCCCAGGCTCCAGATCACGCGGGCGCGGAGCGCGTGTCGCTTGCGATCCGCGCTTTCGCGAATCGACCGGGCGAGCGCCGCCACCACCTGCTCGCGGCGCCGTTCGACGCGCTCGGGCTCTTCGACCGGCACGACTTGGTTGCCCAAGCGCCGCAACATGTCGTCGGGCTGCGACGGAATGCGTGGTGCGCTCAAGATGGCTCCGATTTGCGGCGCGGGGCCACATGATCGAGACGGCGAAACAATTCGCGCCGACCGCGCACCAAGCGCGACTGCGCGGCCGAAACGCTGACCTGAGTCATCAGCGCGATTTCGGCCAACTCATGACCGAGCACGTCGTGCAGGAACACGGCCTCGGCGTGCGTGGACTTCATCTCGGACAATTGAACTCGGAGTCGCTCGAGCTCGGCGCGCGCGGAGGCCTCACCTTCCACGTCCACCCCCGCCCGCACTGGTTCGGCTTCGAGGCCAACTTCACGATCGAGCACCCGGCGTTCACGGCGGCGCGAACGCAGGGCGTTGAACCCCACGTGGCTGGCGATGCTGGACGCCCAGGTGCGCAGACTGCAGGCGCGCGCGTACGACCGGCGCGAAAGCGTGACCACGATTTGCTCGAAGGCGGCCTGCACGAGATCGTCATGATCGATCTCGCGTCGACCGAATACTCGATACAGCGTGTGATCGACGACGCCGATCAAGCGCTCGTAGATTACGGAAGCGACCTGGTGATCGCCGCGCTGCACGGCGTCGATCAGCTCTTCGTCGCTGGGGGTGCGCTGCACGGGGTGGCCAATGACCCCGACGCCAGAGGGCGGCACCGATGTGGGTCCGGCGCCGGACGGGACGACTCGTAACTTCTGATCTGGGCGAAGTCGCGGGCTACTGGACACCTTGGTGAGAATAGTACCTGAGCTCCAAAAGAGCAGGCGGTCCTGCTGAATTCCCAGAAATGAGTGGTATGTTTCAGTGTGATGCGGCTTTCGCCCCCGAATTCCGTCCGCACCGTTGCGCTCGTGGCGGGGTTTTGTGCGCTGGGCATAGTTGCGGGCTGCGGTCAGCAAACGTTCGATCTGTTGTCCGATCAATCCGTGGCCGGCGGCGGGCGGACGCCGAGCTCGAACTCGAGCGCTGGCGCCGGCGCGGGAAACGGCGGGAACTCCGGCAGCTCGGGCAGCGGGGGTAAGGCCTTCGGCGGCGCAGGCAAAGCCGAGCTGGGCGGCTTCGGCGGGCGCTTCACTCCCTTCCCACTCGGTGGCGGGGCGAACCAGCCCTGCCTGGGCGAAGGGGGTTGCCCGGACGAAGAACCCTGCCCGATCATTCTTCCCTTTTGTAACCCGTGTCGTACCAAGTCCGACTGCATTGCCACGGGCGAAGCAAGGAACTGCGATCCGGAACTCAAGCGCTGTGTCGAATGCAGAACGAGCCAGCAGTGTGGTATGGGCAAGATCTGCAATCTGAGCACCTATCGCTGCGACTGGGCATGTACCGGCAAGGACAGCTGCGGCTTCGACTCGTTCTGCAATCAAGACCTCGGTGTGTGCGTGTCCTGCGTCGCTGAGGGCGACTGCTCTGATTACGGCAAGTACTCCCACTGCGCGGCGAACATCTGCGTCGAATGCTCCGAGAATGTGCACTGCGGGAGCCAGATTTGCATCAACGGGCACTGCATCCCCCAAGACCCCTCCCCCTGAGCAGGACGCGGGCGTCACTCAACGGAGTCGCACGCGTAGCCCCGCGCTTCCGAGATAACGAAAGCTGGCCGAGGTGCCGACTGGCTCGTCCTGTACCTTGAGCTCCGTTTCGCCGCTGAAGCCCGCTGCTTGCACTTCCGCCGTGAGCAATAAATTGGGCACGATTTGCAGGCGACCGCCGAACGCGCCCTGCAAACCGAGTGTCCAGCGGCTGTCCGTCTGCGAGCCGCGCGTGAGGTCGAACGCTTGCGCATAAAAGTACTCGCCCAACGCTTGAACTCGAAACTCCAAGCCCGAAGACTCCGGATGTCCGAGCAAGGGCACGCCCGCACCGAGCAACACGTCGAGCCAGCGCGCCGTGAGACCGCTGTCTCCACCACCCAAACGGGTTGCAGCGCTGCCCCCGAGTGTGAAGAAGATGGGCATCGTCGCCGGCGCCAGGTCGAAATACAACGCGCTGCCGACACGCCAGTAGGGGTCACCGTCGAGCCCGGGTCCGAAGATCGCCGACGCACCGACGAACAATCGAGTCCTGCGCGCGCGATCCGGCGCGCTGGGCGGGCTCTCTTCGGAGCTGTCGTTTTCGTTCGCGCCCGACGAGACCGATGACGCAGCCGGCACGGCTGCCGACGCCGACGCGGCGGGCGCAGCCGCTGACGTCGCAGGTGCTGCCGCCGATGGTGATCCGGCGGGCGCAGCCGCCGCGGAAGCGGGCGCTGCTGTCGACGAGCTGGGTGACGTCGGCGAAGCGGACCCCGCGGGTGATGCGGACCGCGGGGGTTGTGCGGGTGCCGCGGCCTCCGCGGGGATCCGTTCACTCGTGTCTTGCCCGGGAGCTGGATTGCTCTCGGCCAACGTACCAATCGCAAAGCCAACCGCCCGCCAGCGGTCCATGCTTTCGTCCGCAGCCAAGAAAGCGAAGTCTTTGGTGCGCCACGAATCGTGATCCCCCTGACGCACTCCGACTTCGACCCGGATCTTGTCCTCCGACTGCAAGGTGACGATGGCCACCGCGGCGGGCTGCTCGTCGCTGGCATTGCGCGCCAAGATGCACTCTGCGTTGCGAGCCGCGCGACTGCAGGCCGAGACGAGCACGGACAGCGCGCTCTCGGACACCTTGGGCGCCGCAATTTCGATGACGATCAGGGCAGCGGCCACGCGTCACTCATCTACTCGAAATCGGCGATGGGTTCGAGCAGGGACAGCTCGCCACGCGGCGCCGCGAATTCGAACACCTGCCCGCGGCGATCGGAGACCCCCAGACGAACCAGGCCGTCCGCGCGCAACAAGGCGAACGGCTGCCCGGGGCTCGGCAAATCGCGGCCCGCGGCGATGATTACCACCAGGGTCGGATCGTGGCCGTGCGTGGTGAGCGACTGCGGGCCGAGCTCACACTCCGCAGCCACCGCGCCGCTCGGGTCTTGATCGCGGGAGCGCGCGAGCAGCACTTCGTCCGCCTTGCCGCGCGGCACGTCGCGGATCAGCGCGGCCGCCGAACTGCGTACGAACACCGAGCGATCCCGGCCGAGCGCCGCCGCCTCTTGGCCGCCGGGGCAGCGCTCGCCGGTGAGCCGCAGCGCGCGCAACGCCACTGCCCGGAGCACGGCTCGGCCGTCAGCGAGCGCGGCACAAGCCAAGCCCGCCACCTGGCCATGCTCGCGCTGAGCCAAACGCGCGAGCGCGCTGAGCGCGTTGCCCGCAACGCTCGGCGCAGCGTCGCGCATGGCCTGCTCGAGCGCGGGACGCTCGGCCGTCGTCGCCACCTCAGCCAGCGACCAAGCTGCATTGGCGCGCACCGCGGGGCTCGCATCGCGCAACAGCGAAAGCAGCCGTGCGCGTTCACCCGGGTGTGCCGCCAAGGCCTCCGCGAACTTCGCGCGATCCGCCGCCGAGGGCGAGCTGGCCACGAGCGCCGCCAACTGGCCGATGGCTTGCGCTGCCGGCATGCGGCCGAGCAGCTCGATCAGTGCGTCGCGCTCCCCGTCCTGCGCTCGGACGAGCAACGACGTGAGCCGGCGCACGATCTCGGGGCTCTGTTCGCCCGACAATGTGCCACCGAGCGCCAGCAACAGCAGTGGGCGATCGCGTTCACTGGCGTGCTCGAGGCGGTCCAAGAGTGCGGCAGCGCGGCCAGGCAGCGTCAGACGCGACAGCGCGGAGGCGGCTGCCAGGCGCACACTGCCCGAGTCGTCGTCGAGCGCAGTCCACAGCGCTGGCCATTGGCCGGCCTCGCCCAAGAAGCCGAGCGCCGACAGGGCGCGACTGCGCAGGCCGACATCGTCGCCGGGGCCCGCAAAGGGCAGCAAGCTCCGGGCTGCGCGCGGCGCGCCGGTCTGGCCGAGCAGCTCCAATAACTCGGAGATCTCGCCGCGCTCGCGGCGCACTTTGCTCAGCGCATGCTCGATCGGTTCGACCGCGCGGCCGTCGGGGTGGTTGGGGTCGAGCAGCGCTTTGGCCGCGAGCCGCGCCGTACGTCGGATCGACACGTCTGAATCAGCGAGGTACTCGAGCACGGTCGGTAGCGAATCGGGCGCGCGCAGCTCGGAGAGCGCGAGCAATGCCGGCATCGGACGCAAAGTTCCGCGGCGCACGGCCTCCTGGATCACGGCCGCGCTCGCCGGATCGTGGCTTTGGCCGAGCGCCAGTGCACACCCACCCAGGCGATCGGGATCCGACTCCGCACTCAGGCAGGCGCGGAGCGGCGCCAGTGCGCTCGTGCCCGAGCGCGAAAGCGCTGCGACCGCGGCGCGCTGCACGCTGCCCGGCCGCTCCGCGGTGAGCTGCTCGATCAGCACCTTGCTCGCTTCCGCGCTGTGGATGTGCGAGAGCGCGTCGAGCGCTGCGGCCACCACGGCCTCGCTGCCATTCGGCAGCAGCGCCGCGATACTGGCGACCGAGCCAGGATCGCCGATTCGACCGAGGGCTGCGAGCGCCGCGACGCGCACGGCCTCGTCGCCGTCG
>DASSMT010000339.1:0-22714 GCA_035688655.1 Polyangiaceae bacterium | reverse complement strand
AGAAGCGCCTCGATCACTGCGGCTGACATCCGAACAGCTGGCGCGTCGCGCGCGCCTGCGGCGTGCCGTCGGCGCGGTGGTGTTGGGGCTTTCTGCGTTCACGGTGCTCGCGGCTGGCATCTATGTAGTGAAGGGGCGGGCGACTGCCGCCAGCAGTGTCGCCGACGAGAAGACGGCGACTGCGGCGCCGCAGGAGCAACCCGCGCCGGCACGCGCGCCGGCCCCGGCAAGCGACACCCAAGCAGCAGCGACCCCGCAGCCGAACACCGCGACGGCGCAAGCAGAGCCTGCTTCGTCGGAAACGGATCGGGTGATGGCTCTGGCGCGGACTCCGGTCGCCACGACCGAAAGGCTGCAAAGTTGGTCCGCGCTCGCCCGTCAGCTGAGCCCGTCCGATCGCAAGCTCGCCGAGCATGAGCTTTCTCGCTTGAGCGTAACCGGTGAGCGACCCATTCGAGAAGCGGCGCGGCTGCAACTCGCGCTGTTGTGGCGCGCGACCGATCGGCGCGCCAAAGCGCACAAGGTGCTCGTGAGTCTGGCACGCACCGCGTCCGACCCACTCGTGAAGAAGTACGCGCTCGATACGCTGGCCACTGCCTGACGCGCGTTGAACGCCTGATGACTCCCCGATACTATCCCCGGATGATTCGAAATCTATTCGCGGTAGCCCTGTGCTGCGCAGTATGCAGCGCGTGCGGCAGTTCTTCTTCGCCCAGCGAGAGCAGCGGAGGCAGCGGTAACGCAGGCAGCAGCAACGCAGGCAGCAGCAACGCAGGCAGCAGTTGTCCCGACGTGAGCGGCGCGTGGCAGATCACCGAACACTGCGATCCGACGCTGATCGGTATTTCGATGAACGTGACGGAGACGTCCTGCGCGCTGTCTTTCGATGCGCCATTCGACGCCTTCAGCGGTGACGTCACGCGCGAGGGAAAGATCACGATCAGCGGTGTCCAGAGCTGCACCGGAAGCGCGAGCGCGAGCGCCATATCGATGAACTGCACGCCCGGGACGTGCGTGGTGAAACTGGCGCGCTAGCGATGATCGCACGCGAGGCGGCTCGAGCGGTAGAGCAGCGCTACTTGATGTGATGGCAAATGGAGACGGGCATCCCACTGCGATTGACAGTGGTCGAGGCGCCGCCACTGGCGGTGCGTAAACGCGCGTAGGCTTCGAGCCCGCCTTCGCCGCCGAATGGTGCGGCTCCGGATGGCTCGCCTCGATTGCAATCATCGCCCGCGCCCCCGCCGCTAGCGGCTGCGTCGACCCCTGCCTCCGGGTCGAATTCGCCGGTGCGGCCCCCGCAGTGCACGAGCGATGCGGCGGCCAAGAGGGCGAACCACGCCCATCGCCATCGCCCTGGCGACGCCCATGCTCGATTGCTCGGTTTGTGCACCTTTGCAGCCTCTGCGCTCAGAGCTTAACACGCTGCATGCGGAAACACAGCGCACTCCGAGGTGCAGCGCGGGAGCGCGGGCGCCCCCCCAACAAAAGCACGGCCTCGACGCCTTGCGACGACGAGGCCGAGACCGCTGACCGAGGCCGAGGGAATGCCGGCCTCGCGCGTGCTCTCTCAGGCGAGCACTAGCGGCAGCACGGTGTCCTTCGTGTAGCGCCAGATGAGCGACGAGTTGTGGCATTGGAAGGCCGCGCCACTGTAGTACGTGCGGTTACGGCCCTGCAGATCGTGCAGTGAGCCGTAGAAGCCCTGAGCGATTTCGTCGCCGCGGACGTTGAGCTCGAACGGTGCGTGCCCCGCGAAGGTCACGATGTCGAGCACGCGCGGACGGGTCGGGAAATAGGTCGAATCACTCAGGCGGCGGATTTGGCTCACGATCGTGGCCTTCACCTCGAAGTCGCTGAGCGGAACGGTGCTGCCGAACTTGACGTTCCACAAGCCGGGCACGAGCGTCGGGTTGAGGCCGTAAATGCCGGGGAGTTGCGGCAGATTGTAGGGCGTGTGCTCGTTGCTGTTCGTGACCGTGAGACCGGCGGGCACGCCTTCGAGCTTCAAAATCCCCGCGTAGTAGAAGTTCTTGTCGAAGCGACGGAACAGCGATTCTTCGACGCGATCCAGATCGAAACCGCAGAAGTTGTCGGGCGTGGGTGGCGCCGTGAACACGAGCTTCTTGGCTTTCACGGTGTAGCGCGCACCGGCTGTCTCCACGTGCACGGTCACGCCATTCTTGTCGCGGTCGACGTGCAGAACGTCCGCGCCGAACAGCACGTCGTCGCCCAAGAGCGCAGTCGCGTTCTGGTACAGCGTGCTGTTGCCGGTCGGGCAAGCGACGAAGCCGCCGTCGAGGCCGAAGATCGAAGATACGACCTGTGCGCTGAACAGCTTCAGCGCATACGCGGTCGGCATCTCCAGGATGTCGCCCTGGCCCTGTCCGAATTGGAACGCGCTGCGAACCAGCGCGCCCAGACCGTACTTGGTCACGAAATCGCGAAACTTGAGCGTGAGATCGGGAGGCACGGGGTTCGGCAGATCGAAGCTCGAATCCAGATCGAAATAGCTGGCCTTCAATTGCTGCAAATAGCCGAAGTAGATCTGCAGCGCCGCGGCGGTCTCGGCGGCGGAGGGCTCGCTGAAGTTCTGGATCTTTCCGGTGCGGAAATCGAAGTTCACGTTGGGGCCCCCGAATGCGCCCGGGGGGAGCGTGATGAGCGGCGTCCCGAGGCGTGCGAAATAGTTCTGCACGACGGGCAGGTTGTGGAACACGACCACGCCAATGTCCGTGGGGATCCCGGTCGCGGGATCGACATAGGTCTCGGTGTGGCCGCCGAGGCGCTGCTTGCTTTCCAGCACCACGACGCTACGCCCGGCATCCTTCACGCCGATGGCCGTGTACGTTCCAGATGAACCGCCGCCGATCACGCACACGTCGCGCTCGATGGTCTTGGTCTTCGCGGAGGCCGTGCGCGAGGTAAGCCCGGCGCTGGCGAAGCCCGCGGCCGAGTACGACAAAAGCTTCAGCACATTTCTTCGGCGAAGACGCATGGTGGCAACTCCTTCAGCGAACGCATACGAGGACCCAATCCCCCGCATCGTCCCCACGAACATTAGCAACCCTTCAGGTAGAACATAAGTCGAATCGACTGCGCGACACCGGGAACGTGTCAGTCGGCTGGCCTATGCGACGCGCATCGGCGAAAAAGCCGACCAGGGGCCGTGAGCGCGAACCGACTACATCAATGGGGTTATCCCACACTGGTCACCGTTCGAGCGCTCGGTCTTCGTGGGCGAGATTTGCGCTGCCCTTCGACCCGTTTTGCGCGCGATGCACACGGCACAAAGCAAGGTGACCCCCATGCAAGTCGATGCGACTCCGTCTCGTCTTCGCCTCGTCTTCGGCCCCGCCGTTCCGGATCCGAGCCCATGACGCGCAGCGCTCGTGGCGCGTTCGGAATTTACCTCGCGTGCCAACTGCTGATCGGTTGCGCGCCGGCCGCTGCAGAGCCAGAGCCGGATCTGCAGTCGTTGTGCCAACGCAGCAGCAAGCTGCAGGACGTGGAACTGTACGACGGCAGACTCGGTGTTCCGACCGCGTTCGTGAATCGCCATCGCCTGGCCGTCGGCCTGCTGCGCTGGAAAAGCGATCTCGGAGCACGCTACCTCGATCAAGCGGGAAACGTCAGTGGTCAAGGCTGGTGCAGCGGCACGCTGATCGACGACGATTTGTTCCTCACCGCCGGCCACTGTCTCGACAGTGACGACTCGGGGGCTTGGCAGCTGCCGCGTGAAAAAGCGGGCATCCCCTTGTCGCCCGCGCAGCTCGCGCGCGAATTCACGGTCGAGTTCCGCCGTGAGGTCGCGGCGGACTCGCACGCGGTCGGCAAGGGGGACACGGTCGAGGTGCTTCGCTTGGAAGAGTATCGCCTGCAGGGTGTCGACTACGCCATCTTGCGTTTGAGCGATCACCCCGGGCTGCGAAACGGCGTCACGCGTATCTCGCCGAGCGATGCGCGGCCGGGCTCGACGATCGCGATCCTGCAGCACCCTGCCGCGTTGCCGATGAAGGTGGGCGCGGGTCCCGTCGCACACGTACAAGACTCGAAGATCTTTTACGACGCGATCGATACGCTGGGTGGCTCTTCGGGGGCGGGAATTCTCGAGGCAAGCACCGGGAAACTCGTGGGCATCCATACCAATGGTGGTTGCACGCGCAGCGGTGACGGCGAAAACTTCGGGGTCACGATCGCCGCGCTGATTGCTGCTTCGCCCATGATCCGGGACCGAGTCGATCGCTCGCGCGATCTGTTGGTCGGCGATTGGAACGGTGACGGACTGAGCGACTTGGCCGTGTTCAATCAGGGCTGCCTCTATCCGGACATCAATCACGACGGAGCCCCGGATACCGGTTACGAAGTTTGCCCGGTCGAGCCCAATGCCGATCAGTATTTCGTCGGTACTTGGCGCTCGGGGCAGCCGAATGGGCTCGGCTGGCGACGTCGCAACTGCGTGTTCCTCGATATCGCTCCCAAGCAACCGCTGTGCTTCGAGCCGGGGCCGTTCGAGCTCGTGATTGCCGATTGGAACGGCGACGGGACCAGTGATTTGGGGATTCGCCGTGGCCCCTGCATCGACTTCGATACCGACTTCGACGGCGTGCCGGACAGGCTCGGCTACTGCTACGGCAACGGCGCTGCGGAGGACGAATACCTCGTTGGCAATTGGCAGGGCGGGCCAACCGCCAGCATCGCGGTTCGCCGAGGGAATGCGGTGTTCCTCGACGTCGACCGCAATGGCCAGGAGGACGAAGTTCCGCGCGTCTATGGCAACGGCGGTGCCGAAGATCAATACCTCGTGGGTGATTGGGACGGCGACGGAGACGCTGATCTCGCGGTCCGCAAGAACACGTTCTGTCGCATGAACCACGACCCCGCTGCCGGGCGCGACGACGAAGGCCGCCCGTACCGCGATTTTTGGTCGGAGCAGTAGCTCGCGCCACACGACGCTCACCCGTTCATCGCTCGCTGCACACGATCCGAGTGAGCTCTGAGTTTTTCAGAAGAACCGCATCGAAAGCGAGATCAGCCATGATTCGAACAGCAGCCTTGAAGACTCTGTATCTGACTTCGGCCGTCGGAGCTTTGCTGCTCCTCGGCTGCTCGGGAGCCGAGAGCAGCGAGGATCATCAGCAAGCCGGCAAGTCCGGCACGGCAGGCGCCAAGCCCTTGTTCGGCGGGTTCGCCGGCTCGGCGGGCGCGACCAACGTCGCTGGAGCGTCCGGTCACGGCGGAGCCGCGCTGGGCGGCGCAAGCGCGAGCGGCAGCGGCGGAGTCGGCACGGCAGGCAGCGGCGGAGTCGGCACTGGCGGAGTCGCCGCGGGCGGTGCCGGCGCGGGTGGTGCTGGCGCCGGCGGTAATCCGATCGAAGTCGGTCTGCCCTCTGGGTTGCCCGCGGCAGGAGTCGACAGCATCGGCTTCGGCAACCTCGGCGGCGCGGACAGCGTGTTTCGAATCGACGGTGCAGGCGCGGGCGGCACGGGCAACATCCACATCGGGGGTCCGTCGAATGCCGCGGGTCACGCTGGCACGGGGATTTGGACTTCCTTTTGAAGAGCGGCACAGACTTCGGCGAGCGGGGATTCCAGCATGGAGCGCGTGAAGTCCCGCTCGCCCGTCAATTCGCGGTCATGCACAGGGTCTGTGCATCGCGGTCGACGTTGCTGAACATCATGCAAACGACGTCGCCCGTGCACGGGTTGTCGCTCACGCAGTCGGACGAAAACCAGCGCGTCGCAGTCGTGCCCCCAGCGCCCGCTGCGAGCTCCGCGTCCAGACAGGGGCAAGCGTGCCAGCAGGCGATCGCAGGCGGAAAGCACAGGCCGGCGTCACTGCACTCGTTCGGGTAAGTGACGCCATCACTGCCGCACACCTCGACTCGCTGCTCCAAACATGAACAGAGGAGCGCTGTGCCTGCGCCCCCTGCCCCGCCCAGGCTCGGCAGCATGCCGCGTTCGATGCTGCCGCCCGAAGCGCTCGAGACGCTACCTGCCGAGCTCTCGGCCGTCGCTCCCACGGCAGCAGGCATACCCGCCGAGCTCGCGCTCGGTGGCGCACCCGCCGAACCCGCCCTGCCTGCCATGGCGCTGCCGGCGGCGCCCGCGCTCGAAGCTCCCGCGCTGCTGTCTTCGAGCGTGGCGACCACGACGTGATCCAGCGAACAGGCCGAGACCATGACGAATCCGAGCGAGAACAGCGCGTCGCGCATTTTGACCATCACCTCAGTGCAGGGTCGAAGCCGATGCCGACTTCGAGGCTTCCACCAGGACTGAGCGACGAGCTCGTGCTGGCGCCGCTTTGACCGTTCACTTCGTACGAGGTCGTTCGCAGCGGCACGCGCAAGTCGACGCTCGCGGCGATCCAAGCTGGCCCGAGCGGCCATTCGAAGCCGGCTGCGGTGAGCGCATAGCTGCGCTCGAAATCTTGCCCGGCAAAAGCGTGCGCCGCCGGTTGCGGCTCGACGATGGTCGCCTGCGCGCGCCCGAGCAACACACCGAGCCCCGCTTCCAGCCTCACCCGCATTCGCGTCGCGTCATTCGACAGCCATCCTGCGCGAAACTCGCCAGACGCGCCATTCAGGTGAACGCGCGCTGGGGGCAAGCTGAAGTCGCTCGGCAAGAGGTAGTGGACCGCGAGTCTCAGCGAAAGGCGTGCGCGGTATTCACAGGTGAGAAAGGCGCCCAGCTCCTGCAGCCAACCCTCCGCGCCCGAGTTGTGCGTGGTGCCACTCGCGCCTATCCCGAGGCGAAAGGCGGGCGACTCGGGCGCTGCGTTCGTGGCGTGCGACGTCACCGGGGACGAATCACGAACTTGGGTCGAGGCACTGACCGACACGGCGGGCGGCGGCAACCTTGACTCGGCCGGCGCCTTTGCTTCTCGATCCAAAGCGTCGACCAACGCTTGTCGGGACGATTGCTGTTCGCGCGACCACAACGCTCGCGCCGACGAATGCGCCACCTCCGCGAGCGTTTCGCCGCCCACTTCGTCCAGGCCCGAATCCAGCTCGAGCTCGCGAAACAAGTAGCGTGCTTGCGCGTCTTCACCTTGTTCGACGAGCGACAGATAGACCCGTGCGCGGCTGCGCTCAGTGACGCGAATCCAGATGTATACCGTATCGCTACGCTGCGGCAGCAACACCGCGCGCTGGTCGAGCTCGTGAGCGGTGCTCAACACCACCGCGGTCTGGGGCGGGAAAAGACTGCGAATGCGCTCGAACAAGACCGGATCTCGTTCGACGTCACCGAGCATTGCGACCTCTACCTGCGCCAGCGACGGGTTTTGCTCGGCCTCGGCTCCCGAGCCCGGTGCAGCGTGCACCGAGCGAGCAAGGCCATAGAAGCCGCCCAACGCGCAACATGCCATCAGCAACGAATGCCATCCCCTAGCGCGAGTCATGCGACGCTCGCGCCCGCGCAACCTCGGCATAGGGAGAATCGGGGAATTCGCGTGCCAGCTCGGCGAGTGCTTGCTGTGCAAGCGCGTGGTCACCCTGTGTGGTCGCTACTTCCGAAATGCCCCACAGAGCCTCTGCGCGAAGCGCGCCGCCAGCACTCGCCACCGCTCGATACTGCGCGAGCGCACGCTCGGGTTGCTGGGCCTGCAAATGCTTGCCCAAGGCCAGACGGCTGGGCCCGACCTCGCGCGCGCTCGGATAGAGGTCGAGCAACAGCTGATAGAGCACCGCGGCCTCTGCGGCGCGACCTTGGCGACGGAACAAGTTCGCCCGCGCGAATAGTTCAGCCGCAGAATCTGGGCTGACCGCGATCCGCGCCGCCTGCACTCTGGGCAGGGACGCGCTGGGCACGGGGCTCGGCGAGCTGGACGCGCTGGGCGCGCTGGACGGGACGGGCGCGACGGGTGCGAAGGGCAACCGCTTCGCCTGCGGCTTTGGCTTCTCCACCAGCGCGGACTTCACCGGCTCTGGCGCGGAGACAGCGGCTTTCTGCGGGCGAGCCCCTCCGAACCACGCGCCGGCCAAGCCCGCGACCAAGAGCACCGCGGCAGCGATCAGCAGCATGCTGAACGGTCGGCGTTTGACGGGTGCTCGTACGGGACTCCGCAGTGAATCGAGCGCGCGAGCGTTGATGCGCGCGAGCATCAGCTCATCGCCAGGACGGACGCGGCTCTGCCGGTCGAGCTCGCTCAGGATCCGACTCATCACCCTGACCTCGAAGGAACACTCGATGCTCTCGTCGAGGCGACGTCGCTCGTCGAGCGTGAGTCCCTCGCGCCGGCTCCGGCACAGCAAATCGGTGGGATCGGGCTGGCTCATGCCATTTCCTCCACCAAGTCACGGAGCCTCGGATCGGCCAGAGCGTTGGCGACCAGAGCGGCTTTTGCGGTGCGCAAACGGCTGCGCACCGTCTCCAACGGCGCACCGCAAATCGAGGCCACCTCGCTCATCGTGTAGCCGAGCACGCAGTGCAGCGCGAGGGCCTCGGCCTGCGCGGGCGGCAGCGCATCACACAGCTCACGCGCCAGTTGCACGCTGGCCCGCGACGCCACCAGCGCGTCGGGTGCCGCGCCTTCACCGGCTGCCTCGTCCGCCTCGAGCTCGGTCGAAAGGCCGTGGTTGCGCTTCGCCGCGCGTTGCCTCCGCCGCGCATTCATGGCCGTGCGCAGCGCGACGCGGGCGGCAAAATGCCGAATCGAAGACTCGCCGCGGAAGCGCCGCAGCGCGCTCACGAATTCGACGGCGCACTCTTGGGCCACGTCTTCCACGTCCGGGTGCGAGCCGCCAATGACTCGCCGCACCACGCGCAGGATGCTGGGCGTCACACTGGTGAGCAGAGTTTTGAGCGCGCCGACGTCGCCGTCGGTCGCGGCACGCGCGAGCGGCAAGAGCTCGTCCTCTGCCCGGGGGCCAGGCTGAGGCGGAGCGCTGCGAAGAGGCAGGGCGCGTAACATCCGCCTGGATCAGTGTAAGCCCTTCGGCGAACGGGTGAGTGCCGATGGTCGCTTTTTTATTTTTGTCGATCGCGCCGAGTCGTGCGCGGCGACATCGCTAGATTCGTGCCGGAAATGAGCCGTTTTGGCGCGCGCGGGGCGTGCTTGGTATGGAGCTGCGAAACCGATCGTGCTGTGTCGGTAACTCGCGCGGACCTGCAAACTAGAAGTTGTCACTCCCGAGTTGCACCCCCACGTCCGGAATCCGAAGCCGCGCGCGGGCGGCGCATTCGGGCGCGCTTTCGCACGTCACCACGGGAACCATCATTGCCGAAACAGCTCTCAGCGTACGGCCGACCATCGAACTTTGCCGAGCTCGCTGCGAGCTCATTCGACGTGTGACGCTGGACGCGCAGGCATGCAATCTCAGCATGCCTGCGCGCGACTCGAGCTCAGTACAGAATGCGCGTGCGTACGTTGGTGGGGAGCTGACCAATGGCGTGCCGCACTTCGTCCGACACGTCTTGGTCCAAATCCATGATCAGGTAGCCGGTCTCCGGATCGGTCGCGAGGACCTGGCTTTGAATGTTGGCCTTCAACCGGCTGACGATGCCGTTGATTTCACCGAGCACACCGGGAACATTGCGATGAACGTTCAGGATGCGGTGCTTTCCGGGGTGAACCGGCAGCTCGATTTGCGGAAAGTTCACGGCGCCGGTGGTCGCTCCCGCATTCACGAAGCGGATCAGCGCGCTGCCCACCTCACGCCCAATCGACTCTTGCGCTTCGCTGGTCGAGCCGCCGACGTGCGGCGTCAGAATCACGTTCTTCAAGCCCTGCAGCTCACTCTTGAACGGTTGATCGTTCGACTCCGGCTCCTGCGGGAACACGTCGATCGCAGCGCCGCCCAAGTGACCGCTTTGCAGCGCCTGCGCGAGCGCCGGAATATCGACGACGCTGCCGCGGCTGGCGTTGAGCAGGTAAGCGCCCTTGTGCATCAAAGACAGCTCGCGCGCACCAATCATGTTCTTGGTCTGCGGCGTCGCTGGCACGTGCAAAGATACGTAGTCCGACTCGGCGAGCAGCTCGTCGAGCGTGGCGACCACGCGATTGTTGCCCATCGGCAGCTTGGACGTGATGTCGAAGAAGATCACGCGCAGGCCCATCGCTTCGGCCAGCACGCCCAGCTGCCGGCCGATGTGACCATAACCGATGATGCCGAGAACCTTGTTCCGCACCTCGTTGCAGTCGACCGAAGCTTTGTTCCAAATGCCCGCGTGTACCTCGCGCGAGCGCTCGGTCATCTTGCGCGACAGCGAGATGATCTCGCTGATGATCAGCTCCGCCACGCTGCGCGTGTTCGAGAACGGCGCATTGAACACCGGCACGCCCTGCTGATTGGCCGCAGCCAAGTCGACCTGATTGGTGCCGATGCAAAAGCAACCCACGCTGAGCAAACGCTTGGCCGCGGCCAGAACCGGCGCGGTCACGTGCGTCTTGCTGCGAATGCCGAGCACGTGCACGTCGCTGATCTTCTGAATCAGCTCCTGTTCCTTGAGCGCGTGCTTGAGTGCCTCCACTTGAAAGTGCTCGGCAGCGAACAGCTGCTGGGCGCTCTCGTGAATGTTCTCGAGCAGGAGAACTTTGATCCGGTCCTTGGGAAATGAAGTGGCTTTGGGCTCGGTCATCGGACGAGACACGTAGTCCCGCAGGAGCCTGAGCTCAAATGCTACAGCGCCCGAAAATCCACCATTGCTGGAATACTATCACTTATTGGCTGCTGCGGCGGGTACGTAACGGCGCTTTTGGCAACTCGGGGCGGGGCGGCTCATTGCTGGCCATCGCCTTGCCCCATCCCCACTAAGCTCCGGGCGCGTCATGAACCTTCGTCGCCACGCCCTCGCTCTCGTCGCCGCGCTCAGTGTCGGCGCGCTACCACACCGCGCCAACGCCTTTACCCATGTGGTCGTGCAGGGCGACACGCTCGCGTCGATCGCCGAGAAGTACTACGGCAAGATCCAGTACGAGAAGTTCCTGGTCGACGCGAACTTGCTGGCGGTCGAGGGTGGCTCGCCGATCGTCAAGGGCATGCGGCTCGAGGTGCCCGCGGTCGGGCATCGCGTGGTCAAAAAGGGCGATACCTGGGAGCAGCTGGCGGCGCAGTTGCTGGGAGCGTCGAATCGCTCCGATGTGCTGTCGATGGCCAACGGCTCGAACCCGTGGCTCACGCCACAAGAGGGTGCGGAGTTGATCGTACCCTACAACCTGCGCGTCTTGGTGCAGGGCAGCAACGAGACCGTGGTCACGATTGCTTTCAAGTACTACGGCGACATGAACAAGGCTTGGGTGCTCGATCGCTACAACGGCTTCAACGGGCACAAGATTCAGCCGCACGACGTGGTGCTCGTGCCACTCACGGATTTGCCGTTGACCGAGCTGGGTAAGAAGGCGGCGCAGGAGTCGGCGGGCAACACCTGCTCGGAGGCAATGGGCAGCGTGCGCGATGCGCAGCGCAGGATATCCCAGGAGATCCCGGCGTTGATCGCGGACGTGAAGAGTGGCCGCTACGTGGATGCGGCGGCGCGCGGCAGTCGCTTCTTGGCTTCGACGGCGCTGACCGAGAATGAGCAGGCGATCGTGAATCGTCAACTGCTGGAGGCGTATGTGGCGCTCGACGCGACCGGCCTCGCGACGCAAGCCTGCACCGAATGGCGCAAGCGCGATAAAAACGCGACGCTCGACCCGGTCGAGCTCAGCCCCAAAATCATCTCCGCCTGCGCGCGCGGCGGCAATTGACGTGCTAGAGACGAAGACAGCCATGTCGGCGCTGCGCAAAGGGCTCGATTGGGGCAAGCTGGCACCGCTGCGGCTGCGCGCTAAGACCGTGGCGGATGGTGTGTACGCCGGCATACACCGCAGCCGGCGACGGGGCGCGGGCATCGAATTCGGCGGGCAGCGCAGCTATGTGCCGGGCGACGATTTGCGTTTCATCGATCGCCACGCGCTGCTGCGGCACGGCGCGCTGTTGGTGCGGCAGTTCGAGACCGAGACCGACCGCACGTTGTGCTTGTTGGTGGACGCGACGCGCTCCATGAGTTACCGCGGCGAGCACGCGCCGGGCGCCAAATACGCGTATGCTGCGCTGATCGGCGCGGCTCTGTGCAAGATTGCCGTGGCAGCTGGGGATCGCGTGTCGCTCGATTGGTTCGGTGGCGCGCGCACGGTCGAGCTTGCGACGGCTGGCGGTCGTGAGGCGTTCGAACGCGTGGTGGGCGCGCTCGAAACCGCCGAACCGAGCGCAGACCTCCATGGTGATTTGCAGGCGCTCGAACGCGCGGTGGCGCGCGTCGAGCGCCGCGCGGGACGAGGCTCGACGGTCGTGGTGCTCAGTGACTTGCTGGACTTGCCGGCGGGTGCCGAGCTCGCGATTGGCTCGCTGGGCTCGCGGGGGAAAACCTTGACTGTCGCGCAAGTGCTGGATCCGAGTGAGCTCAGCTTTCCGTTCAGCGGACCGCTCCATCTGCGCGCACTCGAAGGCGACGCGCGCGTCGAAACGGACGCGGCCGCGGCGCGAGCGCAGTACCTCGCGGCGCTCGAGGCGCAGACCGAGCGTTGGTCGGACCGCTTGCTCAGCCGCGGGGGCTCGCTGGTGCGGCTCGGCACTGGTGATGACCCGGTGAAGGCCGTACGCAAGGTGCTCGACTCGGTGGGTGGCTCGCTGTGAGCTTCCTGGTCGCCGCAGCGCTGGGCGTCGGCTTGTTCGTGGTGATCCCGATCGCCGCGCACTTGTTGCGGCGCGGCCGGGCGCGCGAGCGAGAATTTCCGCCGACCGCGCTGGTGCCCGCGGCGCGCTCGGTCGCACGCGAACGCGCCACGCTCGAAGACCGCGTGCTGCTCACGATCCGCGCGCTCCTGATCGCCTGCTTGACCGTGATCGGCGCGACTCCGTTCGTGCAGTGCTCGCGCTTGTCGTTGAATCGCAGCGCGGGTGCCTCGGTGGCCTTCGCGCTGGTGCTGGATGACTCGCACAGCATGCGAGCCAAGGGCCAGGATGGCCGCGTACGCTTCGAGCGGGCATTGCAGGCAGCGCGAGAGCTACTGGCCTCGGCGCGTGAGGGAGATGCGATCGCGATCGTGCTCGCCGGAAAGCCGGCGCGCTTGGCCCTGGCCGCGACCACGGATTTGAGCGCGGCTCGACGCGCGCTCAGTGATCTGAGCGAGAGCGATCGCAGTACCGATCTGGAGGGCGCGGTGGGTCTCGCGCGGACCAGCATCGCCAGCGTCCCGCATCACGACAAGCGCGTGGTGCTGCTGAGTGATCTCGCGGGCCCCGCCTTACCGGAGGCTCAGCCCCCGCTCTGGACGCCCGTGCCGGAGCTTGCGACCCCGCTCGAGAACTGCGCGGTTTTTGCGGCAGAGCGGCGCGGCCGACGGATCGCGGCGCATGTCGCTTGCACTTCACCGGCCGCCGCGGCCGGCCGCGCACTCACCGTGGTGGGTGAGAAGAGCGCGGCGCCGGTGCCGCTGGCGGCGCGGGGTGGCATCCAGGAATTGGGGCTGGATTTGGACCCCAAGGCCGAGCATCTGGAGCTGGAGCTGAACGGGGGCGATGCACTGAAGAGCGATGATCGTTGCCCGCTGGCCGCAGAATCCGCCGCGCTCGGCGTGCTGGTCGCGGTCGACGTGAGCAATGCCTCGGCCAAGACCGGCGGACCACCGGTGCTCGAGCAAGCGGTCGCCGCGCTGGAGAGCAGCGCGGCGCTGCACCCGATTGCGCTCCTGCCCGACGACCCCAACGAGTACCGCAGCAATGCCCTGCTCTTGCTCGACGATCCGGGCGGCATCACGCCCGAGGCGCGCTCCGCGCTCACGGGCTTCGTCGAACGCGGCGGCGTTGCGGTCGCTTTTTTCGGTCCGCGCGTCGATCAGACGCCGCTCGGTGCCACGCTCGAGCCCTTCGTGCACGGCGCAGTGCACTGGCAGGCAAAGGATACGAACGAGGTCAATGCGGCTTCGCTTTCGTGGCTCGGACCCGAGGCCAGCAGCTTGCAAGATCTGAAGCTTGCCGGCCGCGCGGGCCTCAGCACCACGGATCTGCTCGGCGGCCGGGTCTTGGCCACGTTCAGCGATGGCCAGCCGTTTTTGACCAAGCGTGAGCTGGGCCGCGGCGCGCTGTTCACGGTCGCATTGCCGAGCTCGGTGGAGCACGGCAATTTCCCGCTGCGTCCCGCGTTCCTGGCCTTGCTCGATCATTTTTTGGCCGAGGCCCGCGCGCGCCATGGAGCGGCACAGAGCGTGGCCGGCAGCGAATGGACATTTCCAGCGAGCGCGAGCGTCACGCTCGAGGGCCCGCGCGGTCCGCTCGCACTGCACGAAGGAGCGCGCGTCGGCGGCATTGCGCAGAAGGCCGCCACGCCCACGCTCGCGGCTCGTTACAAGCTGCGCATCGATGACAAGCCGGAAGAGCGCGTCGTGACCATCGAGCCGACCGAGATCACCACGTTGCCACAAAAGCCGCCGCCCAACGCCGAACAGGCACGCGCAAACGCGCATGCGGGCAGCGTGGATGCGTCGCCGGAGCTCGGGTTCGTCGCGCTCGGGCTACTCGCGCTCGAGCTCGGGCTGCGTGTGTTTCGACTTCTGACACGCGAGCGCTCCCTCGTCCGCGACGCCGAAGGCTGGGACGCACCCGGCCGCGCTCGGTGACCATCAAAAAAAAAGAAACCCCAGCACGGCCGCGCGCATTTTTACCCGCGCTAGCGAGGCAATGGTTAGACTCCCGCCGGCGATGGTCAAGCTGCGACCGGCAGGGGTGCTCGTGTGCGTGCTGCTGAGTGCGATCGCGACGCCGGCGCGGGCGCAGGAGATGGAGCAACCGCGGACCATCGACACCGTGCGCGGCACGATCCGCGGCAGCACGCGTTTCGTGGGTCTGGCCGGCGCGTTCGTGGCCATCGCGGACGACACCGAGGGCGTGCCGATCAATCCGGCATCGGCTGCGGTGCGCCTGCCGTATTCGTGGGACGCATTCAGCTTCTCCTTCGGGATCGATTTCTCCATCGCCAGTTGGCTGCCGAAGAACGACATTTACAACGCGCCTCAAGGCTCGAACAGCGGCGGTTCGCTGTTCGGCTCGTTCGCCGTGCTCGCCAACTATCGGCACGCAGGTTTCGGCCTGGCCGCCGAAGCGGAGAAGAACGAGGCAACCAACAACGGTCAGCAGGGCTTCAGCACCAAGTTCACCGCGAACTTTGGCTTGATGCACCCGGCCGTCGCCTACGGCTATTTCGACGGGCAGTTGCAGCTCGGTGCCGGCTTGCGCGTGCTCGGCTTCAGCTTCGGCGGCGGGGGAGGTTCGGTGCCGCTCACCGCGGGCATCGGCTATACCGCAGGCCTGATCGTCAAACCGACGGGGCAGCAATTTCGCATTGGCACCGCCATCGAACAACCGATCAATGCCGAGGTAGCCGGCGAGAACGGCGCCCCGCCGACGATGGTGCACGTCCCTTGGACAGCCTCGTTGGGCGGCGCCTACCAGTTCGGAACACGGCGCCTGAACCCCAAGTTCACCACGGCTGCAGATCGCGCCCGCCGTAACGCGGGCGGCCGCGAGCCGAGCAAAGAAGATCTGAAGCAAGCCGAGAAAGAGTTGTTCGACGAGTACCAAAAGGATCAGACCTGGTACCTGCTCGTGAGTGCGGAGCTCGCGTTGATCCAGGGCTCGGGCGACTTCGCGCTCGCCGGCGGCACCGTCGGGCTCAGGCGCACGCTCGTCTCGCCACGCTTGGGCTTCGAGACCGAAGCCATCCCGCGCTGGTTGCGAGTACGCGCGGGCACCTACCTCGAGCTCGCGACCACCGAAGAGGGCCACTCGCGCATGCACGGCACGGCCGGCGTCGACATCAAGCTGTTCGAATGGAACGTGTTCGGGTTGGTGAAGCCGTTCGACTATTGGCAGCTATCGCTGGCCGCGGATGGCGCACGAAAGTATCTCAACACGTCTTTCAGCATCGGCTTCTGGCACTAACGGTTGGCGCACCCCGCAATCTTGGCGAAACAAAATCGAGCTATTTGAGGCTCTAGAAGGCCCTGGCGTTGGCCACGCTCAGCGGACTAGGCTGCACAAAATGACGATGCAAATGGGTAGGGCGTTGTTGGGCTGGGGATCGCTTGCGGTGTGCTTGCTCGGCTTGCTGAGCGTGGGGTGCGCTGACGACGACGAGCATCCTGCCAGCGAGCCGTCGGCCGACTTCAAGCGCGGCACGAAAGCGGGCGCTCGCTATGATGCTTGCGGTATCGAACCCATGTCGCCGCTCTCGATGTTTGGGCACTTCGGCCCCTTGGTGACGATTGTTCCCAATATTTACAGCGGTGTCGCTGATTGCGCGAACGCAGCGGCCAACTGCGACGAGGTCGACAAATGCGACATCTGGTTTCACCGCGACGACCTAATCGACCAGAACCCCCCGTGCGGAGATGTACCGACCGATCACTGCGAAGGGAACGTCGCGAAGCAATGCGAGAAGGATGGATCCGATGGGACCTTTTACGAGGTCTCGTACGATTGCTCGCTCGCGCAGGCGACCTGCGTCGAAGGGGTTCGTCGGGAGGGAGGCCCTTATGCTGATTGCAAAGCCAGCGAGGCGCCCTGTGCCGGGCACGCCACCTCGTACTGCGACGGCACCCGCGCGGTCATTTGCGATGACTACTGGACGGGTGTGCTGAGCCCCGCCGTGTACGACTGCGCCGACGCTTGGGGGTCGGGTTGCTTTTGGGACGAAGGGGACAAGGCCCCGAAATGCGGTGAGGTCCAATGCGACGATGGCAAAGACAACGACGAAGATGGCAAAACCGACTGCGATGACTACGACTGCCCCTGCGCGCACTGACGGGGCGCGCCGCCGTCGACCTCGGCCCTGCGCTTGGCGAGCTTGTATTGAGCTCTCGGGACAGCATTGGCCCGCCGAAACGTCGCCGATCGCTCAGCGCGCGTGCTCTCTGCAGGCGCGCGCGAGCAGCCGCGCGGCCTTGCGCCGGCCGTCGAACTGAGCGCTGAGGTCGAAGCCGAATTCGGCTTGAAATCTGCCCCCCGCGGGCGAGCTGAAGTGCCAGGAATAACCGAGGCTGTTCAGCTCGACGACGAACAACTCGCCCGTGTCCGCGTCGCGCAGGATGTCCACGCCGAGCAGGGCTACGTGCGGCAGCGCCGCGCTCGCGCGTTCGGCGAGCGCAATCACCGCCGGGTCGTTCGACAGCGCGAGGCTGCAACCCTTTCCTGACGAGACGATGCTTTGACCGTGGAAGTCCGAGCGGGCACGCAGGGGTTCACGCGCGTGGCTGGCTTCGATGCGCAGCGACCACAGCGTCTGGGTAAAGAGGGTCGCGACGCGGTAGCTGTGCGGCCACGCTCCGGTGTACACGAATTCTTGAGCCAGGCGCGGATTGAATGGGCCGCCGAAGCCCTCCGACAATTGCGTGCGCGGCGCGGTCCAGCGAGCTTGCGCGCGGCGCTCGATGCGCACGTCCGCGCCGCGCGCGCCGAATTCGGGCTTGGTGACGACATAGGGGCCGAACGACGCGAGCTCGAGCTCCGGCGCCTGGCCCGGGAGCAAGCGCGTCCAGCGCGGCACGGGCACGCCAATCGCCTGCAGCGCGCGGTATTCGACGGATTTGGCCACGTGCTGCCCCTGAAACACCGCACCGCGCCGCGGACGCAGCTTTTGCAGTGGGCCGAACGAGACGGTGAGCATCGGCAAATCGGGCTCATTGTCAGTGAGATCGGCGCCGCTCAGGTCAGCGACCACGCGCACCCTGAGCTCTGGATCGGCCGCAGCGCTCCACTCGGCGAGCTCCGCGAAGTCGGCCTGAGAATTGGCGAGCGGGCTGCTCACCAACAGAAGCGCGCGGCGAGCAGCAGGCACGGCGCTACTCGGCGCTCTTTGGCTGCAACTGCGTGGCTCGTGGCCACGCCTGCCTGAGCTCGCGACAGATGCCTTCGGCCTCGGCGTCCTCGTACACCACGACGCCCTCGGACCAACTGAGCACGCGGGCCGGGCGGGCGCGTTCATCGGTCTCGTACACGGGGATCACGTGCACGTGATAATGCGAGTACGTTTGCGGCAGTTCCACCGCGGCGCCCAACGTGGCGGTGAACACGCGCGCGGGTTTGAAACAAGCATCGATGACCGCGGTGGCGTCGAAGACCAAGCGTTGCAAATCGCTATAGACGGCCCAATCGAGCGAGTTTGCCCGCTCGATGTGCTGCTTGGCGACCACCATCAAATGGCCGTAGCGACAGCCGAAGCGATCGAGCAACACCGCGCCGTGTTGGTTCTCCGCGATCAGCAGCGAACCCGGACGTGCGTTGGCCAGCGCGCACATCACGCAACCGGCGCGGCCCGCGAGCAGCTCGTGCTTGTGCTCGGCCAGCAGCGAAAGAGCCGTGTCTTTGCTGACGACCTTCACCGCTAACCGCCAGGATTGACCACGAGCGGCTCACCCTGGGGCATGCTCGCTTGGAGTGCGGCGATCAGCGCTGCCAGATTCTCTTGGCTCGGCCAGTACAGTTCGCTCGGCAGGCCCAGCGCCAGATCATAGTGGTAGAGCGAGCTGCGCGGGTCGACGCTCGTTCCGCCACGTGGCGCGCACTGCGCTCCATCCGACCACTCCGCGAGCGACGGAGGGAGCTGTCGGCAGGCGAGCTCGGCAGCGAACGCCTGGAGCACGGCGATGTCCGCCTGCAAGCGCGCCGAGATCTCCGGGGTCGCGAGCGACCAGCTCTGAACCATCTGCAAATTGCCCAGGACGAACTCGCGGAAGGCGACCGCGCCGTACGAATAAGTGCCGCAGTAGTTACTGCCTTCGACGCTGTCGGACTCGAAATAGACCGCGCCAATGCGCTCCGGGCTGGCCGCCGCAATTTGCATGTCGACGCGCTGATTGTTCGAGTCGTACACCGAGAAGCCGCCCCGCTCGCTGAAGGACGCGATCCACGCCTCGGGGCGCAGGGTCACTCGCAAGAGCTGATTACCGTAGCTCTCGCCCGGAAAGCCCAGCAGTGTCGCCCAGGGGTTCGGCCATGAGAATCGCAGCTTCGCAAACACGGTGTTCGCGAGGGTCCCTGCCAGGGCGTGGCCCGGCTCAGTGCCCTTGGCCGCGAACTCGGCCAATTGCGTCATGGCCAAGCCGCGGCCCTTGCCCGGACTCTCACTGCGGCTGAACAGAGGTCCGCCCGCGCGCAGCTCGGCGACTTGCTCATCGGTGGTCCACGAATAGAACTCGCGTGGACTGCCGATGAGCGTGACGGCCTGGTCACCCAGCAACGACTGGGAGCCGCAGTTTGCGCCGGGGCCGCCACCGACCAGGATGGGGGTGATCGGGTCCGACCCGCCCGCGCCAGAAGCACCGCCGACGCCGCTCGTTCCGCTTCCGCCTTCGCTCCCAGCCGGCGTTCCAGTCGCGCTCACGCTGCTGCACGCTTGCGCGGCGAGCGCGATGATCGTCGTGATCAGCGTCGGACGCCAGCGACGATGCGAGCGGTTCGAACGTTGAGCTCCCACCATCTGCCAAGCTTATGGGCTGCAGCGGTCGACAGCAAGACGCAGCCTCAGCGCACGTCCACCCACCTACCGGTTGCAGCAGGTTCACATGCGCTCGGGAGCCTCGATCCCGAGCAACTCGAGCCCGGTCGCCAGCGTACGGGCGGTCAAAGCGCACAGGGAGAGACGCGACGCGCGCTCCTGCGGCTCTGACTTGAGCACGGGACACTCTTGAAAAAAGGTCGAGAAGCTCGAGGCGAGGCCGTACAGATAGCCGCACAATTTGTGCGGTTCCAAAGACGTCTCGACCTCGGCCAGGGTGCGGGCGAAAGACAGCAACTCGAGCGCGAGCGCGCGTTCGGCAGGTGCGCTGATCGAGAGCGCGCCTGCGCGGGCGCCGTCATCGCTTTCGGCTTTGCGAAGAATGGAGCGGATGCGCGCGTGGGCATATTGCAGGTAGCCGCCGGTATTGCCTTCGAAGGCGACCATGCGTTTCCAATCGAACACGTAATCTTTGATGCGATCGCTGCTCAGATCGGCATACTTCACGGCGCCAATGCCCACTTGGCGCGCGACGACCGCGCGCTCGGCTTCGGGCAGCTCCGGGTTCCGCTCGAGCACGGCGGCGGCCGCGCGCTCCACGGCCTCTGCCAGCAGCTCGATCAGTTTGATGTTCTCCCCGCTGCGCGTCTTCAGCATCTTGCGGTCGTCGCCGAGTACGGAGCCGAAGGCCACGTGCTCGGCACGCACCGGGGGAGTGAGCCAGCCAGCCATTTTGGCGACCGCGAACACCATCGCCAGGTGTTGTTGTTGCGGCGTGCCGACCACGTACAAGAGCCGCGTGCCGCCCAGCTCTTCGCGCCGAAAGCGCAAAGCGGCGAGATCGGTGGCGCCGTAGCCGTAGCCGCCGTCTTTCTTGCGCACGATCAGCGGTAGCGGCTCGCCCTCACGCCCGGCAAAGCCCGGCGGGAACACGCACACAGCGCCGTCGTCGACCACGGCGATGCCGCGCGCCAGGAGCTCGTCGGTAATTTCCGGCAATTTCGGGTTGAAGAAGCTCTCTCCGCGCACGTCCGCGTCGAGCAAACCGACGCCCAGCTGCTCGAACACCGCGGCCATGTAGCGCTTGGAGCCGTCGACGAATTGCTGCCAGAGTTTCAGCGTTTCGGGCTCGCCTGCTTGCAGCGAGACCACGCGCGCACGTGCTCGGTCGGCAAAGCCCGGATCGGCGTCGAATTTGGCGCGCGCGGCGCGATAAAAATCTCCCAGCTGACTCGGATCGAGCAAGGCCGCGCCTTGTTGCTGCTCGTCCACCAATTGCTCGATCAGCATGCCGAAGGGCGTGCCCCAATCACCGATGTGATTTTGTCGAATCACGGTGTGCCCGCGAAACGCGAGCACCCGGCACAAGGTATCGCCGATGATCGACGAACGCAGATGCCCCACGTGCATCTCTTTGGCGATGTTGGGTGAGCCGTAGTCGATCACACACACGTCGCTCACGTCGGCTCGAGGCACCCCCAAGTTCGGTGCCGCGAGCAGCTCGGCCAGCGCGGACGCCAGCACCTCGTCGCGCAAGGTCAGGTTGATGAAGCCCGGACCCGCGACCTCCACACCGTTCGGCGTACACAGGTCCGTCAGGTCGAGCTCGGCCAACAGCGCTTGCGCGACCTCACGCGGGGGACGGCGCAGGGCCTTGCCCAAGCTCATGGCGACATTGACTTGATAGTGCGCGCGGTCGGAACGACGCAGGAGCGGATCGGTGTCCTGGTGCTCGGCACCGAAGGCACGCGCAAGCGCGGCTTTGAGCCGGGTGCGCAGCACAAGCTCGGGAAGAAGCTCGGGGTGAGGCATGCCACCTATTACTGCTGTTCTCGCCGCGGGCAAATCTTCCAGGCGCGAGATTGAAGCGGTGATTCCCGGCGCACGGCGTGATAGTCGACGGGGCGCCATGCGCCGCTCCTCGTTCACTTTGCCGCTGCTCGCGTTGCTCTCGCTGGGCTGCCACTCCGCAGGCCCCTACGGCTATGCCCGCGAATATCAACCGCTGAGCGCGGAGAAGAGCGCCATCCAAGGCGCGCGCGAATTCGATCCGGTGATGGCCGAACGCGACAAAGAGGACTGGAAGAAGGGCAACGTGATGCTGTTTGGCGTCGTCAAAGGCCGAACCACGGCCAAGAGCGGCGGCGCGTATCTCACGCTCAGCATGCGCACCCTGAGTAACCGCAACCTGTGTGAAGAGTTCGACGAAGATACCTGCCGCGTGACGGTCAGCGAGCACGAGCACGCGACGATCCACGCGATCGTGAAGCTCGCGAGCGCGGACGAGGTCGGCGAACACAGCGTCGGCAAGGGTTCGCTCGTGCGCGTGGTGGGCCAGATCACGGATGAAGTGGACCCGGACGACGGCGCTTCCGTGCTTCGCGTCAGCTACTACCGCCATTGGCCGCGGCACTTTTACGTGACGACCGCGATGGCCTCGGGCATGACCAAATAATCAGCTCGGCGGGCCTGCGGCCGCCGGTGGCAGCGGGCCCGGATGATTGAAACCGAAGCCGATGTGAAACTGCAGCCACGCGGCAGCGCCCGCTTTGCGATCTTGATAGCGCGGCTGTTGGCCGCAGTCAGCGGCGCCCGGTGTCGTGCAACTGACCGCGCGGCGCCCGCCGAAGGCGGGTCCGAGGCCACCTTCGAGTCCTAGGCGCAAACCGTTCTTCATCACCCAATCGAGCGGCAAAGAGAGCCCGAGCATCGAGCCGTAGTCGGAGACGTCCGTGCGCGCGAACATCAGCCCCGGTGACATCGCGAAGCTGGGTGTGCGAAGCAGCGCAAAGCCCGCGCTGAACGCATAAACGAACGAAGGGTTCTTCGCGCCCGCGCCGAAGTCTGCTTGCGTGTCACCCAAGCTCTCCAGAGGAAAGCCGATCTTGGCGGTCAGGCGCACGCGCTGCGCGACGAACACGCCCGCTTGCGCGCCCACGAACACGGCCCCCGAAAAGCGCTCGTCCCAATCCGCGGTGGCGAGGATCGCGTCGAAGAACGGCGTGCTCGCGACCGCCGCATCCTTGCTGTAACGCGGGGGCGGCGGCGGGATCGGACGCAGCTGGGGCACTGGTGGATAGTAGTAGCCGTAGGCATACCCCGGCGGCGGCGGTGGGTACGGGTAAGGCGCGGGATATCCGGGGGGCGCTGGAGCCGGCACGGGCGCCGCTGTCGGCGCGGCCGCGGGCGCTGGGGCCGCCGCGGGCGCTGCTGTCGGCGCGGCCGCGGCCGCCGGAGCAGGG
>DASSMT010000032.1:0-4655 GCA_035688655.1 Polyangiaceae bacterium | reverse complement strand
GCGCGGCTCGATCGCCGTGGACGATCGCACGAACGTGATGATCGTGCGCGATTTGGCGGGCAACCTGAACCAAATCGAAGAGCTGACGCGCTCGCTCGACACTCAGACGCCACAAGTGCTGGTCGAAGCCCGTATCGTGGAGGCAACCAGCCGCTACATCCGCGACGTCGGTATTCAATGGGGTGGCGATGCGACGTTCTCGTCTGCAACCGGCAACCCGACGGGCCTCGCTTTCCCGAGCTCGGTGGGCTTGGCCGGCGGTGCCAGCGACGGCAATACGCCGACGGCGGGCCTCAGCCCATTCACGCGTACGGTGGCCAACCCGAATTTCGCGGTCAACTTGCCCGCGACTGTCGGTACCGGGGCAGGCGGCGCGCTCGGTTTGACCCTGGGCTCGATCGACAACACCGTGAACTTGGCCGTGCGCCTGTCGGCGGCCGAGTCGAGCGGCATGCTCCGCATCTTGAGCAGCCCGCGCATCCTGACTTTGGACAACCGCGAAGCGCGCATCTCGCAAGGGACGTTGATTCCGTTTTCTCAGGTCAGCGCGCAAGGCGTGCAGACTACGTTCCAAGAAGCGAAGCTGCAGCTCCTGGTCAAGCCGCACGTCACCGCGGACGGCAGCGTGAGCATGCACGTCAAGATCAACCGCGACGAACCAGACTACAATCAAACCTCCGCGCGTGGCGATCCAACCATCTTGAAGCGCGAGGCCGAGACCGATCTGCTGGTCATGGACGGTCACACGGCGGTCATCGGCGGCATCTTCACCCGGAACACGGGTCGCAACCTGGACCAGGTGCCGTTCTTCGGCGACATTCCGCTGCTCGGGATCTTGTTCCAACGCCGGCGCGCCAGCGACACGCGCGGTGAGCTCGTGATCTTCCTCACCCCCCGCATCGTCAATCGCGCCGAAGCCCTCGGCCGCTGACAGCCATTCCCCCCGGCCTGTCGCGCCGTTCTCAGGCCTCGTGAGTCGGCCGCGTTGACAGTGTAGGGGTCGCTCGATCATGCTGCCCACGGTAGGCGGCGGTGAAGGCTCGAACGGTTGGCCATTGCTCCGCGAGGGACATGGCTCAGAAGGTCACGCGCAGTCTGATCATCGGCCTCGCGCTGTGCAGCGGGGAGGCTCGAGCCTTTCAGACCGAGGTCGACGCCTCGCTCGACGCTCAGTTCTATTCGCTGCAGAGCCCGTACGGCAGCCCGCTCGTCCAGCGGCGGCGCTACACGCAAACGCTCGCACTCAATCTGTACGACCTGCAAAGCGATCGCCGGCCGTTCGGACCAAAGCTGTCGTTCAAGTCGCGTTTGCGGCTCGACGCGGACTTCGGACAGCGCCCAGAGGAGCGTAGCCCCGACTCCGCCTCGTACACACCGGGCCTGGTCGAAGCACCACTGGACGTGATGTACGCTTATCTCGAAGGTCAGCGCTACTTGGACGGAGCGCTCGGCTTCCGCCTCGGCCGGCAGTACGTGGTCGACAGCTTGGGCTTTTGGTCGTTCGATGGCGCGGAGGTGCTGCTCACGACACCCGCGTATTTGGCCATCGAAGCCTACGCGGGCTTCGAACAGCGCGGCGGTTTGCCCATGCTGTCGACCTCGCGTTTCGAGGCCGGCGGCGTTTCGCGCGGCGATCGCACGGGCCTCGGCTTCGGCCAATCGCCGGCCTTCTTGCAAGAATCGAAGCTGGCCCCGGCCTATGGCTTCGCGCTCGAATCGAGCGGCATCGACTTTTTGCACGCCCGTTTCAGCTATCGCAAGGTGATCAATCGCGATGCGGTCTTGGTCTCACCGTTCCTGGACAATGGCGGCGGGCTCACGTACGCGCTCGGTGATCGCACCTCGAGCGAACGACTGGGCGGGTCGCTGCGCGTCGACAAGTCCAACCTGGGCGCCGTGCTCGGCTCGCTCGTGTACGACCTATACATTCGGCGCGTCAGCCAATACAGCGCCGGCCTCGATTGGTACGCGAGCGATCGCGCGGTCGTCGGCGCAAACTTGGACTATTTCCTGCCCACGTTCGACGGCGACTCGATCTTCAACTGGTTTGCCCACCGCGGGACGACATCCGCCACGCTGCGCGCTGATGTCACGTTTTCGCGGCAGTTCGAGCTCGGCGCGTCGGGTGGGGTGCGCATGTTCACGACCGAGGGTGACCCCGCGACGTATGCCGCATCGAGCGCCCCCGATCTCACGCAAAACGGAAGAACGTTCGACTATTTGGGCACCTTCGGCGGCCGCTATCACTTTGCGGACGGCAGCCTCGCGCTGAACACGATGGCCGAGGCCGGCGATGCCGGGCACCGCTACGGCGGTGACCTCACGGGTCGAAAGCGCTTCGACGGCGGCTACTATGACTCGTTGGCGGTGCTCTCGCTCTACGATTGGGAAGATGCGTTGCGTCCCGATCGCAGTGCGACCAGCTTTTCTTACGTGCTCGGCGGCGGAGTCAACCCAAAGTTCTTGGCTTTCAGCAGGGGCCGGCTGGGGGTGGAGTGGGAGCACACCATCAATCACCTCGTCGGTCAGCGCTTTCGCGTGCTGGCCACGCTCGACTTCTCGGTGCTGCGATGACCGCGACTCGAAGCGCACAGCACGCGCGGCTGGAGTCGCTCTGGCTACTGCTCCTGGGTTGCCTGTTGGCGTCGTGCCTGGCGCTGTGCGGTCGAAGCCCAGCGGCGCGCGCGCAGAGCTCGCCCGCGGCTCCCGCGGCCAGCGCTGAGCTCGGCGACGCGGGTGTGCTCACGTCCGAGGCCGTGGTCAGCGCGGGTGGCGGCCCCGATCCTGGCCGAGTCACGCATGGCCTGAGCGCGACCGCAGATGGAGCAGCGGCGGCCGAGCGCGATCGCCCGCCCGGCGCATCCCCCAACGACAACGGTCCGAGCCCCGCCATCTTTCCGAACCAGGAGCTCACGATCCGCTTCAATCATCAGCGCCACGTGAAGGACCTGAAGCTGACCTGCACGACGTGCCACGACCGGGCGAAGACCAGCCGCTCCAGCGCCGACTCGCTCTTGCCCAAGGGCACCCGCTGCGATGCTTGCCACGGCAGCGATCACCGGAACCCGCTGCAAGTCCGCGCTGCCCCGACCGATGCCACCGATTCTGCTGGCTCGACCAACTCGACCAGCTCGACCAAATCGACAAGCGCGATGGGCCAGTGTGCCTACTGCCACCTCGGCTACAGTCGTTCGGCGGGTAACCGCGTCGCGCCGCTGTCTGTGCCCAAACCGAACCTGCGTTTCGATCACGCGCTGCATGCGTCGCGCAACATCGGCTGCGCGCAGTGCCACGGCGCGGTCGAGAACCTCGAGCTGGCGACGCGCGATCAGCTCCCGAGAATGCGCGGCTGTCTGAACTGTCACCAAGCACCCGGCCCCGCCGCGGGGCGTGCCCGCTCGGAGTGTCGCACTTGTCACCTCACCGATCCCAGCGGCCTGATCCAGGCTGACTTCGCCTCCGGGCCGCTCTTGCCGCCGAGCTGGTTGCACGACGCCGGCCACGGTCCGGATTGGCTCGAGCGGCACAAGGCCGTTGCGGGCAACGACACGCGCTTCTGCGCCAATTGTCACAGCGAACGCTATTGCGCGGATTGCCACGACGGCCGCGTTCGGCCGCGCCGCGTTCACCCCAACGACTGGCTCAGTATGCACTCGGTGCCCGCGCGCACCAATCAACAGAAGTGCGCGAGCTGCCATCGCGATCAGTCGTTTTGTTTGACGTGTCACCAGCGGCTGGGCATCGCCATGTCGGGCCCGTTTGCAAACATGGCCGAGCGCGGTCGCTTTCATCCGCCGAAGTCGGAGTGGACCGATGGACCGCGTACGGCGCGCCATCACGCTTGGGAGGCGGAGCGCAACATCAGCGCCTGCGTCAGCTGCCACGTCGAGCGTGACTGCGCGATCTGTCATGCCACCGCTGCGATGGGCGGGCGCGGCTCAGGCTTCCCGGCCGGCCAGGGCCAAGGCACCAATCCTCACCCGATCGGGTTTCGCTCCCGCTGTGCTTCTGCGCTGCGTCAGAACGCGCGTCCGTGCTTGGTTTGTCACACCCCTGATGACCCCAACTTGCTGG
The DNA here is from genome assembly GCA_035688655.1 of Polyangiaceae bacterium. Lineage (GTDB taxonomy): Bacteria > Myxococcota_A > Polyangia > Polyangiales > Polyangiaceae > PMG-095. The sequence goes on along the minus strand of DASSMT010000032.1, from coordinate 581 downwards.
ATTGCCGGTGATTTCCAGAGCACGAACGAGAAGAACTCGCAAAAACCGCTGCCTGCCCGCAAACTGCTTGCGTGACAGTTCGGCGGACTGGTATTGCGAAAGCCGCTCTCAAAGCTACTTTTCCCCGCGCCTGAAGGAGGCTCTTCGTGAAGGAGCTTGTTCGTTTTCTGTTCGAGAACCTGTACTTCGACTTCCAAGGCGATATCACCGTGGAGAAGGTGCGGGAGTTCTTGCGCGAGGACGACAGCCGCGAAGCGCGCCAACTTTTGTCGAAGATCATCGAAGAAAAGGGCGTGGACGACCTGCTGATCACGCTGGCGGATTGCCTCAAGGATCAGATCCGCAACGGCATCAGCGAGCAATCGATCCGCGATCAGTTGCACATCTACACCGACAGCTGAGTACAAGCTCAGCGGTTCTGCGCAGCGCACTGCTCGTCTTGGGGTTGGCTGCCGCGGGCTGCGATCTGGGCCCGCGTGACGACGCGCCCGCCCATGGGCCCGCGCTGCACCTGATCGCCAGCTATCCGGCGGATGGCCAAGGCATCAATGCTCCGTTCGATGCGGAGGTGAGCTGCGATG
>DASSMT010000242.1:0-24113 GCA_035688655.1 Polyangiaceae bacterium | reverse complement strand
CGCCTAGCGCCGCTCAAAACCGCCATTCACCGCCGATGCCGATCATCGGACCGCCGTAGGAACGCTGTTCGCCGCATGAGAAATTTTCGTCGCAGCTACCCGCGTTGAACACGCCGACGCCTCCTGCAGTGACGCTGAGATACTTCGACCCGGCCAGACCGTTGCCCGAGAGCAGCGCCCGCAGACCGAGCTCGCCAAAACCGTAACCGACGCTACCGCCGCCACCATTGAGCAGAAACCAATAGCCGCGCGTGAGCGGGATCTGCCCAGTAACGACGATGCCGCCGAATTGGAACTGGCTGTGGAACAGGGCGATGTTGGTGCGCGCCGCGAGGTTCAGGCCATCTCGCGCGCCAAAGCGCACGAGCTGGACGGCGGTGAGCCCGGAGCCCGAGCCGACGAACGAATCCAATTCATTCACCGTCTGAGCGCCGAAACCGAACCCCAATTCGATGTATTGCGAATCGTAACTCGCTATCAGCGCGGCGTTGGCCGCGCCGGCATTGCCCCGGTCCCTGACCGCCGCGAAGGCGACCGGGTCGACCACTGCTTGCAGGTGCAGGTGCTCGAAGCGATAGCCGAACCTCGCGCTCAATAGAGCGCCGCCGCCCAGCTCGTCGATGGCAGCAAATGGCCGCGCGAAGACCTCGATCTCGTAGAGCCCGTGCACGCGGGGCGGCGCAGACAGGCTGCTGGTGCTGGGTGAGCGCGTGACGCTGGCCCGGGCCCCTTCGGGTACGGTTTCGTTCAAACCGAGGCGCACGCGAGCATTGTGGTCGGTCACATTGCTCACCACGCCGACCGCGATCACTTCACTGAACAGCGCTGCTTCTTCGCTGCCGTCGTCGAGCCTCGCGAACTCGATGTGATCGCCGCGCAGCACGCCGTCTGCTGCACCGAGCGAGATCACGACCTCGCCGGGCGTGACGCGTTCGACGCGACCGAACTTCTGAGGCGCTGCGGGCTGAGACGCTGCCTGGGTGATCGGTGCCGCCGGAACACTGGTGGGCGGCGCAGGAACCGGCGCCGACGGTGCCGGCGGAGCGAGATCCGGGAACACGGCAGCGCCGGGGGCTGCGGGGAACGGGCGAGCCTCGAGCACCTGCAACTTCACCCACAGGCGTCCGTCGGGCTCGCTGAAGAAGCCGACCACGTCACCGCTGAACGCATAGCTGCGAACGAACTTTGGACCTGTTGCAGAAAGCGATACCTCCCATGCGCCGGCGGCTCCGCAGGCCAAGAGCAGCTTGTCGCCCTGACGCTGCTCGGCGAGTGGCGTGCAATGCCGCCCGCTCTCGTTCACCTGGGTAGACAGCCAATTGGGGGGCAGGCTCGTTTGCGCGTGGACCGTCCGCCCCCCGCAAAAGCAAACCATGAACCCCGTGAGCGACGCGATCGCTTTGAATGACCAAGACATTCCCGAACTCCCGCGGGCGTGTATGACATCCGAAATCGGGAAAAGGAAGTGTCGTGATTTCGCGACAGTGTGATTCCGCGATCACAAGAGCCACCGATTCCCTACAAGCCCACTCACGAGTCTCGACCACGCTTGCGCGACACTACCCTTCCGGGCTATCTTTGCCTGCAGATGATTCGCAAAAGGGGGTGGGTCGTGGGAATTGGAGAGCGAACGATGAGCAGGAGCGAGACCGGGTTGTTCTTGGGGGTGGCCCTCGGCGTTGCGCTGGGCGGGTGCAACTCGTTCGATAAGCGACCCGACGACGCCAACGAGCCACGTCTGGTCATCCCGCTGGATGAGCGGGCAGCAGTCACGGCACCCACCACGCCGCCACCCATCAGCGGCGGCACACTCAGCGTGCTGTCCGACAGTTCCGCCGCCATCGTGGCGGATCCGGAGCGCGATCGCGTCTCGATCGTCGACTTGAACACGCGCTCGTTGCGCGCCACGGTCGCGCTGCAGCCGGGGGACGAACCCGGGCGTAGCGTCGAGGACAACCAGAGACACGTGCACGTCGCCCTACGGCGCGGCGGAGCGATCGTGGCCATCGATCCTTCGACTGGCAGCCTGTTGAGCCGAAGGGCCGTGTGCAAGGCTCCGCGCGGCCTCGCGTTCGACGCCGCGAGTGGCCTGCTGCACGTCGCCTGTGCCGAAGGCAAATTGGTTTCGTTGCCCGCGCAAGGCGGCGATGCAGTGCGCACGCTCGATCTGGGTCCTGACTTGCGCGACGTGCTGGTTCGCGGCAGCGAGCTCTGGGTCACGCGCTTCAAAACGGCTGAAGTGCTGCGCCTCAGCAGCGTGGGGACCGTCGCTAGCAGCCTCAAGATCCCCAACATCGCCGGCCAACTGTCGCAGCCGAGCAAGTCGCAAAACTCGTCGGAATTGACCCCGCAGGGCCTCGACCTTAGGAATGTCAACTTGGAGGCAGGCGTGGCTTGGCGTGCGGTCTCCAGTGCCAGCGGTGGTGCGGTGATCGTGCACCAAGGCGCCGTCACCGACGATATTCCGATCACCCCACCGAGCGCCTCGGGCGGCAGCGCCTATGGCGGGGACGGATTCGGCTGCAGCGGCATCGTGAAAAACGTCGTGAGCACGGTGGGACCGGACGGCAGTGTCGTGAGCACGCAGTTCAGTGGCCCACCGCTGGCGGTCGACCTCGCCGTTTCTCCTGATAAGCAGTGGCTGGCCGTGGCCCATGCTGGCCTTTTGGATTCGTCGGCGCCGAGGCCGACTCTGGTGTTCCCCGGCCATGGTGGTGACTCCGCCCCGACCGCGACCGGGCCCGGCGCGGCGATCTCCCCGTCCGTCGCGGTCCTGCCCACCTCCGGCATGGTCAAAGGAGGAGGAGATCCCAACTGCGCGTTCCCGCAAGGCGTGATGACGAACGCTCCGGCGACGGCAGTGGCGTTTGCTCCCAACGGAGTGCTCGTGGCCCAAACCCGTGATCCCGCGCAGCTCTTGATCCAGCGCGATCTGCCCTTCGGCCAGCAAGATGCCGTGCCACTCCTCGGTGAGTCGCGTGCAGACACCGGTCACGACCTGTTTCATCGCGACGCGGGCGGCGGCATCGCCTGCGCTTCGTGCCACCCCGAAGGCGGTGAAGACGGCCATACCTGGCACTTCACCGACACCGGTGAACGACGCACGCAAGCGCTGCACGTCGGCCTGCGCGACACGGCTCCGTTTCACTGGAACGGCGATCTGCCGAACGTCGGGGCGGTGATGAGTGAAGTGTTCGTCGGCCGCATGGGCGGCGTTCGCGAGAGCGATTCGCGAGTGTCCGCCGTGTCTGAATGGCTCTTCTCGCTCAAGGCCCCGGCCCCAATTCGCGAAGCCAATGATGAAGCCGCGCAACGCGGCCAAGCCTTGTTTCAGTCGACCGAGGTGGGCTGCACCACGTGTCACTCGGGACCCAAGCTGACCGACAACCGCTCGATGGCCGTCGATTCCGTGCTGAACAAGAAGCTGCAAGTTCCCTCCTTGGTCGGCATCGCTTATCGCGCACCGTTCATGCACAACGGCTGCGCCGCGACGCTGGCTGCTCGCTTCGACCCCAAGTGCGGCGGCGATCAGCACGGGAACGTCGCTCAGCTGAGCGATGCGCAGCGCAGCGATCTGGTCGCGTACTTGGAGACGCTCTGAGACCAAGGGCCCGCGCGGCGATCGCCGGTCGCGGGCCCTGAGCTACACGTCCGCACCCGGTTTCTTCAGGCCCAAGCCCACGATGAACACCTCGGTGCTCTGCTGACGTGTGCCCTCGGGACGAATCACCTGACACTTCTCGTAGCGTTCGCCGGCAAGCTTTCGCGCCACTTGGAAATCGCCGCTCATGAAGATCTTGGCCACGAAGTGCGAGCCGGGCTTGCCGAGCGCGAGCGCGACGTCCATAGCGCGTAGACAGAGTTCCAAGCTGCCGGCCTGATCACGGATCTTCGAGCCCGAGGTGCTCGGCGCCATGTCGCTCAGCACCACGTCATACGGCGCGAACTCGGCGAGCGCAGCGTTTTCGAGCTTCAGGGCGTCGCCTTGCGCCACCTTCACGTTGGCGGGAAATCCTTGGCGGATCTGTTGCAGATCGATGGCCAGCACTCGTCCACCCGGGCCGACCTTTTGACTCGCATACAGCGACCACGAGCCCGGCGCGGCGCCCAGATCCAGCACCTTTTGTCCGCCGCGCAGCAGCTTCACCCGGCGATCGATCTCCTCGAGCTTGAACACGCTGCGCGCGGGAAAGCCCTGGGCCTTGGCCGCCTTGGTGCGGGCGTCCGGCTTCTCGTACACGTTGCCTTTGCGGCCGCTCATTTGACGCTAATTAGCATGCTCTTGGCGGGAAATGGTCCGTCTGGCCCGGGCGGACAATCGAGCGGCGAGGGCAGGTCTTTGAGTTGCGTGATCTCGCGGCCAGCGGCGCGCGCCGCGTCATAGGCGATCTTGCGGAATGCCTGGGGCGAGGTCTTGCGGTGATTGGTCACGGCCAGCACGCGGCCGTCGGATTCGAGCACGGCGAACACCCGCTCCAGGGCGCCGCGATAGCCGTCGGCGACACGGAACGTCTTGCCTTTGCCCGATGTAGAGAAGCTCGGCGGATCCAAAATCACGACGCCGAATTTTTCGCCGCGCTTGGCCGCGCGCACCAGCCATTCGAGCGCGTCCGTCTGCACGAACGCGTGCGCCGCCGGGTCGAGTCCGTTCAGCGTGAAGTTCTCCCGACCCCGCGCCAGCGCGTGACCCGAGAGATCGACGCTGGTCACGTGCGGCGCAGACGCGAGCGCAGCGTACACACTGAACGAACAGGTGTACGAAAACAGATTGAGCACCTTGCGACCACCGCACAGAGCCGCTACGCGCGCGCGGTTGTCGCGCTGATCCAAGAACAGACCGCAGGACAAGCCCTCGTCGAGCGTGACACCGAAGCGCGCTTCGCCCTCGCGCACCCAGAGCGGCGCTGGTGCGGCCTCGCCGGCGATGGGCTCTTGAGGCGCCAGCTCGGCGTGGCTCTGGCGCCGCAGATCGGCACGTGCTCGCTGCTTGACGTAAACGCCGCGCGCGCCGAACTCGTGCAAGAGCTGCGCGAGCTCCCGGCGTCGCTCACAGGCTTCCTCACTGGCGAGCGACAGCACGGCGAAGTCGCCGTAGCGATCGACGCACACGCCGGGCAAAAAGTCGCCCATATCGTTGACGATGCGAAACGTATCGCCGCCGGAGAGCAGCGGTTCGCGCAAGCAACCGGCGTCTGCCAAAGCCTCGCGCACGCTCTCCGCCGAGCCGAGCACGGGCGCGCGTGCGTGGAGGGCAGACGCGAAGGAGGGTGGCACCGGGGCGTGGCCGCGCACGGCCGGCGTCTGCAAGACCAAGTCTCGGGCGTGTAAGAACAGTCGCTCGGCCGCAAGCTCACCGTAGACCGTGTCGCCGACGATGGGCGCGCCCGCGTGGCTCAGGTGGACGCGCAGCTGATGGGTACGACCGGTTTCTGGGCGCAGCTCGAGCAGCGCGCGGCCGTGTACGCGCTCGAGCAGCCGGTAGTGAGTGAGCGCGCGCTGCCCGCCGCTCTTCACGACCCGCGTGCGACCCTTGATGGTTTCCAGTCGCTCTTCGATCACCCCGGAATCGCGCAGGCGCGCCTTGCCTGAAAACGCCACGACCGCGACGTACGTGCGCTGGATCGCGTGCGCCTCCATTTGCTGGGCAAGCGCAGGGTTCAGCGCCGGATCACGGGTGAAGGCGAGCACGCCGGAGGTGCCCAAATCCAAGCGTTGGTGGACTCCGAGGTAGTCGTCCTGGCCGCGCGCTCGCAGCCAGCGCTTCAAACGCGAGACGAGATCGGAAGCTCGCTGCTCGTCGCCGCCATGCACGACGATCCCGGGCGGCTTGTCGACGAGCAACAAACCGCCCTGATCGTGCAGGATCCGCTGGCTGCGGAATGCGGGGAACAGCGCTTCGAAAGCCATGCAACTGCAGAGCTTTCAAACGCGAGTCACGCCGCGCTGGACGCGGCGCGCTTCGCCTCTCACTTGGCCGGCTTGCCGCCGCGCTTCTTGATCGCGCCGCGCACGAACACGAGGCCGTTGCGCGCGCCCGGGACGCCGCCCTGAATCAAAATCAGATTCTGCTCCGGGATCACCTTGACGATCTTCTGGCTGAGCACGCTGACCGTCTTGTTGCCGTGCTGACCCGGCATCTTCATGCCGAGCTTCACGCGACCCGGAGTCATGTTGGTACCAATCGAGCCGCCATGACGGCGATACTCGTGAGTACCGTGGGTCATCACGCCACCCTTGAAGTTGTGGCGGCGCATGACGCCGGAGAAGCCGCGGCCCTTGGACACGCCCTGCACGTCCACGAACTGGCCGGCCTCGAACAACTGATCGACCTTGAGGTCCGAGCCCAGCTCGACGCTGGCGGCGAACTCGCTCGAGCAACGCAGCTCGCGCAGCTCACGGCGCGGCGTCACGTTGGCTTTCTTGAACGCGCCGGCAACCGGCTTGCTCGTGTGACGCTCTTTGAGCTCACCCGAGCCGACGATGATGGCATCGTAGCCATCCTTCTCTTGGGTGCGCTTGCCGACCACGCTGACGTTCGATTCGACGACCGTGCACGGAACGACGCTGCCGTCCTCGGTGAAGATTTGGGTCATGCCGATCTTGCGGCCGATCACGCCGGGGAACTGATTCATATGCTTTCGGACCTTCTGGTAAGTGGCGAGGCCGTCACGGGGACGGATTCGCGTTACGGGGGCGGCGCCGTCGGGAAAACGGCCCGCCTTTCGATTCAGGGCCCGGCGGATTAGCCCCCAAGCCCTCCGTCGTCAAGCGGAAGCAGCGCAAGTAGTGAACGCCGGCTCAGATTCGCTTGACGGCGGGTCCTCGGGATGCATAATCCCGCGCCCCTACCCCTTTTCTCAGGATCGGCACAGGACACCATGGCGACGCTCTCGATTATCCAAGCCCTCGAATCTGCCGCGCTCCGCAAGGATCTGCCAGAGTTTCGCGTCGGTGACACGGTTTCCGTGCACTACAAGATCGTCGAAGGCGACAAGCTGCGCGTCCAGGTGTTCAAGGGCGTCGTGATCAAGCGCCACCGCGCGGGTCTGCAGTCGACCTTCACTGTGCGCAAGGTGAGCTTCAACATCGGCGTCGAGCGCATGTTTTTGCTGCATTCGCCGCGCATCGAGAAGCTGGAAGTGACCTCGAAGGGCGTCGTGCGCCGTGGTCGCCTCTACTACCTGCGTGATTTGGCCGGTAAGGCCGCTCGCATCCAAGACGAAAAAGACCGCTGAAATCGGCGCTCGCCGCCACCGCTGAAGCGTGTCCGACCCCGGGGCTGAATGGTGATTTCAGCCCCGTTTTGTTAGTCGGGCACGCGGGCTCGTAGCTCTCGTCTGCTCGGGCACGACAAGCAGCGCCAGCGGATGCGCTCGATGACCCGAGCTTAAATAAGCCGCGCTTCCGCCTCGCTGATTGTGTCCAAACGCGTTTGGCGCCTTTAGCCGCGTAATGATGCAGTAAAACGGGTATGCTCTCAGACGCTCGGCTGCGCGAGTCGCGCGGCATTGCTCGAGCTTGGGAGTTTTCACATGATCGTGTGCACGCGGTGCGGCGCCTCGAACCAGCCCACCAGCAAGTTTTGCCTGTCTTGCGGCAATCCATTGGCCGCTGCGGCAGCTCCCCCGCCCGCTCACGGCGCCCCTCCCCCTCAGCCGCCGCCCCTGCCCCCCCTTCCTGGCTGGGGTGCTCCCCCGGTGCATGCGCCTTCTCCGCCGACCTTCACGTCGCCGCCGTGGCCCGCCGCACAATCCGGTGGCTACCCCGCGCCGCCTCCCCCTGCACCACCTCCGCCCGCTTGGAATAGCCCGCCGCCGCTGGATCCCAGCGGCTTCGCGCCCGCGGCTCCTGCGGAACCGCTGCGTTTCGGCGCTCCCGAAGGCACCAATCCATTCGGCGCCACCGCCTCGCCCACGCCCGGGACTTCTGGAGCCCAGCCCGCGGCCGCTCCGCCACCAGCGTACGGTCCCCCGCCGGTCTACGGCGCGCCACCCGCTCCTTCGCCGTATGCGCCTGCGCCGCCTGCCGCGTTCGCACCTCCGCCGGCCGCCTCTCCGTACGCGCCGCCGCCCGCCTATGCGCCGCCGCCCGCCTATGCGCCGCCCCCCGCCGCTTACGCTTCGCCGGGTTACGCGCCACCGCCGGGCCCCGCCGCGTATCAACCGCCGCCAGCCGCGCCCAGCCCGGTGCAACCGCAATGGTCACCGCCGATTGCGCCGGTCGCCCTGCCCGCCCCACCGAGAGCCAGCTCCCCGCCAGGTCCACACTCTCATGACCCGGCCGCCTTCGCTGCCACCGCTCCACCGCTCGCTGCGGACGAGCAGCAAGCTCAACTCCACCGCGCCCCGGCGCCCGAGCCGCAAGCCCAACTCCACCGCGCCCCGGCGCCGGTCGGGCACAGCCCATCCGCGCCGCCCGCACACGCTCCCTCAGCGCCGCCGGTTGCTCGCTCGGCACCACCTCCTGCCGCTGGCGCTGCGGCAGGTCCCGGCCGCGATCCAGAGCTGGTCGAAGCGGGGGCAATTCGCGCACTGGCCGGCTTCCTCGTCAGCTACGACCAAAGCGAGCTGGGCGTCTTTTGGCCGGTCTATCAAGGGCAGAACGCGCTCGGGCGCAAGGGCGCGAGCGCCGGTTTGGACATCGAGGTCGACAGCCCCACCACGTCCTCGCGCCACGCGATCATCTATGCGTCGGCACGTCCCGGTCGACTGAAGGTCGAAGACACCGGCAGCACCAACGGGACGTTCTTGAATGAAGCGCCCATCGAGCGCGGAAAGAAGTTCGAGCTGCGCGACAACGATACGCTGCGCTTCGGTGGCTTCACGGTCACCGTCAAGATCGTCTAGCTTCGGGGGATTCTCCCCGCCCCAAACAGCACATAATCCGCTGAACGTTCAGAAACGCGACCCGAAAGCACAACAGGGCAGTGATGCAGCACTCACTCAAGTATCGGTCCCGGAGCCGCGCGGTGGTCGCGCTGGCTTCTCTGCTCGTCTGCTGGCTCTTCGCGCTCGGCGCGCAAGCTTCGCCCGAAGCGAAGATCTTGCGCGTGGATCCACGCGCCGCTCAGGACAACGGCAATCCGATCCTGACGACGGTCGTGGAAGTGTCGCAGAGCAAGCGCGTGAGCGACGCGATTGGCGATTGCGGCGGGTTGACCGGCAACGGGCAGCTCGACTGCATGAGTCAGAATCTGGAGAAACCGTTCGCGCTGTACACGCCGTTCCCGTTTCCGGCGGCAAACGCCATCTTCACCGTGACGGTGGACGGCACGGACGTGCCAGCGAAGTTTGTCAGCGACGCAGCCTGGGGTGAAAGCCTGCAACAACCGGGCGTGGGCACCGCGTGGTTGATCTTGATCGATGCCGATCGCCGCATGGGCAAGAGCTTCACCGACGCGCGCCAACTGGCGCAGCAATTCGTGCTCAGCATGGGCGCGAACGACATCGTGAACGTGATGTTCTTCAACGACCGCCAAATCGTGAAGGACTCGAAGTGGGTGACCGCGGCGCAGAAGGCGCGCGCACAGAGCTTGATCAACGGCACCACCGACGTATTTCCGTCGTCCGGGCGCAACCGATCGCTGCTCACCATCATCAAGACCGCCGCGACGGACGGCTTCGGTGCCCTGGGCAACGTCGGCGACGAGGTGCCGATTCCGCTGCACCAAGCCATGATCGTGCTCTCGAACGGCTTCGGTGGCGCCGATCCCTCGACCACCGGCCCCGGCGCCCTGCAATTGCAACAGTACCTGAGCGGTGGGCGCTTTCCGGAGAACAACACCGCGCTGCCCAAAGCGCCCGTGCCGGTGATCAGCATCTGGTACCCACCCGGTGTGGTCGACGAGTTCCGCCAGAACTCGCTCGAGTTCATGCAGAACATGGCCAACACGGAAATTGGCGGGTTCTTCAGCGTGATGCGTGAAGGGGGCGGCTCGCGCTCGAACAGCATCGTCAGCACCGTGCGTCAGCGCTTCTCGAAGATGCACATCGTCAAATGGAAGGCGTCCTGCGTGGCGCCGTCCGTGACGCAGAGCTTCAAGCTCGTGTTCAACAACGTGAAGCCGCCGATCTTGGGCGACAACACCTTCAAAGACGTGCCAGTCGGCATCGATCCGACGACCTGGCCGCTCGACGTCAACGTCACCTACACGCAGGACATGGCCAAATCGCAGGGCGGCGTGTACCCCAATGGCACATTCAAAGTGTATGGGGACTTCTGCTGGGGCGGCGAGAAGGACCGCGCCGAGGTGTACTTCCTGCCTTCCGGTCAACCGCTGCCGACGGCGCTCGCCGGCGCGGACATCGACCAAGCCAAGCGCACTCAGCAACAGTTGATCGCCATGGGCATGAAGGGCACCTCGCTCGAGGCGAGCGAGACCTTCGCGCAATTCCAAGCACCGGACAAAGACAAGATCTTGGCCGGTTCCGGCGACCAGGCGGTCGTGCGCTTGGTCATCTACGACAACAAGGCGCACCGCACGAGCGGCGTGACCGCCGCCACGATCATTCAGCTCAAGGGCACCACGCAACCCTTGCCGCTGCTGCTCATTTTGAGCGCGTGCTTGGCGCTGGTCGTAATCGCGCTCTTGATCATCGTGATCGTGCGCAGCGGCGGGAAGAAGCGCGGCGGCGGCGGTCCACCCGCCCCCGTCGTGGGTGGCGGTTACGGGGCGCCGCCCGGTGGCTACGGGGCGCCGCCCGGTGGCTACGGTGGCGGCTATGGTGCGCCGCCCGGCGGCGGCTACGGTCCTCCGCCCGGCCAAGGTTACGGTCCACCGCGCCAGAGCGCGCCCGCGGTCAGCCCCGAGCTGATGTACGGCGGGGCGCCACCTGGTCAAAGCTTCGGCGGCCAAGTGCCCGCTCCCCAAGTGCCGCCGCCGAATCCGTACGGTCCTGGCACTTCGAGCGCGCTCTTACAGTGCTCGGCCGGCGTATTCACCGTCCTGCAAGGCCAAGAAATGCGCGCCGGCCGCGATGCCGCGCAATGCGGCATCGCCCTGGCCGAGCCGCGGATCTCGGCAGTGCACGCGACGTTCAAGCTGGAGAGCGGTCAATTGCTGCTGCGCGACGAGCACAGCAACAACGGCACCTCGGTCAACAACAGCCGTCTCTCGCCGGGCGTTTGGGCCCCCGTGCCGAATGGCTCGGTGGTGCACCTGGGGCCGGTGGAGTTCACGGCGCGCGTGCAGTAGCGGGCGAGCTCACGCAACCCCGCCGCTGGCGCGAATAGCCAGCTCTCCCCAAAGCTGCTCCCAGCGAGCCAGTTTCTCGGACGCCGCGAGCAGCCGCGGCTGAATGGCCACTGGCTCACCGAGTTCTGCGCGTTGATCGAGCAGCAGGGCGTTGACGGCTCCGCGTAAACGTCCTGCTATTTCACAGCCCACTGCCAGCAGATCGGCGCAGGTCGCGCAGTGATAGAAGCTTGCGAGCCGATCGCCGTTCTGGTCGAGCGCGAGCGCGTGCTCGTCTCCCGCCAACTCGATCCGCATGTTGCGGTGACTGATGAGGGCGGAGGGATGCGCTTGGCAGTATTCGCAGTCGCAAACACGCGGCGAGAAATTGCCGAGGGCGTCGAAAGCCGCGACGCGAATCGCCCACGTCTCGCATTTGCAGTTTCCGAAGTAGTTCATGAAAAGGTCGCTCTGAACATGAGCTGCCCGACCGTGGGGTTCAAGTCAGAGGGCGCGATTGCGGTCGTGCAGGCGGCGGAGCTCAATCGCAAGGCCTCGCTTTCGAGCTACGCGACGCATCGCGACGCTCGCGCCCGCTTACCCCAAACCATGGTCGAGCCCAAACGGAGGCCCGCGCCGAAACGGCGGAGGCTCGCGTGGGTCGATGCGTCGCCCTCAGATGGAGCGCCCGCTTGGAGCATGAATGCGCTCGAGTGCCGCCGCCGTTGCTTCGGGCAGGTTGGCCCGGCTCGAGCGCAATAGGTACGGACGCCAGCGTGAATCGGGGTTCGACAGCAGTGCGCAGGCCGAGCGTTGCGAGAGCCCTGGATCGACGTCGTTCGACAGCATGCTCAGAGCTCGCAGAGAACCGCTATCGCCGCGTGCTGACAGGGCGGAAAGGGCGCTATCGCGGCTGCTGGGTTCGCGCGCCGCTTCGACCAGGGCGTCGCGCGCCTCACCGCTCAGATCTCGTGCCAGAAAATCGAATACCCCGCCGCTCGTCAGCGCGCCCGCGCGAAGGCGGGCAATGCTCGCACGGCGCAGCGCCCGTCGCGCCGCCGGCGTGGGGGGCTGGCCTTCGAGCATGGCGTCGCATAGCTCATCGTCGTCGCGCACGAGCCTCGAGATCGCGTCCTCGGCGCTCGCGCCTTGCGCAAACAGGGCGTCTATCGCGGCACGACGTTGGTCGGCGTCGCCGTTTCGCGCCACGCGCTCGAGCCCGGGGAGCGCTCGGGGCTCTCGGCAGTCCGCGAAGTAGCCGGCAGCCGGCAACGGATCCATGAAGTCCAGCGCCTGCACCATGAAGTCGCGCACGTCCGCGCCATCGAGCGTGGCCAGGGCCTCGAAGGCGGCGCTCCGTGCAGCGGGGCGCGGCGAGCGCGCGGCAGCTCTCAGGATCGCCCGCGCTGGAGCGTCCCCCAACGTGGCCAGCGCGGAGGCAAGCTCGGACAGCTGTCCGTCACTGGCGGCAGCGAAGCGGCGCGCCAAGAACTCACGCGCTCGATCGCCTCCGATCTGCGCAATGCCCTCCAGCGCGGCTCGCCGCAACTCGGGCTCGTCTCCCTGCGCAGCGGCGAGCAGGGCGTCGGCCACGGCGTTGCCAGTGTCGCGTGGTACAATCACCCTCTCGGGTTGTGCAACCACGGCCACGGCGAGCGCCGGCGCCGGTTCCACCGCGTTCGAAGGCAACGCAACGACGGTCCTCCTTTCCGGCTTCGGATACAGCGCGAGCGTCAGGGCGCTGGCGGTCAAAGTGAGTGCGAGAGCCCGCCACGCGCGGAGCGCGCCGGTGACGCCGAGCGCGTTCAGTTGTTGCATACGAACTGCTCCTCTACTCCTACTTCGGGCTCTTCGGGATCATCGAGAGAATCGAGCAGTGCTCGGTTCGCTCGCGCCAGCGGGCCACCCAGCGTGCGCAGCGCGCGCGCAGCTTCTCCTCGGACTTCTGCAGAGCGACTCGAATCAGTGACGACCGACAACAGCCGCTCTGCGCTCGTGGGCCCCTGCAAATTGCCCAAAGACTGAATCGCCTGCACCGCCACTGAGTCCTCCGTGTCAGTCAAGGAGTGTTCGAGCAGCGGGCGACTCAGACTTGCTTTCAAATCGCTGAGCGACGAAAGCATGCTCGCGCGCTCCTCGGGCGCGGCTTGCCGCAACGCACGCTCGGCGATGCGTGCCACGAGCTCGGGCGAGCGCCCCTCCAAGGCGTGGAGCGCGCTGCTCATCACCTCCGGGTCGGGATCGGAGGCCAAGCGCTCGATTTCCCCGTTCGATGCAGGATCGGCGCGGGTGGTAAAGAGTTGCACCGCCAATGCGCGCTCAGTGGCCTCGTCGCTCTTTGCCAGGCGCTGGAGCTCCGGCAAGATCGAATCGTCGCCGAGCTGCACCAAAGCCGTCAAAGCTCCGTGGTGAGTGGCCGGATCCCGCAGGCTCGCGCGCAGTGCGCTGATGAATTGCGGATCGGCACGCCGACCGAGGCCTTGCATCAGGCCGTCACGAACGCTGGCCGGCGCACTCGCCACTCGCTCCAGGAGCTGCTGCACCGTGCTCGCGGGCGCATGCTCCACCACGACGGCCACGTCGTTCACTCCGAGGTCGTTCGCCGCGAGATATCGGAGCAGCGCAGCTTGGCTGTCAGCGGAGGGATCTGCGGCGAGCTCGAACAATGTCGCCCCCGTCGTGTTCGCGGCGCTCTTCAGGGAGGAAGTTCGCCGCTCACGCGCATGCTCGAGCTCCTCGTCGGCGCTTTGGACCAAGCTCAGCCGCTGCGCGTCGTCTGGTAGGGAGCTCGCAAGGCGCTGCACGGTGGCGTGTGCATTGGGTGTATCCAGCCGCGACAGCGCTTGCAGCGCCTGAAACCGCAGGCGCGGATCACCGCGCTCCGCAAACGCGACGAGCTCTGCCTCCAACGACGGATCCGGAGTGCTGGTCAGCCGATTCAGCACGAGAGACGCGCGTGAGCCGTCCCCACTCGCCAACTGCTGGCGCATCACGCTCGACAGATTGGGCAGGTTCAGCGAAAACATGACGCTCAGCGCCAGCGCTTGCCGTTCGCCCATGCCGGACTCGAGCACCGCCCGCAGCTCGGCCGTGATGCGCTCCGGAGTGAGCTTGTTCAGCGCTTCGGCGGCGACACTGAACTCCTCGTTCGAGCCGACCTCCAAGAGCCCGGCGATGCGCGTCGCTGCGCTCACCACCCCGAGCTCACCCATCGCGCTGATCGCCTGCAAGTGGCTCTCGCGACTGGCGTTCTCCAGAATCCCTTCCAGCACGGGCAGCGCCTGAGGATCATGGGATTTTCCCAACGCTTCGAGCAGCGAAGACAAGAGCGTCTCGTCTTCGATCGAGGGCAACACCAAGACTGCTGCCGCATATCCTTCCGGACGTTTTGCCTTGAGCAACGCGCTGACGGCGCTGACCCGCAGCTCGAGATCGTCACTGTGCGTCGCTTCCACGACCGAGGCGCGCGCAGCGTCGTCGCGCGTGGCTAGACTCTCGAGGGCGCTGCCGTGTACCGCCGGTTCCGGATCCTCCGCCAAATCCAACAGCCAACTGCGGGCCTCACTGGTGGGCTGACGGCTGAGCGCCTGGGTGGCGCAGGCGCGGACCGAGCTCAGCTGGCTACGATCGAGCACCGCCGTGATCGCGTAGGTCAGCTGCGGATCCTCGCTTGCTGCCACTCGCTCGAGCAACGCACAGCGCTCGGTCGCGGTGGCCGCCACGGCCAACCGCGCCAGCAGTGGATCGACAGTAGCAACGGCCACGGGAGGGCTCTCCAGCGCCGGTTGCACAGTTGGACTCTTCAGACGCGCGCGGGCTTGGGTGGCTGCGTGCGCGGCGACGGCCTTTTTCGGGACCCAGCGCTGACCGGCAGCAACGGCCGTTCCAAGACTCGCGAGGAGCGCCCAGACTTGCCAAAATCGCGACGAAGCCGGCGTCTTTTCGGCCATACCCGAGACCGACAACGGAACGAGTGGGAAGTTCCCAGTTTGCCCGCGAGGGGCGAGTCGCTCACAAATACTCCTCCCGCTGCTCCCGCAAAAAGGGTCGGTCGATCTGCTCGGCCAAGAGCTCGAGATCGCCCACGCTGACGCCGGTTCCGGCAAAGTGCGCCCGCCAGCCGGCAACGCTCCGCGCCACCAGCGCTACTTCTGCTTGGGCCGCCTCGAGTCCGAGTCCAAACTGGCTGCACATCGAAAGCGCGTTTTCCAGGGTGGAATCTGCGCCCTGCTGTCCAACGCGCATCTGTTGATAGCCGAGCGCCTGACCCGACGGCAGCACGTCGAAGGCGGGAGATAGCTCGTAGTGCATCGCGTCGCTCACCAGCAGCACGTGGTTCTTTTCGTGATCGTCGGTGTTGTCGATCAGGATGTTGAACACCATCCGCCGAAATAGCTCGCGCATTTGCCAGCGGTGCCGGTCGTCCGCCACATCTCCACGTCGGCGCAGGAGCAGTGCGAGCTCGGGGTAACCCAGCGTTTCACCCGCAGCCTTCAGCGCGACGTTGGCCGAGAGGGCATGATGACGGCGTCCGGCGCTGCGGTCGAAACGTTTGATTGCAACAGCATGGCCGTGGCTCAGGCGCACGGCACGCGTCGGAGCAACGCGGATCTTGGCTCGCGCGGCCAAGGTCATCGCAGCGTGCTCGACCAGCGGGCTATCGGTCGGATCGCCGTCCGCAAATTTGACGAGCCATTGCTCTCCGTCGATGTCGAGCAACGCCTTGGGTCGCGCGCCGCCCATGGTGACGCCCGGACTGATGAGTCGCTTGAGCTCTGGCGCCACGGGCTCGTTCGCCAGCACTTTGCGCACGAGCTCTGCGAGCATTTCGCTATCGGAGAGCGTGGGCAACGGGCCAAATCGGCGTGGGAGGTACTCGCTCGCGGAAACGGAGACACCGAGCGCGCCGAAGCGATCGTCCCCAGCGAAATATAGGTATTCCAGGAGCGAAAGCCGGGGCGGTTTGTCCAAGAAACGGATCACCCGCTCACCCCAACGATCGGGCCGCGCATCGTCCACCGCGCCGGCTGCAGTGTCCCGTTCAACTGGCAGATATTCCTGGCCCTCGACCAACGGCAGGTCCTCGCTCAGAGGAAAGCCGTGCTCGAGCCACGCTGGGGCGTAGCGCAAAGAGACCCCGCGCAACGTCCGAACCAGCTTCAGCTCACCGATGAGCTCCGGTCGTGCGGGATCGGCGAGCCACCAGAGGAACAGCTCGTCACGAGCCACGTACGCCACGCTACGGGTTGCGCTCACTGTTTCCGCTTCCTTGCGAGGCGCGCTTGAATCGAAGCAGCGCTGCGGACTGCGCGGCGTGTGACCGCATGGCGCAGATCGAGCTCGAGCGCCCCACGGTCGTGTTCGGGCGCGGCGAGCGATGGCAGGGCTTGAACGCGACCGAGCAACCAGAGCGCGGTGACGTACACACCGATGCCCACGGCCGGCTCGCCTTGCTCCATCCGGATCAATGTCGGAATGGATACCCCAATGCGCTTTGCCCACACCCTTTGGGATTCCTTGCGTCGCACGCGCGCGAGGGCCAGGTTCTCACCCAGCTTCTTCAGCGCCTCGCTGGCGAGAGGAGGCAGGACGGTGGCTGCGCCAGTCGGCCTCGGCATTACATATATTTGATCAAATATCTGATTTTGATCAAGTATAGTTTACTTCAGGCGTTCGACCGCACATTCTAAGGGGTGGTTTTCTTTCGCACTTTGAACGATCCGGCCCGGGTTTGGAGCCCGGGTAGCGCGGGCGCGGTGCAGCCAGCAGGACGACTGGCTCATTTCCGGATCGGGTCTCCTCCTTTTCCTGCCTTATCCCGGGTTTGGTGCGCGAGGTCTGGGTTGGAGTCCGGAACTTTCACCCGCTCTCCGTCGATGGTGCCGGCGGGCGGAACAAGACCGCGGCCCTGGACGTAGTTCGTAGTTCAAACAATCTCGCTTCCCCAATTCATCATTGATTGCAGGCCAATTCAGTACACGCCCGTCTTCGCTTGCGCCTCCCCGCAAGTAGCAACGACCACCATCGGAGGCGCTAACAAGTTCTGTCCGCCAGTGCGGGCCCGGCGAGCAAGAACACTGAAATAGGATGGAGCGCGCGTCGCCCACGAACAGGCATCGGTAAGAGGGGAAGCGCCCCGGCACATCCGGCGCATACCTTGCGCAGGACGACTCTAGTTGCTCGGTGACCTTCACTCGGAGCAAGCGCGCGGCATCAGCTTTTGGCACCCTTACCACTCGCGTTCCGAACGGCGTGGATTAGTTCGTGCCCGACGATCATCGCAGGATGTTGTTCACCCCAGAACCTTTTGCCATCGGCATCTCGTAGGAGAAAGCTACGCCCGAGGGGAGCAGGCGAAAGTTCGATCCTACGACCAGCATCCATAGATGGAATTGTCCGTTTCACGCTACCGCCGGTTCGTAGCGCTATGCTCAAGGCCTGTCGAAACCCATTGTGCAGCGCCCACCGCCCGCGCAGGCATGCTGCGCCCCGCAACCAGCGCATTCCACCGCATTTCCAAGCTACTGTTTTCTTTCGCGGTTTGAACTAAGGTCGGGGGCCAAATGATCCCTGGCTTCGGCAAATCCACGATCATCATTGGCAGTGCGCCGCACTGTGACATCCGGCTGGGCGCACCTGGCGTCGCGCCGGAGCACGCGCGCATCGAGCACCGCGGCGGTGGCAGCTTGGTGTTCATCGACAACGGCGCGGGGCCTTCGTTTGCCAATGGCGCACCGCTCGCGCCCGGGGCCAGCGCTGCGTTCGATTTCCACACCGAGTTCAGCGTCGGGCAGGCGGCGGTGCCCAAGGCTCACCCTGCGATCACCTTGATGTTGCTCGAGCGGGGCAAGGCGCCGTTCACGCCGGGGCAGCTCATTTTCGGGCGCGATCCCGCGCGCACCAATATCACCATTCATCACCCGAACGTTTCCAGCCACCACGCGACGTTCTCGCTCAATCCGCTCAGCGTCACCGATCACAACTCGACCAGCGGCACGTGGCTGAATCAGCAGCGTCTGCCGACGAACCAGCCGCAGGCGCTCGAGCCGCGGTCGCTCGTGGCCCTCGGTCCGGTCGCGGTGCCGGTCGATCTCGTGTTGCAGTTGGCCAATCTGTTCGCCACGGGTGCGCCGGGCACCGCTGCGGCAGCGGCGGCCTTTGCTTCACCCGGCACCGCGCTCGCCCCTCAGCGGCAGAGCGATCCCGCCCCTTCCGACCAGGCTTCGAACCCGACACCTCGGCCGCGGCACAAGACCGTGGTCGGTCAGGTGCGCATGGCCGATCAGGGCGGCGGGACCAAGACCATCGGTCGCACGCCGGAAAACGACATTCAGATCCCGCACCCGCAGGTCTCCAGCCGACATGCCGTGCTGCACGTGAGCGGCGGGCAGTTGTTCATCGAGGACAAGGGCAGCGCCAACGGCACGTACGTGCGCGGCCAGCGCATCCCGGCCAATCAGCGCGTTCCCGTCCAAAACGGCGAGAAGGTCATGATCGGGCCGATGCCGCTGCTCTTGCAAGCAGCGGGCGGTGAAGTCGCGGTCGTGGTGGAAGATGCGGCCAATTGGGAAGGCCGCCCGCTGTACGAAATCGAGGCTTGGGATCTGGTCATGCAGGTCCCGGATCGCGACAACCCGAGCGAGCTGAAGACGCTGCTCGATCACGTCAGCTTCAAGGCACTGCCCGGCGATTTGATCGCGCTGATGGGCCCGAGCGGCGCGGGCAAGACCACGCTGCTCTTGACGCTCAACGGCTATCTGCCGCCGTCGGCCGGTCAAGTGCGCATCAACGGCGAAGATCTGTATGCGATCTACGACGCCCTGCGCGGTTCGATCGGCTACGTGCCGCAGGACGACATCGTGCATCCGGAGCTCACGGTCTGGGAAGCGGTGCGTTACAGCGCGAAGTTCCGGCTGCCGCCGGACTACTCCGAAGAAGAAATCGAGCGCCGCGTGCAGACCACGCTCGCGCAGCTCGGGCTCGAAAACGTCGCTCATTTGCAGATCGGCAAGCCCGAGAAGAAAGTGCTCTCGGGCGGCCAGCGCAAGCGCGTCAACATCGCGATGGAGCTGGTCACCGATCCGGTGATCATGTTCTTGGACGAGCCGACCAGCGGTTTGGCCGCCGACGATACGGCGGCTTTGGTGCAGCTGCTCTCGGAGCTCGCCAAACAGACCGGCAAGACGATCATCACCACCATTCATCAGCCGGCCAAAGAAGAGTTCGAGAAGTTCAATCTGGCGCTGATTTTGGGACCCGGAGGCCTGCTCACCTTCTACGGCTCGCCCAAAGACGGCTATAGTTTCTTCGGTTCCTGGCTCAGCCGCCAAGGCAAGCCGAACTCGGTCGACAATCCGCGCGACATGTTCGACATGTTGAATCAGCGCGAGCGCCCGATCTTCGACGCCATGCGCGCGCAAAACCCCAGCACGCCGCGCTACGCCGCGCGCGCGCAGGCCGCGCGCGAGTGGAACGCCGAATACCTCAACCCGCAAAACCCCGTCTTTCAGAAGATGTTCTCGGGCCGCCGCGCGGTCGGCACGCCCACCGATCAACGCGGGGTTCCGGGCGGCCGTGGCGGCACCAGCGGGCAATTTTCGTTGTTGTTCAGCCGCTATTTCAAAATCAAAATGCGGGACGTCGGCGGCACGGCGATCATGCTGCTCCAGGCGCCGATCATCGGCGTTTTGCTGGCGATGGTCTTCGGCGGTCAGAAAGACGCCATCCCCTACTGGTGCTTGGGCGCCTTGCAAGAGCTGGCGCGCAAATCGGGCGGTGTGGGTGACGGGCTGACTCAAACCTTGAGCAGCATGCAAGCGACGCCCGATCACTCGGCTTCGATCTTCTTCGTGGTGGTCGCGGCGGTGTGGTTCGGGACCAGCAACGCCGCTCGCGAAGTCGTCAGTGAGCGGGCGATCTACATGCGCGAGCGCATGGTGAATCTCGGCCTGTTCAACTACATCTTCTCCAAGTTCGTGCTGCTCAGCTTGTTTTGCGTGATTCAGTGCGCAATCCTGCTGGCGATCGTGTTCTTCGCGCTCGGCTACGCGGGCGGCCCCGTCGCGTTCGCCATCTCACTCGCCACCCTGGTCGTCACGGCCATGAACTCGGTGGCCGTCGGTCTGTTGCTCAGCACGCTGGTCGCCAGCGGTGAAGCGGCCATGGCGTTGACGCCCATCGCGCTCATCCCACAGGTCGTGCTGGGCGGCTTGATGGTGCCCATGACCACCAACTCTTTGCTCGAGTTGCCGATGTATTTGATGCCCGCGCGCTGGGGCTTCGAGGGCTTGGTCGCACAGGAGCGGCTGGCCATCTTGAACAACCCAGCCTGGGTGATCGACATCAAGAAACCGGACGTGACCAGCATCGAGAATTTCATCACCGCTGGGCGTTTCCGCTGCGCCGAAGCTCAGATCGCCAGTTCGGACTTCATGGGTGCATGGGGGTTCAAGTACTACAACTTGCCCTGGTTGCCGCCGGTGGTGTTGGCGGCCATGATGCTCTTTACGTTGCTCGTGATCCTGATCATCCTCAAACGGCGGGACGCCATCTAAGGCCGGTATGCGCGGCGCGGCTTGGCTCATTCGGGCTTCTGCGCTGGCGCTCGCCACGCTCGCATTCTCGGCGCGAGACGGCAGCGCGGAGACCGTCGCCGCGGCTCCGTCGCCCGCGCCTGCCACGGCTCCAGCCGCGGCGCCCAGCGCCGCTCCGCCCGCGGCGCCCCCAGCGGTGCCTGCAGCGCACGACGAGAGCAACGCACCGGCGGCACCGCCTGCGCCGGCCTTGCCGACGCACATTCCGGTCACAGCCCCGGAATACGAGGTGCTGGACGCTGGCTCGGATCGCCCAATCCGGGTTCTCAAAGCCGCCCGCCCCGGGCGCCGCGTGCTCGTTTACCTGCATGGCTATTGCGGCGATGTGAACGCGGTGGGCGCGTTCGTGCCGGTGGCGACCGCGCACGGCACCTTGCTCGCACTGCTCGGTGATCAACCGTGCAAAGACAAGCCGGGCCGGTTCAAGTGGAGCAACGACAGCCACGGATTGGATCAGCGCATCGCGCGCGCAATCCGGCTGGTCAATCGCACGCACTCCTGGGAGTTGGACCCGAACGATATCACGCTATTCGGCTATTCCCAGGGAGCGGTTCGCGCCGAGGCGCTCGTGCGCTACTACGCCAAGCGCTACCCGCGCGTGATTTTGGGCGGTCCGCCGCGGCGGCCGAAGGTGGAACATTTCAAACACGTGCAGGCAATCGCCGTCTTCGGCGGCGAGCTCGAAGACACGCACGACATGCAAGGCGGCGCGGAAGACTTGATCGCGGCCGGCTTTCGGGCGCGCTTTTTCTTGCTGCCCGGCGTGGATCACGGCGATTTCGGCGGTGAGCTCGCTGGGAACTTGGCGCTTTCGGAGATCTTGGACTTCGTCTCCGCGCCCGCCACGCCGGCGAGCGAGCCCGCGCAAGATGAGAAAATCGCGCGCTGAGCGGCACGCTTTCTCGCACCTCGGCGGACCGCGCCCGACATGCCGCGTGGGCGCGCCCTTGGTCTGCTCGCGTCTCCTCGCGCAGCTCGGTCCGAGCTCGATGGGACGGTTCTCAGCCTTCTGGCCTTCCCAGAGGACAGCGTCTACCCTACGCCCTCGATGGGAATGACCGTTGTCTGTCAGGCGTGTGGCGCGCGCAGGACGCTGCCAACTTCGCTTTACGACAGCCGTGTGCGCGGAAAGATGGTCAGCATTCCCTGCAAGAACTGCGGGCAATCCATCCTCGTGGATGGCACGGTGCCACCGCCGCCGGGCGTCGATTCGGACATCGAGTTGCCGCCGCCGATCCCGCCCCAGCCGCCACTGCCCAGCGTCGAGAGCGCGGCCGCCGAAGCCTCCGCGGCCTCCGAAACCGCCGAAGGCTCCGAGGAACCCGAGTACGCCGCGGCACTCGTGGCCCCCGCGCGTGAAAAGACCATCAGCCACGTGAACGGGCCGATTTCCGAGCGCGGGCCGAGCGCCCGCATCGGCCGCTACGCGCTGTTCGATCAATTCGCGAGCGGCGGGATGGCGACGGTGCATTTCGGGCGGCTCGATGGCGCCGGGGGCTTCTCGCGCGTGGTCGCGATCAAGCGGCTCTTGCCGCACTTGGTGGCCAACCGTGAGTTCACCGACATGCTGCTCAACGAGGCGCGCTTGGCCGCGCGCGTGCGGCATCCGAACGTCGTGGCCACGCTCGATGTGGTCGCCTCCAAGGGCGACGTGCTGCTCGTGCTCGATTACATCGAGGGCGAAGCCCTGAGCACGCTGTGCCGCGCGCAAGCCAAAGAAAAGCGCGATCTGGTGCCGATCCCGATCGCGATCGGCATCATGCAAGACGTTTTGCACGGCTTGCTCGCGATCCACGAAGCCACGGACGAGAAGGGCCGCCCGCTCGACTTGGTGCATCGCGACATTTCTCCGCCCAACGTGCTGGTGGGCGTCGACGGCGTGGCGCGCGTGCTCGATTTCGGCATCGCCAAAGCCCTGCAGCACCTGGACGAATCGATCACCGGGCGCCGCATGGGCAAGATGGGCTACATGTCGCCGGAACAGATCCACGGCGAGCACCTGACTCAGCGCTCCGACGTGTTTTCAGCGGGCATCGTGCTCTGGGAACTTTTGTGCATGCGCCGCTTGTTCCCGGCGGACAAGCCGGAAGAGCGGATCCAGAGCATTTTGCACGGTGAGTATCCGCGCCCGCGCTCGCTGCGTGAAGACGTGCCGCAAGAGCTCGACGACGCGGTGATGAAGGCGCTCGAGCGCTCGCCCGAAGCGCGCTTCGCCACCATTCGCGAGTTCGCCGAGGCGCTCGAGTCCGCGCCTCGCGCCTCACGCCGTGAAATCGGAGAGTGGGTGAGCGAGCTTGCGAAGAGTGCGCTCGCCGAGCGCACGCTGATGGTGGCGGTGTGCGAGAATTGGTCGGAAGGGCCGCAAATCCCGCTCAGTTCGAGCCCGTTCGCGTCCGAGCTCCCACCGCCGGTCGCGCCTGCTGGTTCTTGGCCCCCGCCCAGCAACGACCACACGCCGATCTCCACCGCTCTGCGCAAAAACTTGAACGTGAACGAGCAGACCTTGGCGCGAAGCGCCGCCAAACCGCCGGCAAAGTCCTCGAGCAACCTGCTCTGGCTCTTGCTCGCCGTGGTCGTGGCCTTGATCGTGGGCTACGTCGCGCATCGCTGATTTTTGGGGGGCCACCCTGGGACGGGCGCGCTCGGCAGCGCGGACGTTTCTAGGCAACGCGGCTCGGTGGACGCTGCGCGCTGCAGCCGCGCCTGCCCTCGCGGAAACGCCGGCGCGACGCGCGTAAAACTACAGCGCGACGCGGGTAAATGCCGCGGCGACGCGGGCAACACCGCGGCATGTCACTGGAGCACGAGAACGCTTCGCGCGGCGTACGTAGCAGAGGAGGGGGTTTCGAGAAAAAAAACAAAGCGTGTGCGCACACTTTGTTTTTTCGCGAAGGCCACACCCGCCTTGGCGATCGCTCGTAGCGACGACGAGAGCAGACCCGCTGACGACGATTGATGCCCCGCCGACGGCCCCAGCCCGCTCCCAGTGAACGGCTTTGGTTCGTGCACGAACACGAAGCTTTTTCGGGCGCGAGCCATCTCGGACGCGCTATGTAAAAACAGCCCGCCGCCCGGTGATTTGGATCTGGCGCTGGAGCGCGCGGCCGCGCTGGTCGCAGCGCGTCGAGAACCATGCGCGCAACGAGGTGCGTTGCTGGCTCGCGAGCGCCCACTCCCCCATCGAGGCGCGAAGCCCGAAGCGCGACTTTTACCAGCCGCCCTTGTCGTCGTCCGCCTTCTTCTTGGCGGGTGCGGCGCTGGGCGCGGCCGGTTCGACGCCGGCTTTGTCGCTGTTGGGCGCTTGGGCGGCGGGCGCGATTGGCGTTGCTGCGGGCTCCGGGGCGGCG
>DASSMT010000030.1:0-4458 GCA_035688655.1 Polyangiaceae bacterium | reverse complement strand
GCTCCTTTTTTGATCGCGCGCTCCAGAGTTTCGCGTGTCATCGAGGCGCGCTTGGCCTGCTCTACCGCCAGGCGCAGACGCGAGTTGCTGTTCGGGTCCGGTCCGCCACTGCGCGCGGCGACCATGATTTCCTTGGCCAGCTTGGTGAAGAGCCGACCCTTGGCGTCAGCGCCCTGCTCGCGCCCTTTTTGTTTCCATTGCGCACCCATGCGCGGCGTTTAACAGTTCAAAGGGCAATGCTCAACTCGAACGCATTGCCGCTGCCGCTGGGTGGGGCCACCGCGCGCACTTCGGCCCCCGCCGCATCGGCCGCCAGCCGTGCTGCATACAGGCCGATGCCACGGCTGTAACGGGCGCCCACCTGACCTTTCGCGGACACTTGCCCCTCGGCGGAAAACGCCTTTTCCTCGAATTCACCCGTCACCCGGGCCCCGCCATCTTCCACGAGCAACACGACGCGCGAGCCTTCGGCGCGAGCGGAGACCCGCACGGGCGTCCCATCTTGAGCGTGCTGGATCCCGTTCTTGATCAGGTTACCCAGCGCACGGCCGAGCATCTCGCGGCTCGCCGAGAGCTTCACGTCGGCGCCAGCGGTTGGCGTGAACTCGACTCGCACGCCATAGCTGACAGCCAGCGAGCGCGAACGCGACAGTGAATCGGCGATCAAATCGCGGACCGTAAACGAGTTGTGCTCGAAGCGTCGCTCACCTCGCAACGCGAGCGAGAGAAGCTCCACGTTGTCGATGATGTGGCCGAGAGCTTCGCACGACGCCGACACGTCCTCGAGAGCCTCCTTTGCGTCCTCGGCGTTGGTGTCGCTCGCGGTCTGCAAGAAGCTCGCGTTGCTGTGCAGGGCAGACAGCGGGTTTCGCAGATCGTGCACGATCAGCCCGAGCAAGCCGCCAATCAAATCCGACTCCAAGCGATCTGTCGCCATGCGCCGGCTAGCGTACTGACTTGTGCCGGGCGAAGTAAGCCCCGCGTCACCGATAGCGGACAGAGACGCGCGCGCCGCCGCGCTCGAATCAGTTCGGTAGCAGCTGATGCGCCGCTAAAAATGCCGAAATTCGTGCAGAAATTTCGCGATGGTGTTCGAGTGGGGCAAGGTGTGTTCCGCTCGCCAAGAGCTCCATCTCCGCCGCGGGGATGGCGTGAGCCATCGCCTCCGAGACAGCCGCGGGAGTGAAGGAGTCCTTGGCGCCAGCGACCACCAGCACCGGCACGCGCACCTGCCCGAGCAGGTCTTCGGCAGAGTGCTCACCTGCCGCCCGCAGCATGCGCAGGAACAACTCGAAGTCGACGATCGACACGTGCTGAAAATACGGCTCGACGTCTTCGAGTCGTACGTTGGCGAGGTTGATGTCGCCGGTCAGTCGAGCAATGGCGATCGCGACCTTGGGCGGTACGTTCGTCCACAGCGCACGCGCGACGATCGGGTGCGTGGTCGTGAACTCGATCAAGTTCGGCAACACCGAGGCGAGCATCTCGCTGCCTTTGAAGGTGTAGGTGACCCGACCAAAGCTGCCGCACAACAGCACGAGCGCGGCAACGCCTTCCGGGCGCCGGCGATAGGCTTCGAGCGCAACTTGGGTGCCGAGCGAATGCCCGATGAGAACGACCGGCGGATCGCCAAGCTCCCGGCGCACCGCATCCACGTCGTCTGCCAACGCATGGACGCCGATTTGTTCGGTATCCATCGGCAGACCACTCCGACCATGCCCTCGGTAGTGGAAGTGAGCGACGTTCAGCGACTCGGACAGCTCATCCCAGAGGTACTTCCAAATGAATCCGTCGCAGGCGAGCCCGTCGCAGAGCAACGCCGTCAGCCGCGAGGGCCCCTCTGAGTCCGCAGCTACTGGCGCGCGGAACGAATCAGCGCGCCTGAGCTGGCGGTGGAAGTAAAGCCGAGTTCCGTCGGCGCCCCGGGCGAATGATTCCGAGGCGCCTGCAGAATCAGGTAGCGGCTTCTTCCTCGTCGTCACTGATATCGTTTACACTCGGGATCTTTTTGATCTCGAGCCGAGCCATCTTCCAGGCTCGCTGTACAACCCAAGAGAGAGAGCGATCGAGCCGCGCAGCTTCGTCTTTGATTTCCTGAAGCATGGCTTCGGGGAAATACAGACTCTGTTTGCGCTTATCGCTGCCGGCGGTTTTGTTGGAGTCGTGGTCAGCCAAGCGTGTACCTCTGTGTGGGGGGGGTGTCACCCGACACCAGGGAAAAATGAACTAACACCCACAGCCTCGCGAAATCAATCACGAAATGTGGAGGGGCCAGAACTTTGCTCCAAATCGCGACAAACTGCCGAAATCACTGCCCGGAAGGGGGAGGCAGCGCTTTCTTTCTCATGCTTCCCAGCCCCGACCAACCACCTAGCCAAGCAGCACACCGCCAGCGCTAGGCCGTTGTATGTTCCCCGGAGATGTTGGCAAAAGCGCGCGCTTTTTCGGGTTTTTCGCGGTGGTGGTCGCTGGTTTTAGCGCTGATTTGCGCGGTGCTGATCAGCCAGTTCGCCCACGCAGGCAGCGAGCGCGAGAGCCCCTATCGCGTCGTCGAACAGCTCGGGCGAGTGCTGGTCTGGATCGAGAATGAATACGTCGATCCCGTCGATCGCAAACGCCTGCTCGAAGGTTCGATCAAGGGCATGGTCGCCGAGCTCGACCCGCACTCCTCGTACATGCCGGCGGAGGACTACGCCATCTTTCAAGGCGACACCGAAGGACATTTCGGTGGCGTCGGGGTCGAAGTGGACTTCGGCGACGAATACGTGACCGTGATCGCGCCCATCGAGGGTTCACCCGCGGAGCGTGCCGGAGTGCGTTCGGGCGATCGCATCTTGGCCATCGACAATATCAGCGTGCGCGCACGCCCTTCGATCGAGCTCGTGCGTCAAATGCGCGGTGAGCCAGGCAGCCACGTGCTGCTCACGATTCGACGCGCGGGCTCGGAAAAGCTGCTCTACCTCACGCTCACTCGCCAAGTGATCACCGTGGCCAGCCTGTCGAGCAAGCTGCTGAAGGGCGGCGTGGGTTACCTGCGCATCAAAACTTTTCAGACCGGGACACACGCCGAATTCCTCGATCATTACGCGAAATTACGGCGCGAAAATGGCGCCGATTTGACGGGCATCGTGCTCGACATGCGCAATAACCCGGGCGGCTTGGTCAACGAGGCCAGCGCGATCGCCGACGACTTTCTGAGCAGCGGCGTGATTTACACCACGCGCCGACGCGGCAAAATCGTGGATGAAGTGCGGGCCGACGGCGGCGGCGCCGCGCGCCGCGGACCGCTCGCAGTGTTGGTCAACGAGTTCAGCGCCAGCGCAGCCGAGCTGGTGGCCGCCAGCATTCAGGACAACCATCGCGCCACCTTGGTCGGCGCCAAGACCTTCGGCAAAGGCTCGGTTCAGACCATCATCGACCTGCCCGATGGCGCGGGCCTGCGCTTGACAACCCTACGGTATTACACGCCCAGCGGTCGCGCGATCCAAGAGCAAGGCGTGACCCCCGACGTGCTCGTCGCGGGCACCACACCCGCCGAGACCTTCGGCGTGGTGCGGGAAGAAAACCTGGACAACCACCTGCCGCCGGTGGAAGGCGCCGCCCCCAAAGTGGTGGCTCCCTCGCTCAAAGTGCCGCTCGACACGCCGCCCTCCAAAGACGCCCCTGCCGCGGGCCTGGAAGTAGACCTGGGCGTCGCCCGCACCGTCCCCATCGACCCACGCACCGGCCCCGATACCGCGCTGAGCGTCGCGTATCAGATCGTCACTGGCACGTACAAACGCTCAGCCGCGCCTCCCGCGACCCTCTAGCGCCCAATGGCGGGTTGATTTTTGGTTAGCGGGCGCGGCACGCGGGCCGCGTCGCGTAGCCCTCTTCGTGCGCGAGCAGCCGGTGGGTCGGGGACGGCGGTGCTGCGCTCGAACTTCCGCCATCGCTCGTCAATCAGCCCTGAAGCGCTGTGGAGCGCGTTGGCGAAGCTCTTGGGGCGTTGGCGCCGTCTTTTACCGGCCGCGGGATTCAGCCGAGCGACGTCCTCGAGAATATTGCACAGCAGTTTCCACACGCGCCGCGCCAAAGCACTGCCGAGCGTACTGCTGGTTATGAGCTCGACAGCGCAGCCGAAGATTGCGAACCGAATCGTTTCCGCCCAGTGCGCGAGGCACGATATGATCGAGCTCGAGCCGGCGCCGTGCGCAACACCGCCGCCCATCCACTGCAACAAAACTGCACTGCCCGCCGTCTCGTACAAACACCTCGCGCGGCCACCGCCGCCGGACAATGCCACGTTCGTTTGCCCCTCGCGCTCGTCAGCGGGATTCGTGCGCAGCTCAGTTCCTGAGCTTCTGCCGAAACGGGCTCTGCCGAAACGGGCTCTGCCGACCTGGGCTCTGCCGACCTGGGCTCTGCCGACCTGGGCTCTGCCGACCTGGGCTCTGCCGACCTGGGCTCTGCCGAAAC
>DASSMT010000193.1:0-19644 GCA_035688655.1 Polyangiaceae bacterium | reverse complement strand
ACGATTTCCCCGCTGGCGCTCAGCTGGTCCTGAGTCTCATCACCGAGGAAGCCCCCTTTGCGCTCGGCGTGTCTCGCATCGCCGAGCGCGTTCGGCAGCTCGCGCGCTAGGCCGCGCGCTTGCGGCGTCGCAAGAGCACGCTGGAGATGGCCAGCGCAGCGAAGGCCAGGCCGGCATCGCTGTCGTGAGCGCCGGCGCCCAGGGCGCGGACGGCACAGCCACCGGGCTTCTCTTTGATGGTCTGGGGTTGATCGGCGTCGGCTTTCGGCTTGTCCGAGTCGGCCGGCGCGGCCTCCTTCTCGGCCGGCTTGTCCGCGTCTTCTTTGGCAGCGTCGCTCTTCTTGTCCTCGGCCTTGCTGTCCTTCTTGGCCTTCTTTTCGCCCTTGAACTCCATCGGTTCGCGGTGAATGACCGTGTTCTTGCCCTCGAAGATCAGGGTCGTGGGCGCGCCCACCTTGGAGTCGTTGCGGCCGTCGAGGACGGTCACCTTGTATTCGCCCGCCTTGTAGCCCTGCCCGCGCGTGAGCTTGAACGAGAAGCGCGTGCGCGATTCGATCTTGCCCGTGCCCTGGTCCAGGAACTCCACGTCCGTGCTTTCGATGGAAGCCTGTTGATTGACGAGGGGGACCTTGCGGTCGACGACTTTGCCACTCGAGTCGAGGATGGTGCGCTCGTATTCGACTTCGGGTTGAAACTCGAACTTCATCGGCACGTGCGCCACGTCCGGGGCGCGCGGCAAATAGATCGCGACTTCGATCTTCCAATAGCCGTTCTTGTCCTCGAACTCGTCCCCGTCCGGCTGCTCTTCACGCCGTTCCTTGAAGACTTTGGACTTGTATTCCGTACGACCCCCTGCGCTCGCGACGTGACTCACGGTGAGGCTGAGCAGGGTCAGGACGACGACGAACCACGTGCGAAGGGACACGGAAATGCGAATCGACAACGGCGTTACCTCCAGGTCGGAGCGCACGCTAACATTGCTCCCCCAACATTGCTCTACTGCTCGCACACGGGGGCCGGCGCGGCCGCGGTTCGTCGCGCAGGCTCAGCGCGCCGGAAAAACCGGCATTTCCAGGGCCTCGGCGGGCTCGTCGAGCCACGGCGGCGCTGGAATTGTATCGTGAAAGTCGAAGCCCTCCGTTCCGACCTCGAGTCCGCCCTCGAGCTCGGCCCCGTCCCCGAGTGTTTGCTCGTGTTCGAGTTCGAAATCGAACTCGAACGGGCCTAGCGCTTCGAGGAGGTCGGGCGGCGCGTGCCAGGGCTGGGTCGGCAAGGGTGGTTCACACGCATCATCGCTCACCTCGGGTGCCGCTTGTAGGGCACTGTCTGGTAGTAGGTTCGCAGCTGACATCCGGAACTCCCTCGGTAGCCGCCAAACTCAGAGTTGCGCTCATGCGCCGACGACTGGACTCTGCTCTCCGTTAGTCCCGAACCACCACTACGAACAAGCGTTATTTCTGGGAAATGCGCGTGAAACCCGCTGAGACGCCGGCAAAAATCGTCTAATGCTCTGGGGTTAGCGTCAGGCCCTTCAGGTCGCAGGTGAGCGCCAAAAAAACGTGACCGCTTTGCCGCCTCGCTGGCATCGAACGACAAACCAAGCAATCCTTGAGACAATCATGAATCGCTTGGTATTCGGGGGATGTCTCTTGATCTTCTTGGGCTGCGGCGCACGCACGGAATCATTTTCGGACCTGGACGGCGCCAGCGGTGACACTTGGGGCGTCGGCGGCGCCGCGGCGGGCGCGCCGAGCGTGGCAGGTGGACCGCAGTTTGCTGGTGCACCGAGCACCGGTGGCGTCGCAAACGTCGCGGGTTGGAACAGCGCTGGCGGCGCCGTGAACGTTGCAGGTTGGGCGAGCGGCGGTGCGGTGCACTTCGGGGGCGCAGGCGGCACCGTGCAGGTCGCGGGCGCGGGCGGCACCGTGCACTTCGCGGGCGCGGGTGGCACCGTGCAGGTCGCGGGCGCGCCGAACCGCGGCGGCACTGGTGGCATGATTGGCATTGCTGGCAATGGCGCGACCTCCGGCATCGTCGAACAAGCGTGTCAGGCGCTCAGCGGCGGCGACTCTTGCCAACAGTGCCTGTGCACGAGTTGCTCGTCGCAGATCCTGCAATGCGCCTCCAACTTCGGCTGCGCGCTGATCTTGGCTTGTGTGCAACAAACGGGCTGCCAAGGTCTCGATTGCTATAGCAAGCAGAACTGTCGCCCGGTGATCGACCAACTGGGCGGTCTCAACGGCGAGTCGGCGCAGGACGTGCTGTCGATCTTGCGTTGTTCGGTGCAGGCGCAGAACAGCTGTCACTGCAACTGAACGCGCCTCTCGCGTCAGTGCGTGATTGCAGGTCGCGCTTCGGCGAGCGCGACGACCAGCGGCCAGGCCAACGGATCGCGTGACCAGTCCTCACTACCGACCGGGCGTGTGTCGACGCGCAGTTGATAGGTGTCGGGAATGGGCGGGATGGGCGTGCCCATGGTGCGCGTGCGGTAACGCAGGGTCGCCGACTTGTGCGGGAAGGCGTCGCTCGAAGTCTCGAGTCCGCTGCTCGCGACGAGCACGAAGCGCATTTCGAAGCGCTGGTTCAACTCCGTCGCGTCCAGCGTGAAATAGGCATGGATCTCGATGGGCAAGAGCGCGCCGGGCGGCGGTTCCACGCCGCGCGGGAGATTCAGCTGCTCCACGACGTTGAACAGCGACACATTGTTCGACTGCTGATCGAGGCTCGACGAGCTGGCCAGGGTCAGCAAATAGCAGCGCGGCATGGGCCGCCCCATAGCATGTACGGGCAGGTGTGCGAAATCCGCCCGGCTCAGGGCAACAGTGATCCCGAGCCGCAGCGGATTACGGCGTAGCTTCCGAATACGTACCCGAGCACGGCCAGGGTCACGACGCCCCGTGACAGCCCTGGACGCTTCGCGGGAAATAGCGCGAGCGTCGAGCGCGCGGCGCAAAACGCCGCTGCGCCGACTGCGCACAAGTAGATGCTGGCCTGCAGCGGCAGGCCGCGCCAAGTACTGGATAGGTCGGCTACGAGCTCCGCCCTGAGGTCGGCCGCGTCGAGCGAGCCGCTGAGCAGCGGCCAAGTCATCAGTGTGCCGTGCACGCCGCCGAACAGAACCACGAGCGCGAGCGCGAGCGGGTCGATGACGGAGAGCGCGCGCTCTTGCCCCTCGGGCAGGTTGCTGCGGCCACGCGCGAACGTGCGAGCCAATTGGCCGAGGGCAAAGACCGTGAACGGCAGCCAGAACAGCAAATACAGCGCGGCCACCAGCCAGGGTGCGCGCTCGAAGCCCGGCTCGGGCAAGGCGCCATCCGTATGTGCACGATAAGCTTGTCCGCCAAAGTGCAAGAATACGAAGCCAGCAAAGCCCAGCTGCAGGGGACGGGCCAATGGGACCAGCCGCTGCCCTACTCCGCGCAGCGAGCTCAGCCAACTTGACTGGCGCTCGGAGCGCGCATCACGCTCTCCTGACACGAGCTCCAGCATATGCCAAAGGCCCCCGGGAATTTTCCAGAATCGACCAGCATGCCGGCGCTCGGGCTGTGGCTTTCGCTGCGGGCGCCTCTTCTTTGGCTTTTCCTCCTGCTTTTCCTCCTGCTTTTCCTCCTGCTTTCTGGCAGCGGTTGCCGGCATTCAGAGAGTGAGGTCGGGCGACCCGAAGCTCGGCTTTCGGCCAGCGTCGAGGCACAAGCGAACTTCCGCAACTTGCGGGCCGCGTGGTTCGCTGGCAGCACCAACGAGCGTCGCAGGCTCGAGCCGGAACTGCGTCGCTACCTGGTGCGCTTTCCGAACGAGGAGCCAAGCGACATGGTGCGCGTGCTGCTCGCGTTCGTGTGCGTGAGCCGCGGATCCCTGCAGGAGGCGCGCGTCTTCATCGCGCAGGTGCGCTCCGCGGTCGGCGCCGTGCACGATCTTTCGCGGGTCGCGGAGGCCTATGCGCTGCTCCGCGAGAGCAAACCCGACGCGGCCTTGGAAGTGCTCGAGCCGCTGGCCGGCAAGATCGTGGACAGCGACGAGCGCTTGTTGTTCAGCGAGCTCCGCGTGCGCGCGGCATCGTCGGCGCGCCAATACGGCCGCGCGGTGCAAGCGGCGGAAGAGCTGCTCAGCGAAGCCTCCAGCGACGGCCGCGCGGCGCTCGAAGAGCTCGTGCGCGAACAATTTCAGTCCGCGGGCAAGGCGGATTTGATCGAAGCCCTGCACGGCTTGGATGGCACGAACGCGGACGAGAGCCAGCGAACCCCGGCACGCGAATGGCTGCGAAAGATGCTGCGCGAGCGCTTGGTCACGATTGCGCTGCGCGAAAAAGACGCCGTGCTCGCCCGCAATTTGCTCGATACCGCGCCCGCCGCGTTGCGCACGGGCGCTACCGGCTCTGCGTTGGTGGGCATCGCCGGTGGCGTGCAGAGCCGACCTCTGATCTCGGGGCGCGCGATCGGCGTCGCGCTTTCGTTGGGCAACGCCGATCTGCGGCGTCGCTCCGCGAGCCTTTCCGCGGGGCTCGCGCGCGGACTGCGGCCGCCCGGCGCGCCGCTCTCGGCCGACGGCGTGCAGCTGATCACCCAGGACGACGGCGGCGACAGCGCGGGTACCCTCGAGGCATTGCGCGAGCTCGCCGCTGAAGGAGCTGCCATTCTGGTGGCCGGGTTCGACGGCGCCACTGCCGACATCGCGGTGCAGTTCGCGGAAGAGAATGCGATTCCGGTGCTGCTCGTGCAACCGCCCGAGACCTGGGCCGGGCCGCTTTCGAGCGCGTTCGTGCTCGGCGAGAGCACAGCGCGTGAACAAGCGGCGATCGACGCCGAGCTGTCGCGTCGTGGTCTGCTCCGCATCGCGCGTGTCGGGCGCATGGGGGATCCCTGTGACGGCGTGGCCGAGACTGCGGCTGGCACGCGCTTCGCTCTCTCGCAATGGCGCAGAAATCGCGTCTCGGCCGTGCTGGTCTTGGGCTCGGCGGCGTGCGCCAGCGACGTCGCGCGCGATCTGCGGTTCGTGCCCGGCTTCGCCCCGGTGTTCGCACTGGGCTTGGAAGCCGCGGAGTTCGTGTACGCGAGCGACGCGCCTGCCGCTCGATTTGCGCTCGGCGCGGGCAGCTTCCCGAGCCGCGCTCGCTCCGCAGACAACCCGGCCTTGCCGGCGCTCGACTGGTACGAAGCGCTCGGGCACGACGCGGCCATGCTCGCCAAAGGCGCCCTGGAAGGCTTCCCAGACGGCCGAGTCGACGAAGAACGCGCGGTGCATGAGCTGCACGCGCGCGCTCAGCGCGCCTTGGGCAGCGTCGAAGCGCCGCTGTGGACCAGTGAAGCGCGTGGTTTTTCCCAGGGACAAACTCTGACCCGCACGCTTACGATAGTCTCCCCTTCGACAGCATCGTCAGCCAAAGCATCGCCGTGACCTCATCGGAACTGAAATTCGACTTGCCCACGCGTCGTACGACGCAAAAGCTGGCGCAGCTGCTCGCGCCGTCCCTCGCCGAGAGCGACCTTCTGATCCTCACCGGCCCGCTCGGCTCGGGCAAGACGTTCTTCGTGCGCGCGCTGTGTCGTGCGCTCGGCTTGCCCAGCACGCAGCGCGTGACCAGCCCCACGTTCACGCTCGTTCAAGAGTACGAAACCGCACCGCCGTTGGCGCACGCGGATCTGTACCGGCTGACTGGGCCAGAGCAGCTGCGTGAGCTCGGTCTCGACGCCCAGCGCGACGAAGGACGTGTGCTGGTCGTGGAGTGGGGCGAGCCGTACGTGGAACAATTGGGGGGGGACGCGCTGCAACTCAGCTTCGCGCTCGAGCCGCGTCGCGTCGCCGTTTCGGCGACCGGGCGTCGCTCACGCGCGATCCTCGCTGCGCTCACGGCCAAGGGTTGAGCGTGGCGGACTCTGCCGAATCGAGCGAAGTAGCGAGCAACCGTCCCTGGGCAGTGCTCGCCAAGCCGCTGATCTCGGTCTTGGAGCTCGTAGGCTCGGTGATCGCGCTCACGGGCGAAACCTTGGTTTGGCTGATTCGCCCGCCGTATCGCCTGGGTCAGCTGCTGGCCGCGATGGAATTCATCGGCGTGGGCTCGGTGTTCATCGTCGCGCTCACGGGCGTGTTCAGCGGCATGGTGCTGGCCCTACAAACGACCTACAGCCTGCGCGATTTCGGCGCCGAGGGCGTGGTCGGTCAGGTCGTCGCGGTCTCGCTCACGCGCGAGATCGCGCCCGTGTTTGCCGCGCTGATGGTCGCCGCGCGTGCCGGCAGCGCGATGGCCGCCGAGCTCGGCAACATGCGTATCACGGAGCAGATCGACGCGCTGGTCACGATGGCGGTGAGCCCCGTGCAGTACCTGCTCTCGCCGCGTCTGCTGGCGGCAGTGCTGACCGTGCCGCTGCTCTGCATTTTGTACAGCTGCGTGGGCATGGCCGGCGCGTGGCTGGTGGCCGTGAATTGGCTGGGAGTCGACCCGGGCATTTTCATCTCCAACATCGAGCGTCACCTGTTGCCGAGCGACTTCTTCATGGGCCTGATCAAAGCTGCCGTGTTTGGCTTCTTGATCGCGGCTATTTCCTGCACGCGCGGCTACTTTGCGTCCGGCGGCGCGCGTGGCGTTGGCGAAGCCACGACCCAAGCCGTCGTGCACAGCGCCGTCTCGATCTTGATCGCGAACTACCTGCTCACGTCGCTGCTCTTGGGTAACCCGGGCTGAGTAAGCAGCAGCGCGTGCGGCGCTTGGTCGGTCTCTTCCCCACCCGCCGAAGTCAGCGCTACCGCCCCTGGCCTGCAGTTTAGGCAGCAAAGAAGTGAGCGTTTGGTGACAATTGAGCTACAATCCGCCGCTCGCCGTGCCCGGAGCCCCAAAAATCGAGCGCGATCCAGCGGCACTGACCGTGCCGCTGTTCGCTTCCAGTCGTCTCGTCCGTTTGCAACGCTTGGCCCAAAAGCGGCGGCAGTGGGCGCCCTTGCTGCTCGTCGTGCCCACGCTGGTCGTGCTGAGCATGGATCTCGCGCGGCGCAGCGCGCGGCTCTCGAGCCTCGATCTTTCGCACAAAGGGTTTTACTTCGCCTCGCTGAGTGAAGGGCTGCTCGTGTGGTGCGCGCTGCTGCATGCCGCATCGCGCCGGCGCGGCGCTTTGCGCTGGCTGGCGGCCGCGCTGTTCGTGGTGGGCTTCACCTTCGCGGTCGGCGGTCAGACCTACTTTTTCAGCCAATACAACGCCTACCTCAACCTCGACGTCTCGCTGTTCGCGTCCAATTTCAAAGACAGCGTCGTCAATCAGTTGCTCGCCGACTACGGCAACTACCTGCGCGCCAAGCTGCCGCCGTTCTGCATTGCGCTCACGCTGGTGTGGCTCGCTCGCCGCTGGCTCCGTGCGCCACGGTTGCGCGTGCGCATCAGCGGCATGGTCGCGCCGGCCTTGGTCGTCGCCAGCTTCGTCATCCCGGCCCAGCACCGGCACCTGCAAGCGGCGCCGCCCGACGTGCTGTACCTGAACGCCGTCGGCGGCTTACTGGCAACGCAGCTCGGGCTGAGCGAACAGTCCAATCAAATGCGCCCGCGTGCGCGACAGTCGCTGCCGGTGCCCGCGTTGCATCGCGCGCCCACGCCCCAGCGCAACGTGCTGTTCGTGATCTTGGAGAGCGTCCGCGCGGACGCGACCTGTATCGACTACGCAGCCGGCTGCCGGCGCACCGAAGCCACCAATCGACTTTTCCCCGAGCGCTTCGCGTTCCCGCAAATGCGCTCCATGGACTCCACGACGGCCGTCTCGCTGGCCGTGCTCTGGTCGGGCCTCGGCCCGGCAGAAACGCGCGACAACCTCCACACCTGGCCGCTGATCTTCGATTACGCGCACGCCGCGGGTTTCGACACCGCGTTCTGGACCAGCCAAAATATGCTGTTTGGTAACGCGCGGCTGTGGGTCAAGAACCTGGGCGTCAGCAAATTCTTCAGCGCGACCGACCTCGAGCCGACCGCGGATCTGGACATGGGCGCCCCCGAGGGCTTGCTCGCCGAGCGCGTGATTCACGAGTTCGACACGCTGCACGAGCCCTTCATGGCGGTCGTTCAACTGTCGAACGTCCACTACCCGTATTACGTCGACCCCGAGGGCCCGCAGCCGTTCCAACCGTCGACGACCAGCAAGGCGCCGGAAGACAACCCCTACTTCAAGAACTTCTACCAGAACGCGGTCTACCAACAAGACCAACATCTGGCCAAAATGCTCGGCTACGTGCGCTCGACCGAAGCGGGCAAACGCACGGTCATCGTGTACACGAGCGATCACGCAGAGGCGTTCCGCGAGCACAACCAGATGGGCCACACCTTCAGCATCTTCGACGAAGAGATCCACGTGCCCGCCTGGATCGACGCGCCGCCCGGCACGCTCACCGCCGAAGAAACGAGCACGCTCCGCGAAAAGCAGCGCGAGTACGTATTTCATGTCGATCTCGCGCCCACCATCTTGGATTTGATGGGCGTCGGCCGCGACCCCGGCATCGCCCAGTTCCAGAGCCGCATGCCCGGGCACAGCTTACTGCGCCCAGGCCTCACCGATCAGCCGCTCATGCTCAGCAATTGCACTGGAGTGTGGAGCTGCGCGTTCGAAAACTGGGGCATGATGCAAAAGAATCTCAAGCTCGAATCGCGCGCCTGGGACACGGGTTGGAAGTGCCACGACGTCGAAAAAGACCCATTCGAACTCCAAAATCTACCGCTGAGCGAATGCGGTGAGCTCGCGCACCTGGCCGACGCAGCGTACGGGCGCTTGCCGGGCCAGGGGATCCCGAAGAAGTAGCGCAATACGGCCGAGCGCAGCAGGGCGTTGCGTCGAGCATGGACTTGAGCGCGCTGCCGTTTGGCGCTATCGTCATTGCCAGATGGCAGAGCCGGCCGAGCTTCGAGTGACTGATCTCCTCGGTGGCAGCAAAGTGCTGGGGCGCGTTTCGGAGATCAGCGACTTACTGCGGGTGGTTCGCGTCGGTTTGCCGTACGCATCGCTGGAGGCCCTTACCCGTAACCTCGGAGTGGAGGTGAGCGCAGTAGGGGCGGTGGTCGGGATTCCGGATCGAACGTTGGCCAGGCGTAAACAGGAGCGCCTGCTTTCGCCGGTCGAGTCCGATCGGGTTTACCGACTGGCGTACATCACTCACCTCGCCTCCGCGGTCCTCGGGGGCGTGCAGGCGGCGCGCAAATGGCTTGGCCAGCCGAACCGTTCATTGGGCGGCCCAGCGCCGATGAGCTTGCTAGACACCGATATCGGCTGCCGACAGGTCGAAGAAGCGTTGCTTCGGCTGAACTACGGGCTGTACGCGTAGTGAGGGTTTTTCGGCTGTGTCGCAGGCCATTTTCCCGCAAGCCTCTGGACGGTCGGGGCGGGCTGTTTGCCTCGGGACGCTGGCACACACCGCGACGGTTGGTCTGTTACGCGTCGGATTCGCTCGCCCTGGCCAGTCTCGAAGTACTGGTGCACTGTGAGCCAGACCTAGTTCCGAGCGACTTGATGGCGATCGAGATCGATGTTCCGGAGGCTGTGTTCGTCGAGGAGCTGGGCGCTCTCAGGCTGCCGCGCACTTGGCGATGGTATCCGGCGCCTGCCGCGCTGCAGCGGCTGGGCAACACCTGGCTCGATCGCTGCACTGCGTGTGTATTGCGGGTCCCCTCCGCGCTAATTCCGTCAGAGAGCAACTTCCTCATCAACCCGGCGCATCGGGATATTCGGAAGCTGCGGGTGATTCGCAAGGCACCGTTTCGGTTCGATCCACGACTGACGAGCGGGTAGCCCGGTCTACTCGGAATTCACGAGCCCCCCGAATTGAAGAGTGGGCGATCGCAACCCCGCATCGCACCTCGCCGCGCGCGTCGTTCCGCACGCAGCAGCGGCGAGCGTATGGCGCCTCAGCTCAACGCCAGCATGCGGTCGATCGGCACTTGCGCGCGGGCGCGGAGCTCTTCTGACATTTCCAAGCGCGGTTCGAGATCGCGCAGGGCAAGGTACACCTTTTCTGGCGTGTTCAGGCGCATGAATGGGCACTCATTACAGGCGCAGTTGCCGATGGGGGGGGCGGGGATGAGCGTCTTGCCCGGAGCGCGCTTCTGCATCTGATGCAAAATGCCGGATTCGGTCACGACGATGAATTCACGGGCGTTGTCGTTTTCGACGTAGCGCAGCAGGGCGGCGGTGGAGCCAATGAAATCGGCAATGTCGAGCAGGGGCTCTTCACATTCCGGGTGCGCGATGACTTTGGCTTCCGGGTGGGCAACGCGAATGTCCGTGAGCTTGCGCAGGCTGAAGGTCTCGTGAACGAGGCAGCTGCCCTGCCAGAGCACCAGATCGTCCCGACCCGTTTGCTTCGCGACCCAGCGACCGAGGTTCTTGTCCGGTGCGAAGAGCACCTTTTGATCGCGCGGCAGAGAGTTGACGATCTTGACCGCGTTGCTGGAGGTGACGATGTAGTCACTCTCCGCCTTTACCGCGGCCGAGCAATTGATGTAGCTGACGACCACCGCGCCCGGGTGGCGCGCCTTCCAAGCCTTGAAGCGATCCACGGGGCAGCCGTCGGAGAGCGAGCAACCCGCCGCCATGTCGGGCACGAGCACGATCCGCTCCGGATTCAAAATCTTGGCCGTCTCGGCCATGAAGTGCACGCCCGCGAACAAGATCACGTCGGCGGTCGTCTTCTGCGCGGCTTGCGCCAATTGCAGTGAATCTCCAATCACGTCCGCCAGATCTTGGATTTCGCTCTCTTGGTAGTAGTGAGCCAAGATCACCGCGTTGCGCTCGCGCTTCAGGCGGCGAATCTCTTCGTCCAAATCGAGCGTGGAGAGGTCCGGGGTCAGGCTCTGAGCTGGCGAGGCCATGGGTTGCTTCCGTTTATAAGTCGCGATCGGTCGCTCCGCCAGCCGCGCGTGCTGGATCATTCCAGGTGCTTCTCCCGAGGGTGAATG
Source organism: Polyangiaceae bacterium (assembly GCA_035688655.1). Taxonomy (GTDB): domain Bacteria; phylum Myxococcota_A; class Polyangia; order Polyangiales; family Polyangiaceae; genus PMG-095. Next base: position 8,726 of record DASSMT010000193.1, on the reverse strand, counting down.
GGAGTTAATCTGAGGACTTGCAGGCTTGGGGGCAGCGATGAAATTCGAAATCGGGCGCGCGCTGAGGGTGGGGTTGCTGGTCGGTTCGTTTTCGGTCCACGCGCATGCGGAACCAGAGTTCCCCGGCGCCATTCAAGACGCAGCGAACATCCCCTGCACGCCCACGTGCCTGCTGTGTCACACCGCAATTCCGGGCTCGGCCTCGAACCTGAACATGCACTTCGCCCAGACGGTGATCGCCAATGGGGTGGAGCCCGGAAATCCCGAGAGCCTCAACGCCGTCGTAGCCAAGCTGCGTGCCAACATGGTCGACACGGATGGCGACGGCCAACTCGATGTCGATGAGCTCGCCGCGGGCACCGACCCGAACAGCGCCGATCCCAGGGCAGAGCTGTGCGGACCGACCTACGGTTGCGGGGCGCACGTTGCGCCCTCGGCACCCGCGCGGCGCGCTGCCATCCTGTGGCCGCTGATGTTCGCCCTCGGGCTCGCGGGGCTGGTCATGCTGCGTCGGCGAGCGAATTGAGTCGCGCTCGAGCTCCCGCCGGGCAGGCGTGGCTGCCGTGACGGTAAGCGCGAGGACGCGCAGACCACAGCTCGAGGCATTGCCGGCAGAGCGCGCCCGTTCCCGCGTGTGCCCCCCAAAATCCAACTCAGAGCGGCTTCTTGTCCACTTTGGGTACGGCGTTGGCGAACCGCTCCGCGAACACCTCTGCCGGGGCCGCGCGCGACAGATCCAGCTCGAAATCCGGCACGTTCTTGGGCTGCAATTTGGCGATGAGCTCCGCTGCTTCGCGCTTCGCCAGGCCGCCTGCGGCGAGCGCGGCGGGGTCCAGGCTCGCGCCATCGCGCGCGCGCAGCGTCTCACCCTCCGCAGTGACGAGCTTGCGCAGGGCATCGAGCTCCATGCGGCTCACGCGGTCGCCACACACGTCGTAGTCGATCCACGCTTCGTAGCTGAGCGGAGCGACGCGCTTCAGCATGCCGGCCATCACGCGGCCGAACTCTTGGATTTCCCATTGTGCGTGGTGATCCACTCGCAACTTGAGGAAGTGCAGCAGGTTGTGCAAATCGATCTTCCAGTACCATTGGGTATAGGTGGAGAGCGGCAGATCGATGCGCGCGAGCTCGCGGGCCATGTCTTCGAGCGTCATCCACTCGTATGCTTCGCGGCTCTTTTCTCGGATTTCGTTCCAGCGCCGCACGGCATCGGCATATTTGGCAGTGTCGACCGCGGTTCCACTGCGGCCCTGGTTGTTCTTCTTGCTCTGCGTTTGCAGCTGCTCTTCGCTCGGGGTGTAAAAGAGCATGGGCATCAGTGAATAGCGGCCGCTGTACTCGTTCACGTTGGCGGTGCGGTGGCGGATCCACTGGCGCGCGATGAACATCGGCATCGAGCAATGGAACTTGAATTCGATCATCTCGCTCGGCGTGGTGTGCATGTGCCGGCGCAGATAGCGAAGGAGCCCGCGTGTCTGGCTGGTTTGGCGGGTGCCGTAGCCGTAGCTCACGCGGGCAGCGCGTTCGATGCATTCATCGGTGCCCATGTAGTCGACCAGCGACACGAAGCCGTGGTCCAGCACGGGGAAGTACAGGCCGAGGATCTCTTCGGCCGAGGGCGAGGTGGGGCGCCGCGTTTCGCTCATTTGGGCTTACCACTACGCGCGCGACCGCCGAGGCGCTACGCTAAAAACAATGGCTGTGCGCACGCGGTATTTCTGGCTCCTGGCCGGCACTTTCGTGGCGACGGCGAGCGCCGCGACCCTCGCCTGCACCGGGACTGCCGCTCGCGCATCCGCGCCCGCGCACAGGCCCTCGGCGCGCGCCGAAGCGAGCGCCGTGCTGAGCGCGCTATCACCTGGCCCCGGCTCCGGCTCGGCGCCGCGCGACGAACAGGCGCCACGGCTGTTCCCGCCGCTCGAAGGGCCCGCGGTCAGCGCGCTGGGTGAAGACAAGGACGGCAGTCAGCGCATCGTGAGCTATGGCTTGCGCGAGCTCGTGCGGCCAGACGGCTCGGTCGAGCTCGCGGGCGAATATTTGCCGAACGCGCGCAGCGTGCGCGCGTTGGAATTGCCTGCGCGACTCGGCGGCGGATTCTTGTTCTACGTTCAGTCTTCGAGCGCCACCTTGTTCTTTCGTGCGCGCTCGTTCAGCGCCGAGCTCGAGCCTTTCGCGCGCTTGGACTTCGAGGCCGAGCAGGTGATCGCCGGCTTCGATCGCCTGTATGTGAGCGCGCGCCACCCGGATCGAATCGTCGCGCTTTCGGCGGAACAGGGCACCGCGCAGAACTTGGGCAGCTTGCCGGCTTCGCCCAGTTACAGCAAAATGGCTTTCGTCGACGGCTGGTTCGGCACGCTTTCCGTGCCGCTGCGCGGCGCGTTGGTCAGCTTCGACGCGGGCGTTTCATGGCACCCGCTCGGCATGGCTCCGACCAGCATCGAGATTCGCGAGGGTGCCTTGCGCCTGAGCGGAGCAGATGGCGTGCTCGACTTGGACCGCACGGGCACTTTCACGCGCCGCGACGCGCAGGATGCGGCCGAGCGCGACATTCCGACGAACAAGCTGCCGAGCCGCGGGGCTGCGAGCGAAAGCCCGGCCCACACGCGCGAGCGGCGCGGGCGCGACGCGCTCAAGCTCGCGGTGTTGCGTGGCTTCCGCGCTGCCGATGGCACGCTGCTGGTGGCAGACTCCGGGGAGCTCCTGCGCGTTCGAGCGAGCGACGGCAAAGTGCTGGACAGCGATTCGCACGCGTATCCCGGTAGCGGCGAGTGCAGTGCGCTCGACTATGGCGCGAACGCGGGCTTCGTGTGCAACGATGGCTCGAACCGGACGGCATTGTATGCGTTCGAGCCGCCACTCGCGATGCGGCGGGTGCGCACGTTCAACGGCGCACGCTACGTGGCGGCCAGCGGTAATGGCTCACTGGTGATTCGTGGTTCCTGCTCGGGTCCCGGTTCGGAGCAGCCCGGCAGCTACTGCATTGCGCGCAAGTCCGGAGAATTCAGCGAGCTCCGAGTGCGCGGGGATCTGGGGGTCGAACGCCTCGTCGCTCTGGCAGACGGTCGCGTGGCGGTGATCGTGCCGCCGCGCTTGGGCGCCGCTGGGTTCTTGTCGCTGATCGACGTGCAGGGTCGAGAGCAGCGCATCCCGCTCGCGTTGCCCAAGTCCAGTACCAGCGCGCTGCTCGAAAAGGGGCTGTGGCTCGATGGCTTCACAGAGCTGCCCGCGAGCCCAACGAGTCCAACGAGTCCAGCGAGCTCGGCTAGCGCGTCGCCGACGGCAATCAAGGCGAGCGCGAGCCCCAGCACTCAGCTCGCGGGTTGGGTCGTGGGCAGCGAGCCATTCGCCGGCGTACGCGTTTCGCTCGACGGGACGGTAACCATGGGACGTCCCGAGAACGGCATCGACCGCGCCTTGCTCTCGGCCAATCATGCGCTGCTCGTGGGACGGACTGGGCGCACGCGCGAAACCACGGATGGCGGCTTCGAATGGACGGACGTCGAGCTGCCCTCCGAGTTCGACGCCAGCCGCGAGCTGCGCGACGAAGCGCGCCTGCAGGGGTGCTCCAACGTCGGCTGCGCCTTCGCTGGCTTCGTGCGCGTCGGCTTTCGGAGCGGGAATACTGCGCCGCGCTTGCGCGTTGCCAACCTGCCGGAGAGCACGCGCCTGTTGCAGCCTGGTGGCAGTCGCTGGGCGCTCCGTTGTGAAGCAAGCGGCGAGAGCAGCGAGCCCGCGCTCGCTATGAGCTCTCGTGCGCGGGCGAGTGGGGGATCTTCGGACGAGCCGACAGGCGCGCTGTGGGCGCCCTTCGGCGAGCTTCCGCCGCCCGCGCTCGGCCCCGGGGAAATCGGCTACGACGTGGGCCCGGCAGATACGGAAAGCGCGGGGTTTCGCGCGTATGTCTGGGGTGAACGCGGGGCTGATTGGGCACGGGTCGGCCATCTGCAGCTGCGGCTGCTCGATCGCTTTCAGCTCCGGCGCTCGGTCTTCCAAAGCGCGATCACGCGCAGCCCCTGGCCGGATGCCCTGACCGCGGCGGAGGCCTTCGGCTTCGATACTTCCGGAAATCCGGCTTCGTGGCGCGCAGTGACGGACGCAACCCAACGCGCTGCCGCGGTCCTGGCGAGCTCGCGCGGTTTGGTGGACCTGCTCTTGTTCGAGGAAGGGAAAACCGTCGCCCGCATTGCGAACGCGGGGCGCCTCGGTTTCAATTTTGGAATGTTGAACAGCGTGGCGAAACTGACCGACGCTTGGTATCTGGCCTCGTTCAACGAAAACCACAGCCTCGTGCTGGCCAAAATTTCGGGCGGTCGCACCGAGCGCGTTGCTGAATACCCCGATCCGGGACACGACCTTGCCTCAGCCACCCTGGTGCACGGCGTGCGTGGGGAAGAGCTCGGGATTTGGGTGATGGGCCGCGGCTGGTATCTGTACCCCATCGACCCCGTGAGCCATGCGCTTCAAGCCCCGCTGTTCGTCAGCCCGGCGGAGCTTGCGCAGATGCCGCCGCCTTGCGCCGGCGATACCGACGGCTATTTGCTGGTGGGAGCGCCTTCTTTAGAGCCGAATTTGCGCCTTCCCGGCGGCGACGGCATCGCCGCGCGGCGAGTCGAGGCGCAGTTCATCTGGTCGGCGCGCGGCTTGTGCACCCGCGCGCTCGCGGCCGAAAGCGACGGCCCGCACAGCGGAGTCGCGGGCACGGCGCTCGCCGCATCTGCTGCGAGAGTGCCGCTCACGCTCAGCGATCGTCGTGCGACGGGCCGCCGTTGGGGTTACGTTTGCGCACCCTGACACACGGTGGTGCAAAGGGCATCGCACCGCGCGGAGCTGCCGCAATGCGCCACTACTATTTCAGTTTTGAAATGTTCGTGTGCGTGATTGCGCACCTCCCCCAGGGATGAAGCGGTGAGTGTTTTGGAGCACATGAGGTTTGCGTTTCCCGTTCCTCGCTGCTACATACCACTCGTCCGCGTAGAGCGAGGCTGTCCCCCCCCGGCCCCTTTGCGCGGACACTATTTTTTGTGCGCTCGTCAGCGCTTGATCAGCTTGGCTGCCATCGCTTGCCCGAGCTCGGTCGCGCGACGTGTCGCCACTTCGACTGCGTTCATCAGCGCGTGACGCAATCCGCCCGCTTCCAGCGCATAGATGCCAGCGATCGTGGTGCCTCCCGGGCTCGTCACCATGTCCTTGAGTCGGCCGGGGTGATCGCCGGTCTCCAGCAGCAATTTGGCCGATCCGTACACGGTTTGCGCGGCGAGCGTCAGCGCGGTGTCGCGGCTCAAGCCGCACTTCACCCCGCCGTCGGCGAGGGCATCGATGATCAGCATCACGTACGCGGGGCCGCTGCCGGATAGTCCGGTCACGGCGTCGAGCGCCGATTCGTCGAGCACCACCGAGCGGCCGATCGCGTCGAACAAGGTTTGCGCGAAGCGAACGTCTTCCGCCTGAGCATGCGACCCTGCTGCGATCCCGGTGGCGCCGGCCAGGGCAATGGCGGCGGTATTGGGCATGGCGCGCAGCACGCGTGTGGCAGGTAGGCGCGCTTCGATGGCCGAAATGGGCACGCCCGCAGCGATCGAGATCACGAGTGTGTCCGATTTGATCGTCTTTGCTACTTGCTCGAGCACCTGGCTGATGACCTGTGGCTTCACTGCCAACACCAGCACGTTTGCCCAAGCCAAGAGCTCGGCGTTGTCCGTGTGGGTCTGAATGCCATGGCGCTTTTCGAGCTCCGCCAAGTGGTCGGCGCGCGGATCGCTGGCGCGGAGCTGCGCCGGGCCCAGGGTCCCAGCGCCGAGCAGGCCGCGGATCAGGGCGCTCGCCATGTTGCCGGCGCCGATCAGCCCAATTTTTCGGTCTTCCATCGCATCTCCCTGGTCGCGTCTGGCGCGTTTGCCGCGTCAGCCGACGCCAAAATTTCGCAGCGCGTCTCGTAGCTCGCTTGCACTTCGACAGGCAACCACGCCTTCGGGCAACGCGCGCTCGTCGGTCGGCGCGTACCAGATGGCCTGGGCTCCGGCGGCGCGCGCTCCGAGCACGTCCGCCTCCCAGGCATCGCCCACGTGCACGATCTGCTCGAGCTTCACGCCCAGCGCCTCGGCCGCCAATTGAAAGATGCGCGGATTGGGTTTGTCGACACCGACACGGCCCGAATCGATGATCACATCGAACAGCGCGCGCTGACCGAGCTCCTCGACCAACTCCGCGAGGTGGCCTTCGGAATTGGAGATGATGCCCACCGGCACTCGCTGCGCGGCGAGCTCCGCGACCAACTCGAACATGCCCGCGATCGGCTTGCGCCACAGGTTGTGCGTGGGCTGCGCGTCCCACAGCAGCTGCGCGATCTTTTCGGCATACTCTGGGTCGGCGGCTTGTGCGCGGATTTTGCGCACCCCACCGGCACGCAAAATCTCGAGCATCATGGCTTGCCAAGCGCGATCGTGGCCCAGCGCCTTGGCCGCGCCATACGCGTGCCAAGCGGCGACCGTCCCGGCATACGAAGCCACCGGATCGAGCTCTGCGCCGAAGCTATGCGCTCGCCGCTGCAAGAAATCATGATCGAGCTCGGCCAGGGTTTGTCCGAAATCGAAGGTCACGGCGCGCATTCGAGGTCGTTTCCCTTTCAGTCGAAGAGCCCGCGCAGCTTCTCGAGGAAGCTGTGCTGTTGCGGCTGCACGTCTTCACCCAGCTCCCGTCCGAGCTCTTCGATCAGTGCGCGGGCGCGATCGCTCAATTGCGACGGGACCTCGACCGAGACCTCTACCAACTGATCGCCGCGCCCGGTGCGCATGCGGTACGGGAAGCCCTTGCCGCGTACGCGCAGCACGGCGCCGGATTGAGTCGAAGGCGGAATGCGCAATTTGAGCTTGCCCGCGAGGCTCGGCACCTCGATCTCTCCGCCCAACGCCGCCTGCGCGAAGCTGATCGGCACCTTGCACACCACGTCTTCGCCCACGCGGCGAAAGAACGGGTGACTGCCGACTTGGATCACGAGCTCCAAGTTGCCCGGGGGTTTATCGACGCGCACGCGATTGCCCGCCTGGCTCACGGTGCGCGTCGCGCCATCTTCGATGCCCGCGGGAATTTCGACCGAGAGCGTGCGCTCGCTCTTGGCCAGACCCTTGCCGCCGCAGATCCGACAGGGAGTGAGCACCATTTGTCCGGTGCCGCGGCAACGCGAGCAGGGTCGCTCGACCGCGATCGGAAACAGCGCTTGCTGAAAGCGCACCTTGCCGCGCCCGCCACAAGCCGAGCACGTCTCGACGCGCGTACCCGGCTCGGCGCCGCGCCCGGCGCAACCCTCGCACGTATCGAGCCGCTCGTAGCTCACCTCCCGCTCACAGCCGAGCGCGGCTTCTTCGAAGCTCAGCTCCAGGTTCCGGCGGATGTCGCCGCGCTCGCCGGTGCGAATGCCGAAGGCACCCAAGAGATCGCCGAACAAATCCTCGAAGCCGGCGAAGTCTCCGAAGTCGATCCCGCCCGGCGCACCGCCCGGACGGAACGCGGCTTCACCGTAGCGGTCGAACGCCGCGCGCTTGTCCCGGTCGCTCAAGATTTGGTGCGCGAGATTCGCCTCCTTGAACCGCACGCTGGCCTCGGGATCCCCGGGGTTCTTGTCGGGATGGTGAATCGCTGCCAGCCGGCGGAACGCCGTCTTGATCTCGGCTTCGGAAGCTCCTCGGCCAACACCGAGCACCTCGTAGGGGTCGCGCACCCGCTCGGTCTAGCATTTTCGCCCGGAGTTTTCCCCCGTCTGCTCGGCTCTTGGCCCCGGAGGCCTGGAATATACTAACCTCGGCTCGAGAATGAGCTCAGGCGAAAAGGACGACCGACGGGCGGGCTATCGAGCGCCCATCGAGCTGAAAGTCGAATACAAGCGGCTCAACACCTTCTTCGCGGACTACACCAAGAACATCTCGCGCGGCGGCACCTTCATCGCCACCGACAAACCGCTGCCCGTCGGCACCGACTTCGTGTTCGCCCTGGGCGTCCCCCACATGGCCGAACCCGTGCGCCTACGCGGTAAAGTGATCTGGACGACTCCCCCCGAAGAAGCGACCAAAGCCAACCCCTGCGGCATGGGCATCGAGTTTCAATATGCCCCCGGCGAACGCGAAGAAAAAGAAGCCGCCGTAGAACGCCTGATGACCCACGAGCTCGGCGGCCACCTCGCAGAGAAACTGCTCGGCCGCAAACCGCAAGGCTGAAGAGGGGGCGCCCGCGCTCCAGCAGCGCACCTCACAGCGCGCGTTGTTCCCGGCGCGGTACGGTGGCTCGCCTTGTGACGCACGGTGCCGACGATAGGAGGCTGCAGTCAGCGGCGCATTGCATCATTGCAAACGTCGCAGCGCGACTCAATGCGGTGAGAGAGAACCGCCAAGACGTCAAGACGCCAGAAGAGCGAGAGGAGAAGATTTGGGGTTTTGGCGTAGCGTGCATTGCTCGTCACGGTCGCGTCCCGTTCGTGCTGCATTTGGGCCGAGACGACGTCGCTTTGCACAAACCCATGAGCAGACCGCTGCATTTGGGCCGAGACGACGTCGCTGCACAAACCCATGAGCGGACCGATTGAGATGCCTTCGCCCGGGGTGCGCTCACTCGTCGAACTGATGTTCGTGCACGAACAAGTTTCCTTTTTTTCTTCGTGCTGCATTGGGGCGGAGACGACGTCGCTGGCACAAACCCGTGAGCGGACCGATTGAGATGCCTTCGCCCGGGTGCGCTCA
>DASSMT010000167.1:0-14888 GCA_035688655.1 Polyangiaceae bacterium | reverse complement strand
GTGTAGAGCGTGTGCCCAGTCAGAAGCGTCACCTATCTTCCCGGTCTGCACCGTTGCAAAGGAATTTTTTCTACGACAAGCGCCGTACTGAAGGAACCCCAATTCCCTCTCCCTCTTCTGGCGTCTTGGCGTCTTGGCGGTAATTCTCAGGGGGCGTCCTGAGCGGGCAATAGCGCGCACTTCGAGGTGCGCTGCTGGATCGCGAGCGCCCACTCTCCAAAGAACTCTGGCAGTCGTTCAGAGTGGGAAGCCGAGCAGGAGGCGGGCTTGGAGGTATTCGTTCTCGTGCAGGTCGAGGTGGTAGCCGGAGGTCGCGCCTTTGAAGGCGATGACTTGTGGTTGGGCGGCGAGCGTCAGCCAGAAGCGGGTGCTCGCGTAGGAAAGGGTCGGGCCGAAGTACAGCACCGAGTAGTCGAGCTCCCCCGAGAAGCGATTTTCGTTTCTGAGCTCCAAGCTGGTGACGATGTTGGGGGTCACGAAATAGCCGACCGCCGCGCTGGCGCCGAACGAGGCGACCGCGCTGGAGTTGGCGTCGAGGTGCTCGGTCCCTGCGTAGAACAAGTTGAGCCCCAACAGAAACGCGCCGAGCTGCTTGTCGACGATCGCGCGACCTTCGAAGCCGACGAGCATGGGCCCAGCTTGGCCGGTGAGCAGCAGCGCGCTGCCGAGGGCATCCGCAGTCGGATCGGTCAGCTTGTATTTGAGCTCCGCAGAGAGTGACTGGAATTCGGTCGCCGTCAGGCGTGAGTCGAGTGTTGCTCCGGGGATCCGAATGTCTTCGGCGGTGCTCGAGATATCCCAGAACAGTGCCGCTTGCAGGTTGTGCGGCAAACCGAGCTGAAAGCCGAGCCGCGCTTCGAGTCGGCTGAAGTAGTTGGCGCGGCCAGCACGCACCGTGGTCCAAGGCTGGATTTCTGCCTGGCCCGCGTTCAACACACCTGACTCGTAGCTGAAGCCGAAATGACGCTCGGTCGCGGTCGCGGGCGCTGCAACCGCCAGCAACGAGAGCAGTAGCGGAGCGAAAAGTCGCAGCGAGCTCATTGTTTTGCTGGCCGGCTTCGCCCGTTGGGCTTCTTGCGCCCCACGTTTTCGGCGGCAAAGGCCGAGGGGCACTCGGCGCTCACCGGGCAGGCCGCGCACGCGGGCTTGCGCGCCGCGCACACGCGGCGGCCGTGAAAGATCAACGTGTGCGAGAGCATGTCCCAGTCGCTGCGAGGAAAGAGCGCCATCAGATCTCGTTCGATATCTTGCGGCTCGCTGTGTTTCGTCCAGCCGAGCCGCTGACTGATGCGCTGCACGTGCGTGTCCACGACCACGCCCTCGGGCGTCCCGAACGCCACCCCGAGCACCACATTGGCGGTCTTTCGACCGACGCCTGGAAGCTTCACGAGCTCCGCCAGCGTGCGCGGGACCTGTCCCTGGTGCTCGTCGACCAAACGTTTGGAGAGCCCGATCACGTTTTTGGTCTTCTGGCGGTACATGCCGATCTTGCTCAGCACGCGCTCGACCTCGGCCGGATCGGCGTTGGAAAGCGCTGCCGGGGTGGGCCAACGCTCGAACAGCTCGGGCGTGATCTTGTTGACCATCACGTCGGTACTCTGGGCCGAGAGCACGGTGGCCAAGATCAACTGAAAGGGGCTGTCGTGATCGAGCTCGCAGTGTGCGTCGCTGTGCCGCGCGCGAAGCTTTGCGTAAGTAGTCGCGACCAAGGCGGCGTTGGGCGTGGCCTTCTTCGTCGCCCGCTGCTGCTTCTTGGACGGCGCGGCCGAAGCGGCGCCGCGCGTGCTCTTGACAGCAGCGGGTACCTGGGCTTTGGCCGGCTTTTTGCCGGCCTTTTTGCCCGATTTTTCAGCTGCCTTCTTGGCCGCCATCGTCGGGGTCTTGCGCGTCGCCTTCGTTCCCGGCGGAGCTCGTCTCGAGGGCGGAGCTGTCCTCGTCCGCACCGTCTTCGGCGTCTGCTCCGAGCGGAGCATCGCTCTGACCTTCGTTGATCGGTTCGATTGCGACTACGCGCTCGTCGTCCTCGATACGCATCACCTTGACGCCTTGGGCGTTGCGGCCCGTTTCGCGAATGCCCTCGATCGGTGTGCGAATGGTTTGCCCGCGATCGGTGATGATCATCACCTCGTCCTCGGGCTTGACCATGGCAATGCCGACGACCGGGCCATTGCGATCACTGGCGTCGATCAAGATGATGCCCTTGCCGCCGCGGTTCTGAATGCGAAACTCCTCGATCGGCGTGCGCTTGCCGTAGCCGCGCTCACAGACCGCGAGCACGAACTTGCGCTCGTCGTCCGTGCGCGCGAGCCCCACGACCGCGTCGCCTTCGTCCAGCTCGATGGCCTTGACGCCAGCCGTGGCCCGGCCCGTTGGGCGCACCTGAGCTTCGTCGAAGCGGATGCTGATGCCGTTCTTGGTGGCCACGAAGAAGTCCGCGCTGCCGTCGGTGACGATGGCCGTGAACAGCTGGTCGTCGTCGGCGATGCGCACGCCAATGATGCCTTTTTCGCGGAAATTCTCGTATTCCACGAGCTCGGTCTTCTTGATCTGCCCGCCGCGAGTGATGGTCGTGACGAATTTGCCGGCTTCGACCTTGTCCACCGGCGTGATGGCGGCGATCTTTTCGTCCGCCTCCAGCTCGATGAAGTTGATGATCGCGCGTCCCTTGGCGTTACGAGCCGCCTGCGGGATGTCGTACACCTTCTTCACGTATACTTTGCCGCGGCTGGAGAAGAAGAACACGAAGCTGTGCGTCGAAGCGATGAACAGCTGCGTCAGGAAGTCGTCATCGCGGGCCTCCATGCCCTTGTTGCCCTTACCGCCGCGCTTTTGCGCTTGGTACATGGAGACCGGGGTGCGCTTGATGTAGCCGGAGTGCGAAATCGTGACGACCATGTCCTCTTCCTGGATCAGGTCTTCGATTTGAATCTCCGCCTCGTTGTCGATGATCTCGGTGCGGCGCTTCTCGCCGTGCTTGAGCTTGACCTCTTCCAGCTCCTTCACGATCACCTGCATCAAGAGCTGCTCTTCGGCGAGGATGGCCCTGAGCCCAGTGATCTGATCCGAGAGCTCGCCGTATTCGGCCGCCAGCTTGTCTTGCTCGAGCCCGGTCAGGCGCGCCAGGCGCATGTCCAAGATGGCCTTGGCTTGGCGTTCGCTGAGGCGATAATCGGTGATCTTCGCGGCAGCCTCGATCTCGGCCTCCGGACGACCGGCGCGGCGCACGAACGCTTCCAGCCCCTTGAGCGGCAGTGCCATCAGGCGCGCTTGGGCCTCGTCCGGGTCGGGCGATTCGCGGATCGTCTTGATCACGAGGTCGACCTCGGTGACGGCCATGCCCAGGCCTTCGACGATTTCACGCTGCCCTTCGGCACGGGTCAGCTCGAAGCGCGTACGGCGGCTGATCACTTCACGCCGGTGCTCGACGAAGCGTGCCAGCGTTTGCTTCAGATCCAACACCTCGGGACGCGAATCGACGATCGACAGGTTGATGATGCCGAACGACGTTTGCATGTCGGTCAGGCGGTAGAGTTGATTCAACACCACCTGCGGGAAGACGTCTTTCTTGAGCTCGAGCACGAGGCGCATGCCCTCGCGGTCGCTCTCGTCGCGCGCTTCCTTGATGCCCTCGATGCGCTTGTCGCGCATCAATTCGCCGATTTTGGCGTGCAAGCGGGCCTTGTTCACTTGGTACGGCAACTCGGTGACCACGAGTTGTTCGCGATCGTTTCCGCCCTGGACCTTCTCGACCTCGGTGCGCGCGCGCATGATGATCGAGCCGCGGCCGGTCTTGTAGGCCTGATAGATGCCAGTTCGGCCATAGATCATGGCAGCGGTCGGGAAATCCGGACCCTTGATGTCGAGCATCAAATCCTCGACCCCGCACGCGGGGTTACGGATCAGCCGAATCGTGGCGTCGATCACCTCCGCCAAGTTGTGCGGCGGAATGTTGGTGGCCATGCCCACGGCGATGCCGCCCGAGCCGTTCACGAGCAGGTTCGGGAAACGCGAGGGCAGGACCGTCGGTTCCTCACCGGATTCGTCGAAGCTGGGCGTGAAGTCGACGGTCTCTTTCTCGATGTCCGCCAAGAGCTCCATCGAGATTCGCGCCAAGCGGCACTCGGTGTAGCGATAGGCAGCTGCGGGATCGCCGTCGACCGAGCCGAAGTTGCCTTGGCCGTCGATCAACATGTGGCGCATCGAAAAATCCTGCGCCATGCGCACGAGCGCGTCGTACACGCTGGCGTCACCGTGCGGGTGATAGTTCCCGAGCACCTGACCGACGACCTTCGCGCACTTGCTGTACGAGCCGCCCGGCGTCAGGTTCAAGTCGCGCATCGCGTACAAGATGCGTCGGTGCACGGGCTTCAAGCCGTCGCGCACGTCGGGGATGGCGCGCCCGATGATCACGCTCATCGCGTAATCCAGGTACGAGGTTCGCATCTCGTCCTGAATGCCGATCGGATGTTCCTGCGGGTTATTCGGAGGTTCGTTTTCCAAGTTAGGACCGAATTAGCCCGGGAGTGGGCCAGTTACAAGCCTTCGAGAGCGACTGTTTCTCGGCTCGAATCCGCCAATATTTCGCGCGCTTACAGCAGAAACTCAGGACGCGAAACGGCCTCTGCGCATGGCTCGCGTTGCGCGCTCTCATTCGCGCCGGAGCGCGCGCCAAGCAGCTCAGCCGCACGCCCGGAAATACGTCGAGCTGAACCGACTTTGGCAGGATCAGATCACGATCTGCGAACGAGAGAACGACTACGAGAGCTGGCGAGACCAGGCGGACGGCCGTCTCAGCCAACGCGATCGACGCGAGGCATCTCGGTCGTCCGCACGCAAGGGACCTTGTCGGTCACACGGCGCCCTCGAATTCGCGACGACGGTTTTAGAAGAAGTTACCGATCGTGAACTCGAACACGCTGTGTTCTTCGTACGGCAACGGCTTGAGCGGGAAGCCCCACTCGAACCGCAGCGGACCGAGTGGTGAGAACCAACGGATACCGAAGCCGACCGAGGTGCGCAGGGTCACGAGGCTCGAGAGGCCGTTGAAGCACGGGCTGACCGCGGGGTACAGACTCGCGGGACCGGCCGCCTTACAGTAGTTGTTCTCCAAGTTCCACGCGTTGCCGGCGTCGGTGAAGAGCACGCCGCGCACGCCCACGGATTCGACGATCGGAAACTCGAGCTCGAGATTCTGGAAGTACTGCATGTTGCCGCCGATGTTGGCGCCTTGCGCGATGGGAGCACTATTCGGATCGGTCGAGTGCGTGAGCCCGATGCGCGGACCGATGGTGCGGAAGCGGTAGCCGCGCACGTCCAAGATGCCACCCAGGAAGAAGCGCGCGAAAATCGGCACGCCTTCGCTGGACGGGCTCGTCACGTGGCCGAACTCGGCATTCAGCTTGAGCACGAAGCCGGCGCCGATCGGATAATAGAAGCGACCGATCAGGCGGTGCTTGAGGAATTGGTTTTCGGAGCCCAGGGCCGCGGCGGCGAGCTCGCTGGAGCCGTACAGATAGATGCCGCTGGTCGGAAATAGGCGGTTGTCGCGCGTGTCGAGCGTCAGCGCGGGACGAATGCTGGAGGTGAGGCCGTCGTTGAATAGATTGGCTAGCGGCAGCTGCGTGAACACGCTGGTCGCGCTGCTCGTCCCGAGCAACGTGGAGCGAACGGCGGTCGACACGCGATCGAGCGACGCGGTGTAGGTGACGCTCGCGTTCAGCTCCGGCTCGATCAGCGGGTAGCCGAAGGTGAGCGCGCCGCCGCGGCTCGACTGGGAGAAGTCGTTGTACACGCGCAGCTGGTCGTACAGATCCACGCTGGTGTTGAACAGGCTGTCGAGGAAGTAAGGCTCGAAGAAGCGGATGCTCACCAGCTGGCGCAAGCTGCTGATCTGGGCCTGTAGCGACAGACTCTGGCCGTTGCCGAACAGGTTTGCTTGCTGCACCTGCGCGGTGGCAATGAAGTTCTCGATGCTGGAGAAGCCCGCTCCGACCTGAAACGTGCCGGTCGGCTTTTCGGCGACCTCGATGTACACGTTCATCTTGTCCGGAGCCGAACCGGCTTCGGTCGAGACGTCCACACGTTCGAAGTAGCCGAGCGCCGTGACGCGGCGCTTCGAGCGCTCCAACTTGGTCTCGCTGAACAGCTCGCCCTCGGCGACCTCGCACTCGCGCCGGATCACCTTGTCGCGCGTCTTGGAGTTGCCGCGTACTTCGATGCGTTCGAAGTACACGAGAGGGCCGCGCTCGACCGGCACCGTGACGTCGACCTCGTGCGTTTCGGGGTCGAGCTGCGTCTGCGGGTTGGCTTCGACGTTGGCGTAGCCGTGGTCGCGGTACAGCGTGCGAATCGATTGCAGGTCTTCCAGCAACTCGGCGCGGTTGAAGTACTGTCCGGGCTCCGCGCGAACCATCATGCGCAGGTTCCGGCGACCGTCGAGCGGTTCGACCTCTGCGCCACCCGCGCCGCGCTCGTAGACGCGCAGCTGGCGGATCTTGTAGCGCGGGCCTTCATCGATGGTGATAGTGACCTCGATGCCGTTGCGGTCCGGGGTCAGCATGATGCGCGGCGTGCTGATGCTGACCGAAAGATAGCCGCGGTCGTAGTACATCGCGCTCAGCACGGCGATGTCTCGCTCGAAGGCGTCTTGACGGAACGGGCCGCCCGAGCCGAATGCGAAGAAGCCGGCGTTGCCGGTGAGCATCAGCGAACGCAGCTCGGCGCTGTCCACGTTCTGGTTGCCGATGAACGTGACGCGGCGAACGCTGACCTGGCCGTGCTCCTTGATCTTGAACTTGATCGCGACCTCGTTGTTCTTCTGAGGCACGATCTCGTATTGCACTTCGGCTAGGAAGTAGCCCTTTTCCGCGTACATATCGCGGATCTTCTGCACGGTGCGGCGTACCGCGGGCAGGCTCAAGATCGTCGCGGCCTTGATCTCGATGCCTTCGTTCAGGTCGTCCTTGGAGATTTCGTCGTTACCTTCGAAGACGATGCTGGCGATGCTCGGGCGTTCGCGCACCACGAACCGGAGGTCCACGCCGTCGTCGTGGCGCTCCATGTCGACCTCGATGTCGTCGAAGAACCCTGAATTCCAAAGCTCGCGCACGTCTTGGGTCAGCGTTTCGGGTTTGAACGGCTGCCCCACGCGCTCCCGGACATAGGTGAGGACATCTGCGGCCGTGACCCGGCGATTGCCGAGGACTTCGATCTTCTGCAAGGGCAAGCCGCGAGCGAGCTCTGCCTCACCCGCTGGCAGCGTCGCGCCGGCCGGTGGCTCGCTCGGCAGCTCCGCGTCGATCGGTTGCGCGCTCGGCTCGTCCGTCTTGTCGGTCTTGTCAGTGGCTGCGGGTGCGGGGCTGCTCGCAGACGGGCCTGCAGCGTTCTGAGCGAACGCGGGTGGCACCACGAGCGAGAACAGCGCCAGAAACAGGATGAAGCGCGTCCAAGCTTGGCAGCGAGCGGCAAAGTTACCTTGCATTTGACCGGTCGAATCGTGCCTTCACGTGCGTGCCAAAGTCTGCTGCCGGAGTCTCGGGAAGCGCCCCGCGTAGCGCGGACCCAGGCTTGTCTCAAGCCGGGCCGGAAAAAGCCAGGCAAAACCGTCGAAAACCGTCGCGGAGAGCGAAAATACCGCGGTCGCGCATGGGGCGGACCGGCCAAATGTGGCTCCGATCCGCCTGCTGGCCGGATGGTTCGCTCGTGGCGCGTGCGACGCTCACACGTCGAGCTCGCCCACGCCGACTTCATCGGCGCGATTCATGATGAAATGGAACCGCGCCGAAGCGTCCTTGCCCATCAACTCGCTGACGATGCGGTCGGTCTCCAGTGCGTCCGCGATGCTCACGCGCAGCATCCGGCGCGTCTTCGGGTTGAGGGTCGTGTCCCACAGCGTCTTGGCCATCATTTCGCCGAGACCTTTGAAGCGCGTGATCTCGGCTTTGGCGTTGCCCTTCTGCTTCTCTTTGAGCAGACGATCGCGGTCAGCGTCGTCCGCGGCCCAGAAGGTCTCTTTGCCGATGTCGATGCGATAAAGCGGTGGCATGGCGATGAACACGCGCTGCTGGCGGATCAGCTCCGGTAAGTGCCGGTACAGAAACGTCAAGAGCAGCGTGGTGATGTGATGGCCGTCGGAATCGGCATCGGCGAGCAGCACGATGCGGTGATAGCGCAGCCTGCTCAGCTCGAAATTCGCGCCGATGCCGCAGCCCAGGGCCGTCACCAGGTCCGCGAGTTCCTTGTTTTCGACCACTTTGCCGACGGTCATGCCCTCGGTGTTCAGCACTTTGCCGCGCAAGGGCAGGATCGCCTGGGTGTTCCGATCGCGGCCTTGTTTGGCGGAGCCACCGGCGGAGTCACCCTCGACGATGAACAGCTCGGTGTCGTGGCGGTTGTGGGTCAGGCAATCTGCCAGCTTGCCGGGCAAGGTGAGCCGCCCATTCGTCGCGCTCTTGCGCGATACGGAAGCCGAGGCCGCGCGTGAAGCTTCACGCGCACGCGCCGACAGGATGATTCGCGCCACGATTTGTTCGGCGGCCGTGCGGTTCGAGTTCAGCCACTGCTCGAGCACCGGGCGGACCATGCCGTCGACCACCGATTGCACTTCCGGGTTGTTCAGGCGCTCCTTGGTTTGTCCTTGGAATTGAGGTTCGGAGACGAACACGCTGAGCACCGCCGCCCAGCCCTCGCGAATGTCTTCCGCGGTCAGGCTGAGCCCGCGTGGCGCCAGGTTGTGAGTGTCGATGTAGTTGCGAATCGCCTTGGCCACGCCAGCGCGAAGGCCGTTTTCGTGCGTGCCGCCCGAGCTCGTGGGGATGCCATTGACGTAGCTCTTGACCGCTTCTTCCGTGGATTCGGTCCATTGGAAGACGACCTCGAGCCGCAGCTCGTCGGCATCCTTGTTCAGCACGAAGGGCGCCTCGTGCACGGCTTTGGCGTGAGCCGTGCCGAGGATCTTCTTCAGATAATCCAGGATGCCGTCCTGGTGGAAGAAGGTCTCCTTCTTGCCGCTGCCCTCGTCGTTGAAGTGCACCTTCACGCCGCGATGCAGGTAGCTCGCGATCTCCAAGCGCTCGCGGATGGTGTCGGCGTTGAAGTCGATCTTCGGGAAGATGGTCGGGTCTGGGTGAAAGAAGACCGTCGTGCCCGAGCCTTTCGCGGGCCCGAGCTTCTTCAGCTTCGAAGTGACGACACCGGCGCCGAACTCGATTTGCCACTCGGCGCCGTCGCGCTTGACCGTGACGCGTACCTTGGACGACAAAGCATTGACCACGGATGCGCCGACGCCGTGCAAGCCGCCCGAGGTCTTGTAGTTGCCGCCCTCGAACTTCCCGCCGGCGTGCAGGGTCGAGTACACGATTTCCAGCGCCGACTTCTTGTGCGTGGGGTGGATGTCCACCGGGATGCCGCGCCCGTTGTCGCTGACGGTGACCGATTGCCCGTCCTTGTGCAGGGTGACGCTGATTTCGCTGGCGTGGCCATTCATGGCCTCGTCCACCGAGTTGTCGACGATTTCCCAGACCAGGTGATGAAGCCCGGCCGAGCCAACGCCGCCGATGTACATGCCGGGCCGCTTGCGGACGGGGTCGAGCCCCTCGAGAACCGTGATGTCTTTTGCCGTGTAGGTCGTAGCCATGAGCTGCCTGGTATTTGTTTTGGGGTCGGGGCCCCAAAACCTGGGGTGGGGCCCCGCTGAATTCACTTCAGCGGGCGCGGGGCTGCGCCCCGATTACAGACGAGCCCCTCCAAAACCGTGATGTCTTTAGCCGTGTACGTCGTTGCCATGATCCGCCGCTAGTTGGACAGGGGTTGGGGGGCGCTGGGCGTCTCGATCACCACGCGCACGAATTTGCCGCGCTTGATCACTTCTCGTCCCTTGCCGCCGCGTGCGCTCAGCTCGTAGTCGCCGCGTGCGATGCGCTTCTCGCCGCCGAGAGAAGTCTCGAGCACCAGCGCGTCGTTGGCATCCTTGACTGCCTTCATGCCGACCAAAGCGTCGCCATCGTCGAGCTTGACCAAGAGCACGCCCTTGCCCGGACCCGACAGGTAGTTCACCTCGTCCACGGTGCAAATCAGCGCTCGGCCTTCGCGCGTGGCCGCGATCACGACCTCTTTGCCGCGCACGATCGAAACTCCGACCACCGTCACGCCTTCACCGAGCTTGGCGTAGCGTCGCCCGCTGCGCGTGCTCGGTTCCAAGAACGGCGCGATGCCCAGACTGAATGCGTAGCCGTCACTGGTGGCAGCCACAGCGTACGTCTTGGGCCGATGGCCTTCGCCGCGTTCTGCCGTATCGCCGATCACGCGTGAATCGAGCGAGTAGCAGGCGATGATCTTCTCGCCATCCTTCAGCTTGAACAGCTTTTGGATGGGCTCGCCGTAGCCGGTGGTGGCCGGCACATCGATCATGCGGCAGCTGTAGACAGTGCCGAAATTCGAGAAGAAGGCCAGGCTCTCGCGCGTAGAGCCGGCCACGCAGGCGAGCACCGCATCACCCTCGCGCAGGCGCGTGGAGATCGGGTCCTTGATCTCTTTCTGTCGCTTGACCCAGCCGTCCGCGGTGAGCAGCACCACGTTGTCTTCGGCGACGATCAGGTCCTCTTCGGTGAACTCCTGCTCTTCGCTGACGCTCTCGATCAACGTGCGACGCTTGGCGTTCTTGCCGAACTTCTCGGTGACCGCCACGAGCTCCTGGCGAACCAGGGCCCAGCGTCCCTTGGACTCTTTCTCCTCGAGCAACGCTTTGATCTCCTTGGCCCGCTTGCGCTTGTCTTTGAGCTCCTTCTGGATCACCAGGATCTCGAGGCGCGCCAAGCGATACAGCTTCAGCTCCAAGATGGCGTCGGTCTGCTCGGCGTCGAGCTGATACTTCGCCATGATCTTTTGCGCGGCATCGGCCTTGCCTTCGGACGCGCGGATGATCTTCAAGATGGCATCCAAGGCATCGAAGATCTTCTCGAAGCCTTCCAGGATGTGGATCCGCTTGTCGAGCGCCTTCAGCTCGTGGCTCAGGCGTCGGGTCACCACGTCCAGACGGAAATGCAGGAAGTGCCAGAGGATTTGCTGCAAATCCAGGCGTTCCGGGCGACCCACTTCCGGGTTTTCGGTCGGCACGAGGCAGGTCAAATTGACCGCGAAATTGGTCTGCAGCGGCGTGTGCTTGAACAAGTAAGCGAGCACTTTGTGCTCGTCGGCTTCTTTCTTGAGCTCGAGCTCGATGCGCACGTCGTCCGTCGATACGTCGCGAACGTCCAGCAGCATCGGCATCTTGCGCGAAACCACCACATCGGCGATGCGCTCGACCAACACGGATTTGTTCACCGTGTACGGGATGCTCGTGATGTACAGCGTCTTCGTGGACTTACCCGTCTCCGACAGCGTCCAGGTGCCGCGGACTTTGATCGAGCCCTGACCGCTCTCGTAGACCTGCTTCAGCTCTTCGGCGCTCGCCACCACGTGCCCGCCGGTCGGAAAGTCGGGCCCCTTGATCGTGCGACACAGCTCGCGCGAGGTCAGCTGACGGCCATCGACGAGCGCGTCGAGCAGACGCACCGAAGCGTTCACCACTTCTTCCGGATTGTGCGGCGGAATGTTGGTGGCCATGCCGACAGCGATGCCGGAGGCGCCGTTGATCAGCATGTTGGGGATGGACGAGGGCAGGACCACCGGTTCCTGCTTGGTGCCGTCGTAGTTGGGCCGGAAATGTACGGTGTCTTCGTCGATTTCAGCGAGGATCTGATCGGCGAGGGTAGCCAGCCGGCACTCCGTGTAGCGGTAGGCAGCAGCGGGATCGCCGTCGAGCGAGCCGAAATTTCCCGAGCCGTCGACCAGCGGCGCGCGCAGATTGAAGGACTGCGCCATGCGCACGAGCGCGTCGTAGATCGAAGCGTCACCGTGCGGGTGGTAGTTGCCCATCACGTCGCCCACGATTTTCGCGCATTTGCGGTGCTTCGCGTCGCCGGTCACCCCTTGTTGCCACATCGTGTACAGGATCCGGCGCTGCACCGGCTTCAGGCCGTCGCGCACGTCCGGGATGGCGCGGCTGGTGATGACGGAGAGGGCATAGTTCAGATAGCGGGTCTGTGCGACCTCGTGCAGCGCTGCCGGCTCTTCGTTGAACACCGGCGGCTCGTCGTCGCCTCCACCGCGTCGCTTCTTGGGCGGCTCCCCTTTGCCGGAGGAGCTGTGCTTCGTCTTGCTCTTGCCTGTCGCCAACGTTTCGACCTTCCCCGGCACCCCCGAAAAAGTCGGGAAGAGCCGGCACGCGCGATTCGCTAGCTTTCTTTCCTGCCGAAAGTCAATATCTTCAGAATAAATGCGGGTGCGCTCGACGAAAGCTCACGGGTTCGCGGCGCCCCTGCGCGCCATGGCGCGGCTCGCCCTGCCCGCATCGGTCGCGCTCGGTTGTCGCGACGCGCCGAGTCGGTCGCACGAGCCGGAGCCGTGCGAGCGGGCAGGGATCGTGAGCTCGCGCGTGCGTGAGCAGCCGGATGGCGGCGATCTTGCGGCAGAAATCGTGCAAACCTGCGCGGATTGCCGAGCCAGCGTGCGCCCTGGGGCAGCGCCGGGCTCCCCTTGTTCGGCAGCTTCGGTGTGTCAGGAGCTTTGCTGTAACTGCCCAAATTCGTTGACTAAAACCTACAGAGCTCGGGTTTGTGATACGGCTCGCTGCGCCGGGAGGGAGGCGTGCGCCGCGGCCCGCACGGCAATCCGCCCCGACGTGTGCGACTAGTTCCCGCGCGCGTCACTCGTCCCGAAACTCATCGACCGCGATCCCGTAGCGCTTCATCCAGCGGTGGATTTGCATGCGTGCCTTGCCCAATTCGCGGCCGACCGCGGCGACGTTGCCCTGGTGGGCAACGAGCAAGGCGCGCAGCTCGGGTTCGCTCGGCACGACGAGCGCGGCAGGCTCCGCAACGCGCACGATCGGCGGTTGGGACGGAGAGTGGCCTTTGCCGTAGTCGGTCATCGCTTCCTTCACCGCGTCGGGCAGCACATCGGGGCCGAGCACGGGACCGTCGGAGAGCGCCACGCTGCGCTTGATGCAGGCTTCGAGCTCGCGCACGTTGTACGGAAAATCGTGCTGCAAGAGGCCGGTCATGAACGGAAACGACAGGCTGTAATCGGGCCGACCCGCGCGCGCCAAGAACACGCGCGAAAGCACGTATACGTCTTCCTTGCGTTCATGGAGCGGCGGAAGAAAGACTTCGTACTCGTTGAGGCGCGCGAATAGATCCTCGCGGAAACGGCCATCCCGCTGCATCTTGCCCAAGTCCCGGTGCGTCGCGCAGACCACCCGCACGTCGACCCGCTCGGGCGCCGTCGCGCCCAAGGGCAGCACCTCTTTGGCCTGCAGCACACGCAACAACTTGGCCTGCGCATCGAGCGGCATATCGCCGATCTCGTCCAAGAACAGCGTGCCGCCGTCGGCCGCACGGATCAGACCCGGCTTGTCGCGATCCGCGCCGGAGAAGGCGCCGCGCTTGAAGCCGAACAGCTCGCTCTCCAAGAGCAGGGCCGGGATTGCCGCACAATTGACGGCGGTGAAGCGCCCCGCGCGTCCGCTCAGGCGATGCAGCTCGCTCGCCACCACCTCTTTGCCCGTCCCGCTCGCGCCGCGCAACACCACGCTGAGCGGCGTCGGCGCGATTCGCTCGAGCTGGGCGACGATGCGATCCATCTGCAGGCCGCCAACGAGCAAGCTCGGTCGGGTCGCGCGTCGCGTCGCGCCGCGCGTCATCGAGCCGTCCAAGCGATAGCCCGCGTACAGCTCCGCGTCCTGCTCGACGAACTTGAAAATCGCATCTCCGACGCGCACCTCGTCGCAGTCGTCGAGGGCTGCGCCCGGCACGCGTCGTCCGTTGACGATCACGCCGTTGCGGCTGCCGAGATCACGCACGTGATAAGCGCCGTTGGCCCAGCCGATCTCGGCGTGTTTGCGCGAGACTGCGGGTACTTGCAGCTCGAGATCGACGCCTGGTTCCCGGCCAATCACGATGCGCTCTTTGCGGAGCGGAAACGCGGCCGGCAAATTGGCCCAAGACTCCGCATACAGCAGCACCAGGCCCGCGACCGCAAAAGGGCCCTGCCCACGCGCGCTGGGCCCGAACTCTTGCATGGCACCGGTGGTGTAATCGACCATGTGGGTCTACAATACCGCCACCGGCATGGAACCCGAAACACTCCGCGTCGCTGCCGTGCAATTGCAGAGCAACGACGACGTCGAGCAAAACCTCGAGCTGTGCCAAAAGCTCGTCGACAGTGCACGTCGTGAAGGCGCTCGGCTGGTGCTGTTGCCCGAGAATTTTGCGTATTTCGGCGACCACGCTGGCAAGCGAAACGCGGCCGAGCGCCTCGCGGACCCCGCCGGCAAGATCCAGCGTGCGCTCGCGGAGCTTTCGCGCTCGTGTGAAGTGTATCTCGTTGCGGGTGGCTTCCCGGAGGCCTCGGACGACGCGGCGAGGCCGTTCAATACGGCGCTCGTTTACGGCCCTGACGGGCAGCTGATCTGCACGTATCGCAAGATCCACCTGTTCGACGTGGCCTTGCGTGATGGCACGGTGCTGGCCGAATCGGCCAGCACGAGCGCCGGAGAATCGCCGGTCACCTTCGACATCGGCCGGTTTCGCATCGGCCTTTCGATTTGCTACGATCTGCGTTTCCCCGAGCTCTACCGCGCTTTGGTCGAACGGGGCGCGAACGTGCTCTTGGTTCCGGCCGCGTTCACCGCTCACACCGGCAAGGATCACTGGCATCCGCTGCTGCGTGCGCGCGCGATCGAAGCGCAATGCTTCGTCGTCGCCGCAGCGCAATGGGGCAAGCATCCGCTGGGGCGCACCACGTACGGCCACTCCTTGGTGGTCGATCCGTGGGGCACGGTCGTGGCAGAG
>DASSMT010000146.1:0-3240 GCA_035688655.1 Polyangiaceae bacterium | reverse complement strand
CAAAGCAAAGAACGTATTCCGCGGCGCCGACAGCGCGGAGCTGGCCGACGCCTACGAGCTCTCGTCCGCGCCGAAGCCGAGCGACCTCGGCACGCCGCTCGTCAACGACCAGGGCGAGGTCGTGGCGATCGTCGCGCGCGCGTGCTCGATGAGCGACAAGCGCGGCTGCACACCTTCGCCCTATGCGGCCCCCTTGACCGCCGTCCGAGATTTCTTGCGCGCGGCGCCCCCGCGCAAGAATTACTGGCTCGGCGTGCAAGTGGTGGCGTTCGACGCCGGCTTCGCGCGCGGCGTGCGCGTCGAAGCGGTCTCGCCGGAGAGCCCCGCCGCGAGCTCCGGGCTACGCGCAGGCCCTCCCGGGGTCGGCGATGTCGTGCTGGCCGTGGATGGTAAACCGATCGCGAGCGCAGAGACCTTCGCCGACGCGATCGAAAATCGAGAACCGAGCTCTGCGGCGCGCCTCACGGTGCTCAGCGACGGCCGCTACCGCGAAGTGCTGCTCACGACTGCGTCTCCTCCGGAAGCGCCTACGCTCGCGCCCGCGCGAAATGATCGCGTCATCAAGTCCAACCCTGCGGAGGCAGAACCTCGGCCGGCGTCGCCGCCGAACCCCTAGCGCCCGAGCCGTGAAAGTGAGCAATTCCAGGAAATCATTGACAGAAGGGCAAAAGCCTAGCGATCATCGGCCTCCCCACAGCCCGGGTTCGGACCGGCTTTTTCACGGAATGTACGCTTGAATCGGCCCCTGCGTATCGAAGTCGCTGGCCAAACGGATGTCGGCCGCAAACGTGCTCACAACGAGGACAACTTCGCGATCATGGCGGAGTACGGCTTGTACGTCGTTGCGGACGGCATGGGCGGACACGCCTCCGGCGAAGTCGCGTCCAAGATGGCGGTCGACACGCTGCAAGAGTTCTTCGCGGCGACCGCGGACGACCCGGAGCGCACCTGGCCGTACAAGATGGACCGCGGCAAAGGCTACGAAGAGAACCGCCTGATCACCGGCATCAAGCTGTGCAACCTGCGCATTTACGAGCAAGCGCAGCGAAACGCCAAGCAACGCGGCATGGGCACTACGCTCGCCGCGTTGTTCGCGGTCGAAGACGGCGTCTACGTCGCGCATGTCGGTGACAGCCGCGTGTATCGCATCCGCGATGGCTCGCTCGAGCAACTGACCGAAGATCACTCGCTGCTCAACGACTACAAGAAGATGAAGCGCCTCACGGAAGAGGAAATCGCGAACTTCCCGCACAAGAACGTGATCGTGCGCGCGCTGGGCATGAAAGACACCGTGAAGGTCGACACGCGCTTCGAGGCGCCCCGCGCCGGCGATTGCGTGGTGCTCTGTAGCGACGGCCTGTGCGGGCCGGTCACCGACGAAGACATCTTGAAGATCGTGCTCAACGCGCCCGATCTGCCCACTGCGACGCAGCGCCTGATCGAAAGCGCCAACGAAAACGGCGGACCCGATAACATCACGTGTGTCGTGGCGCGGTGGATTCAGTAGCGGTTGGGCGTGGGGGGCTGCGCACAGCGTTGAGATAGGGACGCGCGGCGCCTGCGGCGCGCGTCGAGAGACTCGCGTTGGCGCACGCTCGGACGGGGCGCTGGGCCGCCCGCGCTGAAGCTGAGGGAAAGCATGCGCCTGTTCGGTCAGTTCTCGTAGGTCTCCATCTCGTTCGCAGATCGTGATCTGGTCTTCCAAGACTTTGCGCTCGTTTTAGTTCCGGGCATGCGGCTGTACTGCCTTCCGGCGCCCGGCGCGATCGCGTGCGGCGCTACGCGCGCACCAAAAGAGTGAAGAGAACGGACACGGAGCGTGCGGCGCTGCGCGCGCACCGAGAGAGGGAGGAGGAACGTGCGGCGCCGCGCGCGCATGGAGAGAGGGAGGAAAACGGACACGGAGCGTGCGGCGCTGCGCGCGCATGGAGAGAGAGGTTTCGCTCAGGCGTCGTTCCTGCTCTGCAAAACCCAAAATCCTTTCTCGCTCTTCTGGCGTTTTGGAGTTTTGGCGGTTCTCTGGGAGCCTTCCGGGCGCCCGTGGCTCAACGCGGGATGACTTGGACGGGGACGGGTTGGTTTCTCACGGGCACGGGCGCACCCACGAGCGGGCTCAGGAGTGCGTAGCTGATGGCCAGGATGGTGAGCATGATCAGGCTGGTCACGAGGTAGGTGTTGAGCGGAGGGTGCTTGGCGGTGCTCCAACCGTCCGCGTAGAATTTGCCGTTGCTCCGTTCGCGAATGCGCTTTTGCACGCCTGCGAGTACGTTGGGCGGCGGCTCTTCTTCGCGCAGGGCACCGCGCAGCATCGAGCGCAGAGATTCGTGCGACTCGTGCGAAGGCGGAGCGGCCTCGCGGTTTTCGAGGTCGTGGGCGGCGTCTTGGCCGGGATCGGGACCGGGGTCGCTCATCGAATCTTCTCTCCCATCTTACGCTCGACGTGGGCCTTGAGCATGCTGCGGGCGCGGTGCAGCCGACTTTTCACGGTGCCGTCGGGCAAACCCGTGATCTCCGACAGCTCCTCGTAACTCAAATCTTCCAAATCTCGCAGAATCAGCAGTTCGCGAAAATCCGGCTCCAGCGCGGCGATGCACTGCTGGACCACCCGTTCCATCTGGTAACCCTCGACCAAACGATCAGGCTGTGCGACGTCACCGAAGGTCACGCCCTTGGCTTCGTCGAGCGTGGCGCGCTCAGCCACCGGTTCGAGCTCGTCCTCGCCGTCGCTGTGACGACGCGCCAGGTACTTCATGCGGTTTTTGCACAGATTGACGCTGACGCGATAAATCCAAGTGCTCAGCTTGGAGTCTCCGCGAAACGTGCCGACCGCCTTGAAGATCTGCACGAAGACCTCCTGCGCCATGTCCTCGGCCTCGTCGCGCCGGCCCAGCATGCGCAGCAGCAGACGGAAGACACGCGCTTCGTACAGCTCGACCAGTTCGTTGAAGGCTCGCTCGTCGCGCTGAGCCAAGCGCTCGATGAACTTACGCTCGCTCTGCTCGTCCGAATCGGCCACGCCGCCACCAAGGTAGACCGGATGCGCGGCCACGTCGCGCCGATCTGCCATCGTACGTCGATCGACAGCAGCCGACGCGCAAAGGTTCCTGAAAAAATGCGCCGGCCGCGACGCCGAAGGCTGAGTGCTCTGCGGCGCTACTCGTGACCATCAACAACAGAAACGTGATTTCGCGTTCTCACCCGCCGGATGCCAGCGCTCGGGCGGTCGAGAGGCGGACGAGA
>DASSMT010000134.1:0-10767 GCA_035688655.1 Polyangiaceae bacterium | reverse complement strand
CTCCGCCGCGCCTCGCGTAGCGCCCCCGCGTCCGGGTCGCGCCGATGAGCGGGGTCTGGCCAAAGACAACCCATTCAAATGATCCGGCGGATTTCCTGGCTGGCGCTACCCAGCGCTCTCTATCTCTCCACTTCACCCGCACACGCCGAGCCCGTACCGGCCGCGCCCGCAGCAGCGCCGAAGCCGGCGCCGGCCGCGCCCGCAGCGGCGCCAAAGCCCACTGCGACACCGAAGGCCACGCCCGCCGCGAAGCCCGCTGCCAAAGCGGCGCCTGCCGCGAGCAGTGAGCCCGCGCCCAAGAGCGAGGCCGAGCTCAACAAGGCCCAGGCCGCGCAGCGCTTCGATCGCGGGTTGCAGCTGTTCAACGAAGGCGACAACGCCGGGGCGCTGGCCGAGTTCAAGCAGACCTACGCGTTGATGCCGAACCCGATCGTGCTGTTCAACATCGGGCTGGTGTACGCGGCGATGGGTCGCCCGGTCGATGCGGTCGACGCGCTCGGCGCCGTGGTCGACTCGGCAACGCTCTCGGCGGAGCAGCGCGAACGCGCCCAAAAGACGCTCGCCGATCAACAGCAGCGCATCGGGCGCGTTTCGGTGACC
This sequence comes from Polyangiaceae bacterium, assembly GCA_035688655.1. Taxonomy (GTDB): domain Bacteria; phylum Myxococcota_A; class Polyangia; order Polyangiales; family Polyangiaceae; genus PMG-095. The sequence continues at coordinate 10,167 of DASSMT010000134.1, read as the reverse complement.
ACGGTGCCCCCCGGGGCGCGCATCGATGTCGACGGTGTCGAGGTCGCCACTACCCCACTCAGCGCGCCGCTGCGTGTGGCCGAGGGGAGCCACGTGATCGGTGCAGTCGCCGAGGGTTACGCGCATGCGCGCAAGGAAATCATCGTCGCCGGCAATGCGGACGCCTCGGTCAATTTCGAGTTGGTGCTGAGCACGGCCAAGCGTCCCGCGAACCTCACGGTTCGCTCGCGCATCAGCGATGCCGAAGTGCTGCTCGACGAGCAAGTGGCTGGAAAGACACCGCTGACCTCGTCGCTTGCCGTCCCGGCGGGTCGGCACACGGTCAGTTTGCGGCGCGCGGGCTATCTGACCGCGCAACAGCAAGTGGAGGTGGGCGAGAGCTCGACCGCCGAAGTCACGTTCGAGCTCGCCATCGACAAGCAAGCGCTCGCCACCGAAGGCGCAGATTTGACGATCTCGGTGCGCGAGCCGCACTTGAACCTGAGCATCGATCTGGAGTCGTTGCGCCCGTATACCGGCACGCTCCGCTTGCCGAAGGGACCGCACCACGTCCACCTCGAACAGGCCGGCTACCAACCTTTCGACCAAGACATCACGCTCGAGGCTGGAAAGCCGCTCTTGCTCACGCCGTACTTGCTGCCCACTCCCGAGGCGCTCAAAGCGCACAACGACAACGTGCGCATGCACCGCACCTGGGGCTGGATCCTCACCGGAGCCGGCGTCGCCGTCGCAGGTGGCGGCGTGGCCTGGTTGGCCGTGAATAGTGGCAAAAAGAGCGACACGCTCGCGACCTACAATCAGTGGGTCGATCGCGTGAGCATGGATCCCAACGACGGCTCGGTGTGCGACCAAGGTTCGGAGCAAGGTGATCCCGCGCAGTGCGACGCCGAGGTCGCGAACGCCAAAGACGCCTACGACAGCGCCAAGGCGCGCGACATCCCCGGCTACGTCGCGATTGGCGTGGGCGCAGCCGCGCTCGGCACCGGTGTGGTGTTGCTGCTCACCGGCGAAAGCAGCCATCGCTTCGATCCGCCGGCGAAACAGGCCAAAGAAAAGCCGACAGGCTGGGCATTCGCGCCCGGTCCAGGGCAACTGGGTCTCGCGCTGGGCACCACGTTCTGAACTTCGCGCTCACGCAGCACGCGCAGGTAGCGCGCACTCGGAGCTGCGTTGCAGGAGCTGCGAGCGCCCCCCAAAAATCGGCAGAGACGCCGAGTCAGCCGAAAATGGAGGGATTTTGCAGCGCGAGCGCGAAGACCGCCAAGGTGGCGTTGGTGCTGGCATGGGCCAGCACCGCGTCTCGCAAGCGACCGCCGCGGATCTGAATCAAAGCGTACACGAGGCCCGCGACGGTGCCGGCCAACCAACGATCGTGAAGCGCGCCGAACACCAGCGAAGAGATGGCCACCGCCCACCATGGCCCCGAGCGATACGAGACTCGTTCGAAGCGGCGATTCTGTAAGACGCGCAGCAGGTATCCGCGAAACGCGAGTTCTTCGGCCAGGGGCACGACGGTCGAAAAACCGAGCGCGCGCACGAACAGCCAGAAGCCGCGCGCATCACCCGCGTCTGCCGCGGGGAAGGGCCAGCCGGAGCCCAGCCACACCAGTCCGAGCCCGAGCCCGAGCAAGCATGCGGCAAGGGCGCCCGGTTCACGCCACCGCAGGTCGCCGTACTTGCTCCAGAGCAGCGCGAGCGTCAGCACGCCGGAAGCCATGCGCAGGCCATACCCGCCGCCGTCGCTGCGGCCCAGCATGCCGCTGATCAGCGCAACTGCGAGCAGCACCATCAGGGGCAGGAGGAAGGCCGTGGTGAGCTCGCGATCGTCCTGGGCGCCCGCGATCTCGCGTTTTTTGGCGAACCAGGGTGAGTGGTGCCCCACGTAGGCGAGGCCCAAGGCAATCCCCGAGAAAAGCACCCAACCGGCTTTGGAATGAAAGCCTCCGAGCGCGAGCCCCGGACTGATGCGCGCGCCGATCCAAATCATGATCGCGAGCCGCACGCCATTGCCCAGCCATACGAGCGTGAGCCCCAGCGGCAAGAGCGCGAACGCGCGCGGGAAGCGCAGCTCGCGGCGGAAGATGGCCAAGTAGCAGAGCGTGAGCAGCGTCACCATGCCCAGGCTCTCGAGCCCGCTGCAGCCGGCTTCCACGTGCACGGCAAAGCCATCGAGCGCGAGCACGTGCTGCGCCGGGTCGGTCTCGACGCCCGTGAAGCAGAGCCTCAGCCAGAACGCGGCCATCGCCAGCGCCGCAGCGGAGAAGGGGTGCCACAACTCCTGCGTCCAAGCGCCGAGCTCGTTCATCACCCAAGCGAGCGACAGGCCCACGCCGAAGGCACCGAACAACGCGCTGGGCCGCACCTCGGGCACGCCGATCGAGCCGATGCACAGGCTGACTGCGCTGGCCACGCCGAGCGCGCCCCAAGCCGCGAGCCAGAGCAATGCCGGACCCGGTGGTGGCGTTTCGCTCTCGAACATCACGCGCGTGAGCCACCAGAAGCCGACGAACACGAGCGCGTGAGCGCAGCAAAGCGCGCGCTCCGTGCGCGCTTCGAGCGGCCGCACGCGGATGCGGGTCGGTCGCATCAGAACCAGTGCGCTCGTTGCGCACAGGAAAGCCGCGCGTGCGATCAGCTCGAAGTTGATGAGTGCCGACCAAAGGCCACCGCGCGCATTGGCGACGAGCTGTGCGTCGACGCTGCAGCCGATGGCGTAGTACTCGCAGGCAAAGACGAAGAAGAGGGCCGCCCAGCGACTCCAACGCATGTTTTTGCCACGCGCTTCAGAGACCGTGGGCGTTTCGCTCGGCAAAGCGGCTCCTCTCCGCTGCCTCAGCTTTGACGACGCCGCCGCGAAATGACGATGGCCGCGCCGCCAGCGATCAACGCGAGGGCCGCGGGCGCGCCCTTGCCGGCGAGCTCGGGGGCTGCCGCGGGTTTGTGCTCCTTCTTTGCAGTCTTCTTGTCGTCGTCGTCGTCGGCGAAGGCCGCTGTCGAGGTGACCAGGACAGCCGCCGCGACAACGGAACCGAGGATGTTCTTGAGAGCGATCATGTCAATCTCCTGAAAACGGCAAATTGCCGGATCCTCTGAAGGTACCTCGGGCCGGGCAACCGTTTCAAGATGCCACGCCCAGACGGGTTAAAAATGCCTTGGTTTTGTCGGCAATTTTCCATCCTGGCGGGCCAGCGTCCGTGTCCCCGGCGTAGCTTCGGCGTTTCCGTCCTTCGGACGGCGAGGCCCGCGGCTGTCATTCGGCCTTCGTCTCGAAGTTCGCTCGCGAGTCCGCCGGCTCGCCGCGCGCGGAGTTGTCAGCGCCGTAACCTGCCGGAAAAATAGCCCAGGGATTCACCGAGTTGCCGGCATGCACGGAGGCAAAAGGTCACAACGATTGATTGCGTGCCTCGGGCCACTGGAGTACGCCGGCAGGCGAGGAATTGCATATGACCGACCGCTCCCTTGACTCCTTTGGCACGCGTTCCGAGCTCGCCGTAAACGGCAAGAAATTCACATACTTCAGCCTCCCGAAGTTCTCCGCCGCGAGCGGCAAGGACGCGGCCCGGCTGCCGTACTCGCTGCGCATTCTGCTCGAGAACCTGCTGCGCTGTGAAGATGGCAAGGCGGTCGTCAAAAAAGACATCGAGGCGCTCGCAGCCTGGGACCCGAAAGCGGTGCCCGATACCGAGATCGCGTTTCACCCGGCGCGCGTCGTGCTCCAGGACTTCACGGGCGTGCCGGCAGTGGTCGACTTGGCCGCGATGCGCGACGCGATGGCGAAGATGGGCGGCGACCCGGCCAAGATCAATCCGCTGTTCCCGTCCGAGCTCGTGATCGACCACTCCGTGCAGGTCGATTATTACGGCGCCAAGGACTCGCTGCTCAAGAATACGCAGCGCGAATACGAGCGCAATGAAGAGCGTTACGTGCTCCTCCGCTGGGCGCAAACCGCGTTCAACAACTTCCAGGTCGTGCCGCCGTCCACGGGCATCGTTCACCAGGTGAACTTGGAGTATTTGGCGCGCGTCATCTTCGACAAAGATGGCGTCGCCTATCCGGACACGATCGTCGGGACCGACAGTCACACGACGATGATCAACGGCATCGGCGTGCTCGGTTGGGGCGTGGGCGGCATCGAGGCCGAGGCGGCCATGCTCGGTCAGCCGATCAACCTGCTGATCCCGCAAGTGATCGGCTTCCGCTTGCACGGCTCGATGCCGGAAGGCGCGACTGCCACCGACTTGGTGCTGACCATCACGCGCAAGCTGCGCGACAAGGGCGTGGTCGGTAAATTCGTGGAATTTTACGGCGATGGTCTCGACCATCTGCCGCTCGCGGATCGCGCGACCATCGGCAACATGGCGCCGGAGTTCGGCTCCACGTGCGGTATTTTTCCGATCGATGCCGAGACCATCAACTACGTGCGCCTGTCCGGCCGCAGTGAAGAGCGCGCCGCGCTGATCGAAGCGTACGCCAAGGCGCAAGGCTTGTTCCGCGAGAAGGGCGCGCCGGATCCGGTGTTCACCGACACGCTCGACCTCGATCTGTCGACGATCGTGCCGACCATGGCCGGACCCCGCCGCCCGCACGACAAGGTCGCGCTCAAGGACGTTGGCGCGGGCTTCGCCAAGAACCTGGGCGAAATGGTGGCGCTGGCCAAGAACAAGGGCAAAGGCGCGCCCGCGCCGGCCAAGCCCGAAGATCTGACCACGCGCGTGAAGACCTCGCTCGACGGCGCAAACTTCGAGGTCGGTCACGGCTCGGTGGTGATCGCCGCGATCACTTCGTGCACGAACACCTCGAACCCGTACGTGATGCTCGGTGCCGGTCTGCTCGCGAAGAATGCCGTGGCCAAAGGCCTGAGCGTGAAGCCCTGGGTGAAGACCAGCCTCGCCCCCGGGTCCAAAGTGGTGACGCAGTACTTGAAGGCCGCGGGTGTGATGCCGAGCCTCGAGGCGCTGCACTTCAACGTCGTGGGTTACGGCTGCACGACCTGCATCGGCAACAGCGGGCCGCTGCCCGAGAGCATCAGCTCGGCCATCCACGAAGGAGACTTGGTCGCGGTCAGCGTGCTCAGCGGCAATCGCAATTTCGAAGGTCGCGTCAGCCCGGACGTGCGCGCCAATTACCTGGCGAGCCCGCCCTTGGTCGTCGCTTATGCGCTCGCGGGGCGCATCGACATCGACTTTGCCACGGAGCCGCTCGGCCAATCTGCCGACGGCACGAACGTGTTCTTGAAGGACATTTGGCCTTCGACCAAGGATATCTCCGAGACCGTGCAGGCGCACGTGACTTCGAAAATGTACCGAGAAGAATACGCCGAGGTGTTCGCGGGCGACGATGCCTGGCGCGCATTGCCGGTTCCGGAAGGCAGCCGTTTCTCCTGGTCGGAAGACAGCACTTACGTGCGCAAGCCCACGTTCTTCGAGAACATGAGCATCGAGCCCGCGCCCGTGAAGGACATCTCGGGCGCGCGGGTGCTGGCCGTGCTGGGTGACTCGGTGACCACGGATCACATCTCGCCCGCGGGCAATATCGCCAAGAACTCGGCGGCGGCCGCGTACCTGGTCGAGCACGGCGTGAAGCCGGCGGACTTCAATCAATACGGCGCGCGCCGCGGCAACCACGAGGTCATGATGCGCGGCACGTTCGCCAACGTGCGCCTACGCAATCAACTGGTGCCCGGGGTCGAAGGCAGCGTGACTCGCTATCTGCCGACGAACGAGCAAACCTCGATCTACGACGCCTCGGTCAAATACCGCGCCGACAACACGCCGCTTCTGATTCTTGCGGGCAAAGAGTATGGCTCCGGCTCTTCGCGCGACTGGGCGGCCAAGGGCACGTTCATGCTCGGGATCCGGGCTGTGATTGCGGAGTCGTACGAGCGCATCCACCGCAGCAACCTGATCGGCATGGGCGTGCTGCCACTGCAGTATCTCGACGGCCAAAACCGCGAGAGCCTCGGGCTGAGCGGCGAAGAGACGTACGCAATTGCCGGCGTGGCCTCGGGCCTGGCACCGGGGGTGAAGCTGACGGTGACCGCGACCTCGGCGGACGGCTCGCAGAAGAAGTTCGAGGCGCTGGCGCGCATCGATACTTTGGTGGAGCTCGACTACTACAAGCACGGTGGTATTCTTCAGTTCGTGCTGCGGCAGTTGCTGAAAGGCACTGCCTGAGCATGTCGGACTGTTTCGGGGCCCTTTGAGTAAACGGGCCCCGAAAGCCCCAAATTCGTGCGGTTCTTCGCGATCGGCCTAGGGGCCGATGGGCGACGCCGTCGCAGCGGCGCAGGCGCGCAAGCGACGTGCGCCCGAGACGCGCGAAAGAGTGAACTTGCGCCGCACAAAGTGGTAAACACCCCGCATCAATCTGGGCACGGCGCTCCGTGCGCGTCAGACATGGCTACACAAAAAGCTCTCACGCTGTTCGATACGTCGGTCGGTAAGAAAGCGGCGTTGGCCGTCAGCGGCGTGATTCTGTTCGGGTTCGTCATCGGCCACATGCTGGGCAACCTTCAGGTCCTCTTGGGCCCGGAAGTGTTCAACGGCTACGCCGAGGGCATCAAGCACAACGCGCTCTTGCTCTGGGGCACGCGCAGCGTGCTGCTGGTCGCGCTGCTCGTGCACACCGCGCTCGTGCTCGAGCTGTACGGCAAGAGCATCGCCGCGCGGCCCGTGGCGTACAAGGTCAAGAAGAACATCGCCACGACCTACGCGGGCTTGATGATGAAGTACACCGGGCCGATTCTGCTCGCGTACATCGTCTTCCACCTCGCGCACTTCACCTTTCCGGGGACTGCGCTCGGTGACTACGAGCACATACCGGAAGACGTGTATTCGAACTTCGTGCATGCATTTTCGATCCCCTGGGTCGTCGTGCTGTACGTGTTCGCGAACCTGATGCTCAGCATGCACCTCTATCACGGGGCGTTCAGCATGCTGCAGTCGATTGGCTTCAATCACCCGCGCTACAACGCACGCCTCAAGCTGGTAGCGCGCGGCCTCGCGTTCTTGGTGACGGCCGGCAACGTGTTCCTGCCGCTCACGGTGCTCTTGGGGCTGGTGAAGTGAGAGGCGAGCCGAACGCCGTAGTTCGAGCCCGGAAATCGAAAGTGATTCGCTGATGCAATTAGACGCTCGTGCACCCACAGGTCCGATCGAAGGCCGCTGGAACGAAGCTCGCTTCAAGAGCAAGCTGGTCAACCCGGCCAATCGTCGCAAGTACAAGGTGATCGTGGTCGGCTCGGGGCTGGCGGGCGGCGCGGCCGCGGCCACGCTGGGCGAGCTCGGCTACAACGTGTCTTGCTTCTGCTACCAAGACAGCCCCAGGCGCGCGCACAGCATCGCCGCGCAGGGCGGCATCAACGCCGCCAAGAACTACCAGAACGACGGCGACAGCGTGTACCGCCTGTTCTACGACACCGTGAAGGGCGGTGATTTCCGCGCGCGCGAGTCGAACGTGTATCGCTTGGCCGAGCTGAGCGTGAACATCATCGATCAGTGCGTGGCGCAGGGCGTGCCCTTTGCGCGTGAATACAGCGGTTTGCTCGGCAATCGCAGCTTCGGCGGCGCACAAGTGGCGCGCACGTTCTACGCTCGCGGCCAGACCGGGCAACAGCTGCTCTTGGGTGCGTATCAGTCGCTGTCGAAGCAGATCGAAGCCAAGACCGTGAAGATGTATCCGCGCACCGAGATGCTGGATCTGATCACGGTCGACGGCGTGGCGCGCGGTATCGTCACGCGCAACCTGGTCAGCGGCAAGATCGAAGCCCACACCGCGGACGTGGTGGTGCTGTGCAGCGGCGGCTACGGCAACGTGTTCTACCTTTCGACCAACGCCAAGGGCTGCAACACCACTGCCACCTGGCGCTCGCATCGGCGCGGCGCGTATTTCGCGAACCCCTGCTTCACGCAGATCCACCCGACCTGCATCCCGCAAAGCGGCGATTACCAATCGAAGCTCACCCTGATGAGTGAGTCTCTGCGCAACGACGGCCGCGTCTGGGTCCCGAAAAATGTCGCGGATTGCTCGAAGGACCCGAAATCGATCCCCGAAGGCGAGCGCGACTACTATCTAGAGCGGCTGTATCCGAGCTTCGGCAACTTGGTGCCGCGCGACATCGCTTCGCGGCGCGCAAAAGACATGTGCGATCAGGGCCGCGGCGTGGGCCCGGAAGTGGCCGGCGTGCGACGCGGCGTGTACTTGGACTTCGGCGACGCCGTGAAGCGCCTGGGGCGCGAAGTGGTGGCCGAGCGCTACGACAACTTGTTCCAGATGTACGAGCGCATCACCGGCGAGAACCCGTATGAAGTGCCGATGCGCATGTACCCCGCCATCCACTACACGATGGGCGGGCTGTGGGTCGATTATTACCTGCAAAGCACGATCACGGGCTTGTTCGTGGGTGGTGAGGCAAACTTCTCGGACCACGGCGCCAATCGCTTGGGCGCCAGCGCGCTGATGCAGGGCCTGGCCGACGGCTACTTCGTGCTGCCGGTCACGGTGCCAAACTACCTCGCTGGCGTGAAGCCCGGCGGCATCGACGACTCGCACCCCGACGTGCGGCGCACGCTTGCCGACGTGGAGGGGCGCATCAAGCGCCTATTGAGCATCGGCGGCAAACGCACGCCCGAGTCCTATCATCGCGAGCTCGGCACGTTGATGTGGGACAACTGCGGCATGGGCCGCACGGCTGAGGGCTTGAAGCTCGCCCTCGGCAAGATCCCCGAGCTGCGTGAGCAATTCTATCGTGATTTGAGCATCGTCGGCAGCGGCGAAGAGCTGAACGGTATGCTCGAGAAGGCCGGTCGCGTGGAGGACTTCTTCGAGCTCGCCGAGCTGATGTGCATCGACGCCCTCGCGCGCGAAGAGTCGGCCGGTGGCCACTTCCGTGAAGAGCACCAGACGGAAGAGGGCGAAGCCAAACGCAACGACGACGCTTTCTCTTACGTTTCGGCTTGGGAATTCAGCGGTGCGACCAACGCACCCAAGCTGAACAAAGAGCCGCTCAGCTTCGAATACGTGCATCCCAGTCAGAGGAGCTACAAGTAATGGCGCGCTTGATGAACCTGGTGCTCAATGTTTGGCGCCAAAAAGGCCCGAACGAGCCGGGCAGCTTCGTGCGCTACGAAGCCAAAGGCATCAACGACCACATGTCGTTCTTGGAGATGCTGGACGTGGTGAACGAAGGCCTGGCGCAAAAGGGCGAAGCCCCGATCGCCTTCGACCACGATTGTCGAGAAGGGATCTGCGGCATGTGCGGCATGGTGATCAACGGCGTGCCGCATGGCCCTGCCAAGAGCACCACCACCTGCCAACTGCACATGCGCACGTTCAACGACGGCGACGAAATCACGATCGAGCCCTGGCGCGCCGCGGCTTTCCCAATCGTGCGCGACCTGGTGGTCGATCGCAGCGCGTTCGATCGCGTGATTCAAGCCGGCGGCTACATCTCGGTGCGCGCGGGCGCAGCGCCCGAAGCCAACTCGCTGCCCGTGCCCAAGCCCGACTCCGACGAGGCCTTCGAGGCCGCCGCGTGCATCGGCTGTGGCGCGTGCGTCGCCGCTTGTCCGAACGCCTCGGCCGCGCTGTTCACTTCGGCCAAGATCGCACACCTGGCCCTGCTCCCCCAGGGCGCGCCGGAACGCGCCGATCGCGCGCGCAAGATGGTCGCCCAAATGGACGCTGAAGGCTTCGGCCACTGCTCTAGCCACAAAGAGTGCGAAGCAGCCTGCCCCAAGGACATCCCGATCAGCTTCATCGCCAAGATGAACCGCGAGCTGCTCACGGCCATGGCCACCGCGCCGAACCAAGTGAAGACTCGAGAGAAGGGTTGATGGTCACGGAACACGGCCGAGGGCGTCACAGCCTTCGGCGTCGTGTGGCGACGCTTCGCGCGGTCGGGTGATGTCGCGCGCCGTTTTCGGCAGCGCGCGCCGAAGCCTGCTCGTGCACCAATGCCGTTCGGTCAACACCGAATCTTCCCCCGCGCGAGGACGGGTTGCCGCTCCCAAATAGCGAAGGCGCGATTTATTTCCACCGTCGGCGCCTAACCGAACGGCATTGGTTCGTGCGCGAACGACAACTTCTGCGATTTGAGACGCACGTGCACGAATAGATGCGCGCTGACTATGCCCATCACTTCAAAGTTCAGAACGCGCCGCCCGCGCC